>NZ_MYFP02000004.1:0-230166 GCF_004514465.2 Microbacterium sp. MEC084 | reverse complement strand
CCGCGTCGCCGTGCTCGGCCTGGCCTTCAAGCCCGACAGCGACGACATCCGCGACTCCCCCGCCCTCGACGTCGCCGTCCGCCTCAAGGGCCTCGGCGCGGAGGTCATCTCCCACGACCCCGAGGCCATGCCCAACGCCCGCCGCCTGCACCCCCAGCTCGACTACGCCGACACCGTCGACCAGGCCCTCACCGGCGCCGAGGCCGTCGTGATCGTCACCGAGTGGAAGCAGTACCGCGCCCTCGACCCCGTCACCACCGCCGCCCAGGTCACCCGCCCCGTCGTCTTCGACGGCCGCAACATCCTCGACCCCACCGCCTGGCGCACCGCCGGCTGGACCTACACCGGCATGGGCCGCTGACCACAGCCCACCGCGACGAAGAACGCGCCCCCGGCTCAGCCGAGGGCGCGTTCTCCGTGATGCGGGCCGGTCACTCCCCCATCGCGCGGATGGCGTCGTCGACGTCGCCGTCGAAGACGAGCTCGCCCTTGCGGATCACGACCGCGCGGTTGCAGAGCTCGCGGACCATCTCCATGTCGTGGCTGACGATCACGAGGGTCTTCCCCGCGGCGATGAGCTCCTCGAACTTGGCGCGGCACTTCTCGCGGAACGGCGCGTCGCCGACCGACAGGATCTCGTCCACGAGCAGGACGTCAACGTCCACGTGGATCGCGACCGAGAACGCCAGACGCATGAACATGCCCGACGAGTAGTGCTTGACCTCCTGGTCGATGAACTGGCCGATCTCGGCGAACGCGACGATCTCGTCGTACCGCGCCTCGATCTCCTTCTGCTGCATGCCGAGGATCGCGGCGTTCAGGAACACGTTCTCGCGACCCGACAGCTCGGGGTGGAAGCCGGCGCCGACCTCGATCAGCCCGGCGACGCGGCCGCGCGTCAGGACGTGCCCGCCGTCCGGCTGCATGACGCCCGAGAGCAGCTTGAGCAGGGTCGACTTGCCCGAGCCGTTGTAGCCGAGGATCGCGATCGAGTCGCCCTCGTTCACGACGAGGTCGAGACCGTTGAGCGCGTGGAACTGCGTCGACAGCTTGCGGCCGCGGATCCAGCTGACGACCGTGTCCTTCAGCGAGTGCGCGTGATTGAGCATGAACGTCTTGCGGACGCCGTCGACGATGATGCTCGGCGTGTGCACGGGGGCGGTGGCTCTCATGATGCGTCGCTCAGAGGTCCTGAGCGAACCTCCCCTCGAGACGGCGGAACACGGCCTGGCCGATCAGGATGGTGGCCAAGGAGATGAGGGAGGCCCACAGCGTGAGCCAGCCCAGGTCGGGGTGCAGCGGGATGCCGAGCTCGGAGATCCGCCCGCGCGACACCGGCTCCCAGAACGCGTAGTGGAACAGCTCCACCGCCACGGTGATGGGGTTCAGCATGTACAGCTGCAGCAGCCAGCCGGGGAACGCGTCGCGCACCATCGTCCAGAAGTACAGGACCGGCGACGCCCACGTGACGAGCATCAGCAGCAGCTCGACGATCGGCTCGGCGTCGCGGAAGCGCACGTTCACTGCGCCGAAGAACAGCCCGGCGCCGAACGCGACCATCGCCAGGATCAGGATGCCCGCGAGGAACGCCAGCACGCTCATGACCGTGATGTTGACGATCCATCCCATGAACAGGCAGACGATCAGGAGGAGGCCCACCTGCGGGAGGAAGTGCACGAACGCGACGAAGACCGCGGAGACCGAGAACAGCTGGCGCGGCAGGTAGACCTTCCGCACGAGCGGCGCGTTGCCGACGATCGACCGCGTCGCGTTGCCGAACGCCTCGTTGAAGAAGTTGATGCCGATGATGCCGCTGAACAGGTACACCGGGTAGTTCGGGACGGTGTCGCCGAGCTTCATAAAGACGCCCATGATGAGCCAGAACACCAGGAACTGCGTGGCGGGCCGGACGTACGACCAGGTCCAGCCGAGCACCGAGTTGCGATAGCGCGTCGTGACGCCGGTGCGCACGAGGAGCTTCAGCAGGTAGTGCCACCGGAACACGTCGAGCAGCCCGCGGCTGGTGCCGGGGGTCTGGAACTCCGAGCGCGGCACGTGCGCGAACAGGTCGGGCGCGGAGACTTCGGGTTCACTCGGCACGAGCACTCATCCTAGGACAGGGCGACACGGGGAAAGCTGGATGCGTCGTCGCTTCAGAGGTCCGCGTGGACCTGCCACACGCGCTCGGCGGCCCCCGCCCAGGAGAACGCGCGCGACCTGTCCCGCCCGAGCACGCGCAGCCGGCCGGCGTCGCCCGTGAGCGAGCCGTCCGCCAGGGCGTCGACGAGCGCATCCTCGAGGCCGGCCTCGGGGACCACCAGGCCGCCGTCGAGCACGACCTCGCGATGCACGTCGGTGTCGACCGCGACGACCGGCGTGCCGAGCGCCATGGCCTCGACCACGCGCCAGGGCCACGCGGCGCGCAGTCCCGTCGCAAGGAGCACGGCCGCGGCGCCCAGGACGGCCGCCCGGTCGCCCTGATCGAGCCCGGACCGCGCGTGCACGCGGTCCGCCGCCACCCCCGACGAGGTGGCGAGCGCGGAGACGCCCTCCTCCTGCCCCTCGGGCACGTCGATCACGACGACGTCGAGTCCGGTGGGAGCCGCCGCGCGGAAGCCCGCCGCGAGCCCGTCGGAGGCGGCGGTGCCGCCCGCCATCACCAGGTACCCGGCGGGCAGCTTCAGCTCGCGGCGGCGGGCGTCCGCGTCCGTGGGCACGGCGAAGCCGTCGGGCTGGGCGCCGGCGATCACGCGGATTCGCTCGCCGAACCGCGCGTAGACCTCCAGCCTCTCGGCCATCGCGTGAGTCGGCACGATCACCGCGTCCGCGTGGCGCGCGGCGCGGCGCAGCAGGCCCCGCTCGGCCATCGCGACGGCGCGCGGCAGCTCGTCGGGCGCCTCCCAGGCGCGCAGGTCCCACAGGGTCACGACGGTCTGGTCGTGGTCGTGCACGCGGTCGTGCCGCACGAGCGGGGCCAGCAGGGTCGGCGAGTGGATCATCCCCCCGCCGACACCGGCCACCACGCCGAGCTGCCATGCGGCGGCGGTCTCGCGGCGGCCGAGCGGGAGGCGCCGGCCGGGGGCGACGCCCGCGATGGCGGGCAGCGTGCCCGCGGGAGCGATCGCCTCGACCGCGCAGCCCGACGGCGCCGTCTCGGCGAGCGCCGCCGCCAGGCCGCGCGACGCCATCGCGAGGTCGGGGTGGGTGGCGGAGACGAGCTGGTCGAGCACGACGCGAAGGGTGACCGTCATGCCTCGAACCTTAGTCAGCCCGCCCGGGAGGAAGCCTGGGCAGACCGACCTACGGCGCGGGGGTCTCGGTCTCCTCCACGGGGTGCAGCGTCGCCGCGATCAGCTCGCGGATCGCCGGGTAGTCGGGATTCTCGGGGTCGGGCACGGTCGGCGGCGCCAGCTCCACCGTGGTGACCGGCTGCTCCTTCGCCTTCAGCCCGAGGTCCACGAAGTACGACAGCATCGACTGCGGCAGGTCCGTCTCGACCAGGTTCTGGCCCGCCTGCGCGACCGCCTGGAAGCGCGTCAGCACGACCTCGGGGGTGAACTGCGCGAGGATCGCCTCCTGC
Organism: Microbacterium sp. MEC084; assembly: GCF_004514465.2. Taxonomy (NCBI): domain Bacteria; kingdom Bacillati; phylum Actinomycetota; class Actinomycetes; order Micrococcales; family Microbacteriaceae; genus Microbacterium; species Microbacterium sp. MEC084. Next base: position 226,586 of record NZ_MYFP02000004.1, on the reverse strand, counting down.
AGCTGGCGCTGGCGCTTCATGCGGTCCCAGTCGCTGGTCGTGTAGCGCGAGCGGGCGTACCACTGCGCGGTGTCGCCGTCCATGCGCTGCACGCCCGGCTCGATCCAGCCGATCGCCCACTCCTCGGCCGGCTGGCCCTCGTAGGCGGGCCCGCCGCCCTTGGGCAGGCGCTGCGTGACCTCGATCTCGACGCCTCCGAGGGCGTCGACCAGATCCGCGAAGCCGTGCATGTCGATGAAGACGTAGTACGGGATCTCGATGCCGAGGATGCCCTCGGCCGCGTCCTTGGTGGCCTCGACCCCGGGCGACGAGCCATGCCCGGCCGCGTCGGGGTAGAGCTCGGCGCCGTCGCGGCAGAGCTCGACCTCGGTGCGCAGCTGGTTGATGCCCGAGCCCCAGCCGCACTCCGGGTCCGCATGCCCCTCGTGCCCGTACGGATACAGGTCCTGCATGGGACCGGGGCTGAACGGGAAGTGCGGGAGGTCGCGCGGGATGCCCGTGATGGTCGTGGCGCCGGTCTCGGCGTGGATGGAGACGACCGAGATGCTGTCGAATCGCATCGAGTCGCGGCCCTCGCCGCTGTCGGCTCCGAGCAGCAGGATGTTGTAGTACCCCTCGCTGGGCGGCACGGTGGGCCCGCCCAGGCCGAACACCGAGCCGATCGCGTCGCGCGCCGCGCCGACCGTCCCCGCCCCGTAGGCGGCCGTGCCGCCCGACACGACCATGAGCGCGACCGAGAGCAGGGCGATGCCGTACCGCGCGGGCGTGCGGGTCCGCACGAGGCGCACGAGCCGCAGCGTGTCGATGCCGAGCACGATCCAGAGCACGCCGTACGCGGCGATCAGCACCTGCGCGATCGTCAGGATGGCGCCGCTCACGTTCACGGGCCCGATGCGCCACGAGGTCAGCAGCCACACGACGCCGTCGCGCCACAGCAGCGTCCCGAGCAGGAAGAGGATGATGATCCCCCACGCCCAGAGCGTCGCGCCGAGGCCGAATCGGCCGAGTCTGCGACTGCCGGCCAGCGCCTGCGCGGACCCCGGGATCAGCCACCCGAGCACGACGAGCCACCAGCCGCGGCGGGTCATCATCCGCTCGTCCGCCGGGTCGGGGCGCCGCAGCGGGCGCTGCTCGATGAGAGCGCCCCCCATCGCGGGGCGCGCGTGATGCGCGACCCCGCGGGATCGCGTGGCGGCTGCCGTCACCGCACCGGTCCGCTCGTGGCCCGCGAGGTCACAGCGAGTCCTTCAGCCGGGCGTTCTTCTCCTCGACCTGACGCTCGAGGTCGCGTGCGAACTCCTCGATGCGGTCGGCGACGGCCGGGTCGGCGGCCCCCAGGATACGCGCAGCGAGCAGGCCCGCGTTGCGCGCGCCGTTGATCGACACGGTCGCGACGGGGATGCCCGCCGGCATCTGCACGATCGACAGCAGCGAGTCGAGGCCGTCGAGCGTCTTGAGCTGGACGGGCACGCCGATCACGGGCAGCGGCGTCATGGACGCCAGCATGCCCGGAAGGTGCGCCGCGCCGCCCGCGCCCGCGATGATCGCGCGCAGGCCGCGGCCGCGCGCCTCGCGGGCGTACCGCATCAGCTTGTCGGGCGTGCGGTGGGCCGAGACGACCTCGACCTCGTGCGGGATGCCGAACTCGGTGAGGGCGGCGGAGGCGTCGACCATCACGCGCCAATCGGAGTCGGATCCCATGACGACGCCGATCAGCGGGACGTCAGACGAATTCAGCACGCGCCCCAGGCTAGGCCGAGAGCCTGGACGTTCCCGGATGCGACCCGGGAAACGGGCGGGTTTCGGCCCGGAATGACGGCATACACGACCGTTTCGCTCGGGTCGCCGGGTGGGCGCGCCCGATCAGGCGAAGAAGTCCGCGGCGGCGCGGGCCTCGTACGCGACGTCGTCGAGGTCGTCGCCCAGCGTGTTGACGTGCCCGACCTTCCGGCCGGGACGCGGGTCCTTGCCGTACGTGTGGATCTTCGCCGTCGGGTGCTGGGACATCGCGGCCGCGAACCGGTCGGTGAGCCCGGCGTCCTTCGGGCCGCCGAGGATGTTCACCATCACCGCCCAGTCGGCGAGCGGATCCGTCGCGCCGAGCGGCAGGTCGAGGACGGCGCGCAGGTGCTGCTCGAACTGGCTCGTCACGGAGCCGTCCTGCGTCCAGTGGCCGCTGTTGTGCGGCCGCATCGCGAGCTCGTTGACGAGGATGCGCTCGTCCGGGGTCTCGAACAGCTCGACCGCGAGCATGCCGGTCACGCCGAGGCCCTCGGCGATGGTCACGCCGATGCGGGCGGCCACCTCCATCAGCTTCTCGCTCGCGCGGGGCGCGGGCGCGATGACCTCGGCGCACACGCCGTCGCGCTGCACGGTCTCGACCACGGGGTACGCGACGACCTCGCCGCCGGGGCGCCGGGCGACCTGCTGCGCGAGCTCGCGTGTGAACGGCACCAGCTCCTCGACCAGCAGCGGCCCCTCGACGGCCTCGAACCAGTCCGCGGCGGCCGCGGCGTCGGACACCACGCGCACGCCCTTGCCGTCGTAGCCGCCGCGCGGAGTCTTCACGACCGCGCGACCGCCGTGGTCGTCGAGGAACGCCTTCAGGTCCTCCTGGCTCTCGACGGCGGCCCAGTCGGGCTGGGGCGCGCCGAGCTCGGCCAGCCGACGGCGCATCACGAGCTTGTCCTGCGCGAACTGCAGCGCATCCGGACCGGGGTGCACCGCGACGCCCGCGTCGACGAGCGCGCGCAGCACGGGCTGCGGGACGTGCTCGTGGTCGAACGTGATGACGTCGACGTCCTTCGCGAACTCCAGCACGGTGTCGACGTCGCGGTAGTCGCCGACGGAGGTCGCCGCGAGCGATGCGGCCATCCCGTCGCCCTCCGCGAGGACCCGCAGCTCGACGCCCAGCTCGACCGCGGGCGCGATCATCATCCGCGCCAGCTGTCCCCCGCCGATCACGCCGACTCGCATACCCATAGATCCTCCAAGTTGGTCAGGCTCCATCTTCGCGCATCCCGCACAACCCCGTTCGTCGCCCCGTCGGCCCCGCGTCCACAGCGTTCACTTCTGAAAAGAAAGCGCCCGATCTAAAGAAGGCTGTCCCGGTGCGCGAGGATCTGGTTCATCTCGACCTGGTCGGCGAGGACCTCTCCGATGAGAACAGCGCCAGGCACGTCCTTCATGACCAGCTGCCCCTCGACGCCGTCCGACAGCGTGAGGGTGCCGGTTCCGCGCATCCGCTGCAGCACGCTCCGCCGTGTCCCGACCGTGTACCCCCGCGCGTGCGACATCTCCACGCGGGACCGCGAGAGCATGCCGTTCCGGCTGATCACCCGCCGAGTGGTGATCGTGTAGGTGCGCGACAGCCAGACCGCGAACGGCAGGACGACGCCGAGCAGCACGAGCGCGCCCGCCGCCGCCAGAAGCATCCAGTCCTCGAAGGGCGCAGGCAGGTTGCCGTACAGGAAGCCGACGGCTCCCGCGACCGCGATGAGGAGCGCGGCCGACCACGCCAGGCTGCCGGCGTGACCGCGAAGCGTGGCGATGACCAGCTCGGGCGCGGGCGCGCCGGGGGGCGGCGTCACGGGACGCGAACCCGGGGTCGGCTGGCTCACCCCTCCATTGTGCCCACGGGGACCGACACGGCCCGCCGGGCGCGCCGGGGGGGCTCAGCCGACGGCGCGGGCGTGCACGACGTCGCCCGCCGACACGGCACGGTCGCCGACCAGGAGGCGGCCCTCCGCGTCGAGCGCGCGGGCTCGGCCCCGCAGCGTCGAGCCGTCCGGCAGGGACACCGCGACCTCGCGTCCGATCGTCACGCAGCGCTCCGCGACCACGCCGTGCACGCCGGGGGCGCCCGACGCGGCGAGCGCGCCGAGCAGCCGGTCGAGCTCCGCGAGGTAGTCGGCCACGAGCGCGTCCTCGTCGCAGGACTCCCCGAGCGCGGCGAAGGACGTCGCGGTCGGCACCGGCAGGTCCTCCGCGGCCATCGCCGTGTTCACGCCGGACCCGATCACGACCGCATCCGGATCGCCGGTGCCCTCCGCGAGGATGCCGCAGATCTTGCGTCCGTCGACCAGCACGTCGTTGGGCCACTTCACCCCGACTCCGCGGCCCGGCAGCTGCGCCGCGACCGCGTGGGCCATCGCGGCGCCCGCGGCGAGCGGAATCCATCCGCGCGCGGCGGGCGGCACCTCGGGCACGCGCACCAGCACGGACACGGCGAGCGCGGAGTCCGCCGGCGCCTGCCACACGCGGTCCAGGCGGCCGCGCCCGGCGCGCTGGTCGCGCGTGAGCAGCACCGACAGGTGCGGCAGCGACGCATCGGCGGCCGCGGCCACCAGATCCGCGTTGGTCGACCCGGTCGACTCCACCTGCCGCCATGCCCCGGCGACGCCCCGCGCCCGCTCGAACTCCATGCCGGAAGCCTAAGGTCACGCCGGACAAGGACTCCTCCGCCGCACAAGGATGATCGGGCGGCCGGCTTCCTGGTCTCACGCATTCCTCCTTGTCCCGTGCGACGGCCGACCGCTCGTCCACCGTCCGCCCTCACGGGCCGCCTTCTCCCGATCGACGCGGTGGCCGCCCCGACGGCGCCTCGCCCACGCCAGGCTCGGCCCATGGACCTGGTGCGGGAGCTCGCGGCGCGCGGCGGCTGGGCGAGCCGGCGGGCGCTCATCGCCGCGGGATGGCATCCCCGGAAGCTGCGCCAGGCGGCGCTCGAGGCAGGGCTTCCCCTCGTGCGCCGGCAGTGGCTGCTCCTGCCTTCCGCACCACCTGGAGTGCGCGAGGCGGCACGTGTCGGCGGCCGCCTGACGTGCGTCGCCGAGGCGGAGCGCATCGGCCTCTGGATCCCCCGGCGGGATCCGCGACCCCACATCGCGGTCCCGCGGAACGCGGATCTCACCCCGCGCGGCATCGCCCACTGGTCGACCGGCCCCGCTCCGGCGGCGGGCCTGCTGGTGGACCCGATCGAGAACGTGCTGCATCACACCGCGTCCTGCCTCACCGAGCTCGAGACCTTCGCGATCTGGGAGTCCGCCATCCGCAAGGGGCTGATCACCGTCGACGCGATTCGACGCATCCGCTGGACGACCACCGCGGCTCGCCGTGTCGCCGCCGACGTCGGGGCCCACTCGGATGCGGGCACCGAGTCGTACCTGGTCCGGCAGTGCCGAGCGGCCGGCATCCCCTGTCGCCAGCAGGTGCACCTGTACGGCCGCGATGTGGACGCGCTGATCGGCGACCATCTCGTGATCCAGGTCGACGGCTTCGCCTTCCACTCCGACGCCGCGACGCGCGCGGCCGACCTCGCCCACGACCGTCTGCTCCGGCTGCGGGGCTACACGGTCCTGCGGTTCACCTACGCCGACGTGATGCACCACTGGCCGGACGTCGAGGCCCAGATCCGGTCCGCGATGGCCCAGGGTCTGCACCTCTGACCCCGTCACCGCACAGGGAGAAGTCCACGAGACGAGGACGGATGGCGGCAGATCATCCTGGCGTCGCGCAGTCCTCCTTGTGCCGCGCCGGAGGCGGCGCCGTCGCCCCGGATGGCGACACACCACACAGGTTCCTCCGGGTCGTTGTGCGCGGCCGCCAAGGCCGGGCCGGGGTCCGCGGATAGGGTGGAACGCGTGACCGAACCCGACCTGTCGACCACCGCCGGCAAGATCGCCGACCTGCGCGCCCGCTACCACGAGGCCGTCGTGGCGGCCGAGGAGAAGGCCCGCGAGAAGCAGCACGCCAAGGGCAAGATGACGGCGCGCGAGCGCATCGAGCTCCTCGTCGACCCCGGCAGCTTCGTCGAGCTCGACGAGTACGTGCGCCACCGCACGACGGCGTTCGGCATGGACAGGTCGCGCCCGTACGGCGACTCGGTGATCACGGGCGTGGGCACGATCCACGGCCGCACCGTCGCCGTGTACGCGCAGGACTTCACGACCTTCGGCGGCTCGCTCGGCGAGGTGGCCGGCGAGAAGATCATCAAGATCATGGAGTTCGCGCTCCGCGGTGGGATGCCCATCATCGGCATCCTCGACTCGGGCGGCGCGCGCATCCAGGAGGGCGTCGTCGCGCTCGGCAAGTACGGCGAGATCTTCCGCCTGAACACCGCCGCCTCGGGCGTCATCCCCCAGATCTCGATCATCATGGGCCCGGCCGCGGGCGGCGCCGTGTACTCCCCCGCGCTGACCGACTTCGTGATCATGGTCGACAAGACCAGCCAGATGTTCGTCACCGGCCCCGACGTGATCAAGACCGTCACGGGCGAGGACGTCGGGATGGAGGAGCTCGGCGGCGCGTACACCCACAACACGCGCTCGGGCGTCGCGCACTACCTGGCCGAGGACGAGGACGACGCGCTCGACTACGCGCGCACGCTGCTCGGATTCCTTCCCGACAACAACATGGCCGAGCTGCCGGTCTACGAGACGCCGTTCGAGTGGGAGACCACGGATCCGGACCGCACGCTGGACACGGTCATCCCCGACTCCCCGAACCAGCCCTACGACATCCACGACGTGATCGGCCACCTGGTCGACAACGGCGACTTCCTCGAGGTGCAGCCGCTGTTCGCGCCCAACATCGTGATCGGATTCGGACGCGTGGAGGGCCGGACGGTCGGCATCATCGCGAACCAGCCGAAGCAGATGGCCGGCACGCTCAACATCGAGGCCGGCGAGAAGGCCTCGCGGTTCGTGCGCTTCTGCGACGCCTTCTCGGTGCCGATCGTCACGCTGGTCGACGTGCCGGGCTACCTGCCGGGAACCGATCAGGAGTGGACCGGCGTGATCCGCCGCGGCGCGAAGCTGCTCTACGCGTACGCCGAGGCCACCGTGCCGCTCGTGACCGTGATCCTGCGCAAGGCCTACGGCGGCGCGTACATCGTGATGGGCTCCAAGCAGCTCGGCGCCGACGTCAACCTCGCGTGGCCGACCGCGGAGATCGCCGTCATGGGCGGCCAGGGCGCGGTCAACATCCTGTACCGCGGCGAGCTGAAGCGGGCTGAGGAGGCGGGCGAGGACGTCGCCGCCGTGCGCACGCGCCTGGCGAACGAGTACACCTACAACGTGGCCTCGCCGTTCCTGGCGGCCGAGCGCGGCGAGCTGGACGGCATCATCGAGCCGTCGGCGACCCGAGTGGCGATCGCGAAGGCGCTGCGCGCCCTGCGCGGCAAGCGCGCGGAGCTGCCGCCCAAGAAGCACGGGAACATCCCCCTCTGATGGACGCGACGAGCGCAGAGCCGGGCGCGCAGCACCCCGCGCCCCGCATCGAGGTCGTGCGCGGCGCGCCGACCGAGGAGGAGCTGGCGGCGCTGCTCGCCGTGGTCGGCGAGGAGTACACGCGCGAGGCCGAGGAGGCCGTCGCCGAGGAGCCGCGCGTCTCGGCCTGGGAGCGCACGCAGCGCCGCTTCCGCGAGCCCCTGCGCCGGGACATCCCGTGGGGTCGCTTCGCCCGCTGATCCCCATCGGGGACAAGGGGGACGGATGTCCCCCAAAGTACCTACATACAGGGCTCTCGCGTCCCACGGATACTGAGTGTGGAAACGCTTGAGCGTTAGCGTTAGGCCGACCGTCCGCTCCAGGGTAGGCGCACGGGAATCGGCCCCTGATGCGGACGGTTTTCGGGTAACCGATCCGCGACCCGGTGGGGGAGGCATCGCCTCCCCCACCTTTCTTTGTACTGACTCGCGGAGCTCGAGCCTGGGGGCGTCAGCGCGTGGGGCGCGGGACCTCGCGCCAGAGCAGCACGTCGTCCTCGTCGCTGAGGCCGTCGCCGCCGGCCGAGCGGCCGACGATCGTCAGCGCCACCTGCGGGTCCGGCGCCGACCGGATGATGATGCGGGCGGCGTCGGTGCCCTCGAGCGTGCGGGCCAGCTCGCCGCGCACCTCCTCGAGCTCCGCGTCGGTCAGGTCGTCGAGGCCGCCCTCGTCGAAGACGGTCACCGTCGCGCCCCGCAGCCGCGCGGCGGCGATCGCCTCGCGCACGTCGTCGTCGAGCAGCCGCGCGCCGCGCAGCTCGTCGCGCAGCCGGCCCTCGGCGAGGCGGGCCTCCGTCCGCTCGTCGTCGGTGAGATCCCCACCCGTCTCGATCACGCGCGACAGGATGGGCCCTGCCACCGCCAGGGCGTACTGCACCCGGCGTCTGCGCTCCAGGCGCCGGACGGCCTGCGTCGCCTGCCAGGCCGACGTGGCCTGCTGCAGCGCCGCGAGGCGCGCTGTGTCGCGGTACGCGCGATCCGTGAAGATCATCAGCAGCTGCGCGAGCGTGACCCAGACGATGGACCCCACGAGTCCCAGCGACATCGCGGCCGGGAGCCCGATCGCCGCCGAGGACTCGATCGTCAGGATCGCGATGCCGATCCAGGCGGAGATCGGACGATGGCGGACGCACACGATCGTCATGACGGCCCCGACGGCGCCCAGATACCAGGTCGCGTGCGACGCGGTGCGCTGCGCCTCGTCGGTGGCGGCCGTCACCAGGAGCGGGATGATGGCGGCGCCCGCGAGCGCGATCAGCGCCGCCCACCACGGCAGCGGCCGTCCGGCCCGCGGGGCGTCGTCGTCGGGGTCGACGGGCGGCTGGTGGTCGCGGTCGACGGCCAGGAGCACCAGCAGCGTGATCGCCACGTAGAGGCCGACCGCCGCGAGCGCCACCCCGAGATCGCCGCCCTCGGGGCGGACGAGGCCGCGCACGGCGAAGTACGCCGTGAAGGCGAGCGCGATGACCTCGAGCACGCGTCGGACGCTTCTCACAGCGCCTTCTCCCCGGTCCAGGTCAGCGCCACGGTGGTGCCGCGGGCGCCCGAGACGATCGTGGCGTCACCGCCGGCCGCGGCCATGCGGGCGAAGATCGACGCGCGGATGCCGAGGCGGTCTGCCGGGATCGAGGCGACATCCACGCCGGGGCCGGTGTCGGACACCTCGACCCGCACTCCCCGGCCGGCGGGCTCGACGCGCACGGCGAGGCCGACGCCGTCGGCGTGCTGGACGGCGTTGGCGACCGCCTGGGTCGCGGCCAGCACGACGGCGCGCGCCACCCGGCCGGGCACCACGGCGTCCTGGTCGTCGTCCTCGCGCTCGACCGCGAGCTGCACCCCCATGTCGGCGGCGGAGCGCTCGATGTCGGAGGCGATCGCCGAGCGTGAGACCGGCTCGTCGCTGCCCTCGGGGTCGTCGCTCTCGGCGTTCGCGAGGCGCGTCAGGGCTTCCCGCGCCATGGACACCGCGAGCTGCCGCTCGCGGTCGGTGCGGGCGCGCTCGGCCGCGATCAGCGCGGCGAGCACGCTGTCGTGCATCAGGGCCGCGACGGCGACCCGCTCCTGCTCGGCCGCGTCGGCGGAGGCCGCGCGCGCGTACGCCAGCACGGCCTGGGCGCGGGCGGCGTCGACTCCGCCCGCGAGGCTGCGCAGCACCCACGCGACGGTGACGAAGACCCCGCCCTGGATGAGCGCGACCGACACGTCGTACCCCGTGCTGACCCAGAACTCGGGCTCGGAGCCGCCGCGGATCAGCCGGATCACGGCGTACAGGAGCGACATCCCGACCGCCCAGGCGTACTGCCACGCGAGCGGGAAGGCGACGACCGCCCCGACGGTCGCAAGGTTGATGAGGAAGAACGTCCAGGGCTGCGCGCCGGGGTCGGGCGGGGTTCCCGTCGTGGCGATGGGCCAGAACACGAGGGCGATCGGGTAGACGATCGCGAACACGGCCGACGCGGTGCGCGCGCGATACCCGGCCACGCAGCACACGATCATGGCGGCGAGTGCGACGAAGACCACCATGTGGAGCACGTCGTGCGCCGGGCCGATCCCGTGCAGGTCGAGCGACACCACGAACGCCTGGCCGCCGACGCCGAGGCAGCCGACCGCGACCAGGATCTGGATGATCCGCTCCATGCGGGTCGCCGTGTAGCTTCCGGCGGAGGCGACGCTGAGGCCCGCTGCGGGCAACCGGCCCCAGGCCTCGCGGAGCAGCCCCTGGGCGGTCACGCGGTCAGTCCTCCGCGGACGCGTCGACGATGCCGTCCTCCATGGCGCGGCGCAGCAGGTCGACCTTGGTGGGCGCCGGGCGGCCGACCTCGATGTACTTCATCCGCACGCGGTTCACGTTCTCCTTGGCGGTCGAGTACGCGATCCCGAGCCGGCTGGCGACGATCTTGAGCGGCAGGCCCGCGGCGTACAGGCGCAGCACCTCGCGCTCGCGCGTGGACAGCTGCGCGTCGGCGAACTCCCGGTCGCCCTCGACCGCGCTGGCCCACTCGACGTTGTTGAGGGGTTCGCCGCGCGCGGCGGTGCGCACGGCCCCGAGCACGTCGTCCAGCGGCGATGCCTTGCTCACGACGCCCACGGCGCCCGCGGCGAGCGCCTCGCGCACGGCGGCGGGGCGATCGGCGACGGAGTGGATGATCACGGCGGACTCGCCGGCCAGCCGCGTCACGTTCTCGGTGACCGTGGTCCCGTCGCCGAGCGTGAGGTCCAGCAGCACGACGTCCGCCGGCCCCGCGCCGGTGGCGGCGCGCCACGTGCAGTACTCGTTCACGCCGGCGCCCGCGAAGACGACCTCCATGCCGTCCCGCTCGAGGGCCGCGACGAGCCCGAGGCGCACGGACTCGTGATCGTCGATGAGGGCCACGCGCGTCATGGGGAGAGCCTATCGGCGCGGACGGCGCTGTCCGCGGCGGGGCGCGGCGGGCGCGCGGCGCGGACGGGGCTCACGGACCGGTGAGCGCCGGCGCGGTCTCGCGGGGCGCGGCCGCGAGCCTCGCGACGGCCCGGTCGTAGCCGATGACCAGCGCGGCCAGCAGCGCGACCGCGACGATCATCGGCAGCAGCGAGACTGCGACCCCGAGCCAGCCGCCGATCCCGGGCTCCATGAACGGATACGGGATGCGGTCGTCCACGTGCGGGAAGACGACCGCCCGCAGGATCGTGAGCAGCCCGTACGCGAGGGGGTACAGCGGCCACCACGCCACGTCGGTCCATCGGGTGCGCCCCCTCGGCCCGAACGCGAGCCAGTCGAGCAGGAAGCCGATCGGCATGACGTAATGCGAGAACAGGATCGCCACGCCCTCGAGCGCCACGGCCGGATCCGGATCCAGCACCTGGTCGAACGGGTTCGCCCAGTGCGACAGCATGGCGTGCGCGATGATGCCGACGAACACCATCCAGGTCGTGATCGCGCCCCGCAGGCGCGGCGCGGGGAGGTCGGTCGTGCCGCGGTCCAGCATCGTCCACACGCCCACGACCAGGTAGCCGAGCAGGATCGCGTTGGTCACGGTCGTGAGGAACGCGGACCCGTGCGACCCGGTCATGAACCCGAAGACCGACAGCCCGAGGAGCAGGCACCGGTACCAGAGCTGCGGGGTCGCGAGAACGCGGGTCACGGCCCGATGATATTCCGGATCACGGGGATCCGCCCGGATCAGCGGGCGAGGATCGCCACGGCCTCGACGTGGTGCGAGTGCGGGAACAGGTCGAACGCCCGCAGCGACTGCAGCTCGTAGCCGGAGCCGCGGAAGTAGCCCACGTCGCGCGCGAGCGCCACCGGGTCGCACGCGACGTACGCCACGCGCGACGGGCCGAGGTCCGAGATCGCCTCGACGACCTCGCGTCCGGCGCCCGCACGCGGCGGGTCGAGGAGGGTCACGCCGCGCGTGAGCATCTCGCGGTCGAACAGGCTCGCCTGCCCGACCAGGCGGGCGAGGAAGCGGTCCACACGCGCCGTGACCGCCTCCGCACCGAGATCGGCCAGGTTCTGCTCGGCGTGCATCGTGGCCCGCGGCTCGGACTCGACCGTCGTGAGCCGCGCTCCCCCGGCCAGCTCGCCCAGCGCGGCGGCGAACAGGCCCACCCCGCCGTAGAGGTCGAGGTGCCAGGCGTCGCTCGTGACCTCGCCCAGCGCATCGCGCACCGCCCGGTCGAGCGTAGCCGCCGCCGCGCGGTGGACCTGCCAGAACCCGCCGGCGTCGACCTGGAACTCCCGATCGCCGACGCGCTCCGTGAGGATCTCGGGCGCCCGCGTCTCCCGCGGTGCGGCCGGGCGTCGCCCACGGCCGCGCGCCGCGCGGTCCTTCGCGGGGCGCCGGGTGGTGCGCACCCCGCCGTCGGCCGGCTGGACGAGGTCGATCCTGCCCTCGGGCGCCTTGCGCAGTGCGAGCGCCACGGCCTCGATCTCGGGCGTCGCGAGGGGGTGCGACTCGACGGGGATGACGGTGTGGCTGCGCGCCGCGTACGGACCGATGCGGCCGTCCGCGTCGACGTGCAGGCTCACGCGCGTGCGATAGCCCGTGCCGTCCACGGTGCCCGTCGCGTCCGGATGGTCGGAGCCCAGCACGGCCTCCGGGCCGACGACGTCCACGTCGACCGCGCCGCCCGCGAGGCGCTCGAACGCCTCGCGCAACACCTGCGCCTTGAGAGCCCGCTGCCGGGGCAGGGCGATGTGGCCGAAGTCGGCGCCGCCGGGCCGCGCCTCGGGGGCGACCGAGACGTCCGCCTGCGGCCAGATGTGCGGGCGGCGGTCGGGCGACGCGTCGAGCACCTCGAGCGTCTCCGCGCGCGCGAACGACTTCTTCACGTCGGTCACCCGCGCGCGCACCCGCTCGCCGGGGAGCGCGTCGGGGACGAACACCACCAGGCCCTCATGGCGCGCGACGAAGACTCCCCCGTGCGCGACTCCGGTCACCTCGAGGTCGATCGTGTCGCCGTTCTGCATCCGTCCATCCTCCCAGAGCGCACCTGCGCGGACGCCATACCCTGGTCCCCATGCAGGTGCTGCTCGCGTCGACGTCCCCCGCCCGCCTGATGCTGCTGCGGCAGGCCGGCATCGAGCCTCTGACGATGTCACCCGCGGTCGACGAGGAGGCGGTGATCGCCGAGACGGAGGCGCGGGAGGGCAGGATCCTGCCGCCGGATGAGCACGTCCTGCTGCTGGCGCGTCGCAAGGCGGCCGACGTGGCCGCGCGGGTCCCCGCGGAGCGCCCCGGGTTCGACGGGATCGTGATCGGCGGCGACTCGATGTTCGAGCTGGACGGGATCGTGCACGGCAAGCCGTACACGCCCGAGGCGGCGACGGCGCGCTGGCGGGACATGCGCGGACGCACCGGGGTGCTGCACTCCGGCCACAGCGTGTTCCGGGTCGCCCCGGGCGCCGAGCCGGTCGAGGCGCACGCGGTCGCCGAGGCCGCCGTGACGTTCGCGGCGGACGTGGACGACGCCGAGATCGCGGCCTACGTCGCCAGCGGCGAGCCGCTCCACGTGGCGGGCGCGTTCACGGTCGACAGCCTGGGCGGCGCGTTCATCGAGCGCGTCGAGGGCGATCCGTCCACCGTCGTCGGGATGTCGCTGTCGACCGTCCGCCGCCTGGTGCGCGAGCTCGGCGTGGCCTGGACGGACCTGTGGAACCTGACCGCGTAGGGCCCTCCTCGTAGACGACCCGACACGTTCTCGCCCTTTTCTTGTCGAGGGTGCTCAAAGGCGGATGCCCCGGCGTAGGTAGGCTGAAACCCATGCCTGCCATCGCCAAGGTGCTCATCGCGAACCGCGGCGAGATCGCCGTTCGCATCGTCCGCGCGGCCCGCGACTCGGGGATCTCGTCCGTTGCCGTCTACGCAGATCAGGACCGGGACGCGCTGCACGTGCGCCTGGCCGACGAGGCGTACGCGCTCGACGGACAGACCAGCGCCGACACGTACCTGCAGATCGACAAGATCCTGTCGGTCGCCCGACGCTCGGGCGCCGACGCGGTGCACCCCGGCTACGGATTCCTCGCCGAGAACGCCGACTTCGCCCGCGCGGTGCAGGCCGCCGGCCTGATCTGGATCGGCCCGTCGCCCGAGGCGATCGAGGCGCTCGGCGACAAGGTCACCGCGCGTCACGTCGCCGAGAAGGTGGGCGCTCCCCTCGCCCCCGGCACGCCGGGTCCCGTGGACACGGCCGACGAGGTCGTCGCGTTCGCGAAGGAGGTCGGCCTGCCGATCGCCATCAAGGCGGCGTACGGCGGCGGCGGCCGCGGCCTGAAGGTCGCCCGCACGCTCGAGGAGGTCCCCGAGCTGTTCGAGTCGGCCACGCGCGAGGCCATCGCGGCGTTCGGCCGCGGCGAGTGCTTCGTCGAGAAGTACCTCGACAAGCCGCGCCACGTCGAGACCCAGTGCCTCGCGGATGGCGAGGGCAACGTCGTCGTGATCTCCACGCGCGACTGCTCGCTGCAGCGCCGTCACCAGAAGCTCGTCGAGGAGGCGCCCGCGCCGTTCCTGACCGACGAGCAGAACGCCACGCTGTACGAGGCGTCCAAGGCCATCCTGCGCGAGGTCGGCTACACCGGCGCCGGCACGTGCGAGTTCCTGATCGGCGCCGACGGCACCATCTCGTTCCTCGAGGTCAACACGCGTCTGCAGGTCGAGCACCCCGTGTCCGAGGAGGTCACGGGCATCGACCTGGTGCGCGAGCAGTTCCGCATCGCCGCGGGCGGCACGATCGACTACGACGACCCGACCCCGGTCGGCCACTCGATCGAGTTCCGCATCAACGGCGAGGACCCCGGCCGCGGCTTCCTGCCGCAGCCCGGCCCCATCCACGTCTTCAAGACGTTCGGCGGCCCCGGCATCCGCCTCGACTCGGGCGTGACCGCCGGCGACTCGGTCAGCGGCGCGTTCGACTCGCTGCTCGCCAAGATCATCGTGACCGGCCGCGACCGCGCCGAGGCCCTCGAGCGCTCGCGCCGCGCGCTCGACGAGTTCGAGGTCGCCGGCCTGCCCACGGTGCTGCCGTTCCACCGCAAGGTCGTCCGCGACCCCGCCTTCACGGCCGAGAGCGGCGAGTTCGGCGTGTACACGCGCTGGATCGAGACCGAGTTCGAGAACGACATCCCCGCCTGGGACGGCGAGCTCGAGGCGCCCAAGCCCGCCGAGTCGCGCCACACCGTGGTCGTCGAGGTCGCCGGCAAGCGCCTCGAGGTCAGCCTGCCCGACCGCATCGCGCAGGCGCCCGGCACCGCCGGCCGCCCCGCGATCGTGCCGCCGTCGCGCCGCAGCCACGCGGCCGGCGCGGTGACCAGCGGAGCCTCGGGCGACGCGCTCAAGTCGCCCATGCAGGCCACGGTCGTCAAGGTCGCGGTCGAGGAGGGTCAGACGGTCGTCAAGGGCGACCTCGTGGTCGTGCTCGAGGCCATGAAGATGGAGCAGCCGCTGCAGGCCCACAAGGACGGCGTGATCGCCAAGATCGACGCCACCCCCGGCACCACGGTCCCGGCGGGCCACCAGCTCCTCCAGATCAGCTGACGCGCTTTCGGCTCGCTCCGCTCGCTCAAGCCGTTTCGTCTCCGCTTCGCTCCGCTCAACGACCGGTCCTGTGCCTCGGTCGTCGAGGCGAGGAACGAACCGGAGTCGAACGGCGCCGGATCCTCGTCGCTCAACGACCACGGGGATGAGCCCGGAGACCGGCCCCGTGCGAGCGAAGCGAGCGTGGAGCGAAGCGACCAATCGCAGCGCGAAGCGCTGCCGAACGGAGCGTCAGCGACGTTCCTCGCTCGCGAGTGTCCGGCGCGGAGCGTCGGCGCGAGCGTGCGAGACACTCCTCAAGAGAAAGCGTTCTCGAAGCCGAGGCTGCGGGCGATGATGCCGAGCTGGACCTCGGTCGAGCCCTCGCCGATCGTGAGGATGCGCGCGTCGCGGTAGTGCCGCGCGACCGGGCTCTCGTTCATGAAGCCGTAGCCGCCGAAGATCTGGGTGGCGTCGGCGGCGTTGTCCATGGCCGCCTCGGAGCCGATGAGCTTCGCGAGCGACGCCTGGGTCGTGAACGGCAGGCCGGCGTCGATCCGGCGGGCCGCGTCGTGCATGACGGCGCGGGCCGCGGCGACACGGGCCTGCATCCGGGCGATCGTGAACGCGATGTGCTGGTTGTCGCCGATCGGCTTGCCGAACACCACACGCTTCTTCGCGTACCGCACCGCCTCCTCGAGGCAGCCCTGCGCCGCGCCGACGCACAGCGCCGCGAACGCCACGCGCCCCTCGTCGAGGATGCTCAGGAAGTTCGAGAACCCGCGGCCGCGCTCGCCGAGCAGGTTCTCCTCGGGCACCCGCACGCCGTCGAACACAAGGGGATGCGTGTCGGACGTGTGCCAGCCGACCTTGTCGTACGCGGGCAGCGCCGTGAATCCCGGCGTCGGCACGGGCACGATGATCGACGAGAGCTCCGGCCGGCGCGTGCCGTCCTGGGCGCGGCGCTCCCCCGTCACGGCGGTCACCGTGACGACGCTCGTGATGGGCGTTCCGGAGTTCGTGATGAACTGCTTGGTCCCGTCGATCGTCCACCAGCCGTCCTGGAGCGTCGCCGTCGTCTGCGTCGCGCCCGCGTCCGATCCCGCCTCGGCCTCCGTGAGACCGAACGCCGCCAGGTTCTCGCCCCGCGCGAGCGGCGGCAGGTACGCCCGGCGCTGCTCCTCGGTGCCGAAGCGGTAGATCGGCATCGCCCCGAGGCCGAGACCGGCCTCGAGCGTCACCGCGATCGACTGGTCCACGCGCGCGAGCTGCTCGACCGCGATGCACAGGTGCAGGTAGGTCTTGCCTTGGCCGTCGTACTCCTCCGAGATCGGCAGGCCGAACAGGCCCATCCGCCCCATCTCGGCGATGATCTCGAGCGGCAGGCGCCGCTCGGTGTCGTACCGGTACGCCGCGGGGGCGACGACGTCATCCGCGAAGGCGCGCACGCGGTGCGCGAGCTCCTGCAGCTCGGGCTCGAGCATCTCGGTCCCGGGGACCGGCGTCCGGGTGGGCGTGACGATCGACATCGTCGTCTCCTTTCACGGGGCGGGGCTCGTGGCCCCGCGGGCTTCGCGCGCGAGGATGGCGCGCGCGTGTCTGAGGACCGGCTCGTCGACCATGCGCCCTCGGAAGCGGAAGACGCCGCGGCCCTCGGCGAGGCGGGCCTCGGCGAGCAGGTCGCGCGCCCATGCGATCTCGTCGTCCGATGGCGCGAAGGCCTCCCGGATGGGCGCGACGTGCGACGGATGGATCGCGGCCTTCGCGCCGAACCCGCTCGCCGCCGCGTCCTCGGCCTCGGCGCGGCAGCCGTCGACGTCGGCGATGTCGAGGTGGACCGCGTCGATCGCGGTCTTCCCCGCCGCTCCCGCGGCGAGGAGCACGGTCGACCGCGCGTGCAGCGCGACGGCGCGGTAGGCGCCCGCCCGGTCGCGGCTCGAGGTGCCGCCGAGCGACGCCACGAGGTCCTCGGCGCCCCACATGAGCGCGACGACGCGGGGATGCGCCGCGATCGCGGCCGCGTTCACCACGCCCGCCGCGGTCTCGCACAGCGCCACGACGTCGAGGTCACCCAGCGCGTCCACGTCGTCGGCGCCCTCGGTCTTGGCGAGCATCACGACGCGGTAGGGCGAGCGGCGCACGGCCGCAAGGTCGTCGGCGAGCAGACCCGAGCGCGCGTCGTTCACCCGCACGATCGTGCGCGCGGGGTCGAGTGCCGAGGCGACGACCGCGGCGCGCGCGGCCTGCTTCGCCTCCGGCGCGACGGCGTCCTCGAGGTCCAGCACGACCGCGTCGGCCCGTTCGGCCGCCTTCCCGAACCGGTCGGGGCGGTCCCCCGGGCAGAACAGGATGGCCGGGCCCATGTCGAAGCTCACACCGGCCTCCCCTGCATCAGCACGGCGCGCACGGCGCGGGCCACGATCACGCCGTCCTGATTGCGGCCGATGTGCTCGAGCGTGACGATCCCCTGCCCCGGGCGCGACCGGGACGCGCGGGTCTCGACCACGCGCGTCTCGCCGTAGAGCGTGTCGCCGTGGCGCATGGGCGCCGGGAACTCGACCAGCGAGAAGCCGAGGTTGGCGACGATCGTGCCGTTCGTGAGCTGCCCGGTGGACATCCCGACGATCGTCGCGAGTGTCATCATCGAGTTGACGAGCCGCTCGCCGAACTCCGTCTGCGCGGCCCAGTGCGCGTCGAGATGCAGAGCCTGCGAGTTCATCGTGAGCGTCGTGAACAGGACGTCGTCGGCCTCGGTGAGGGTGCGACCGGGGCGATGCTCGTAGACGACGCCGGTCTCGAACTCCTCGAACCACAGCCCCCGCTGGGTGATGCGGCGTTCCTCGGATCCAGACTCGCTCATGAGGCCTCCTCCCTCGCAGCGACGGTCGCGAGCTGCTGCCCGCGCGCCACCGCCTGTCCGAGCACGGCCGCGAGGCTGACGACGCCCGCGATGGGGGCCCGCAGCACGTGCTCCATCTTCATCGCCTCGACGCTCACGACCGCGGCTCCCTCCTCCACCAGCGCGCCGTCGTCGACGTGCACGGCCACGACGGTGCCCGGCATGGGCGAGGCGAGTCCCGGCGCGGTCTCGCGCCGGGCGCGGCGCCCGGGCGTCGGGCGCGCGACGCGATGATCCCCGTCCGGGCCCGTCACCCACAGGGCGCTCCCGTCAGGCTCGGCGAGGACCCGGATGCCCTCGAGCTCGGAGAGCCGCACCTCCCGTGACGTCCCCGCGCGCTCGACGGTGGCGGTGCGACCGTCGCCGGAGAGCGTCACGGTCACACGCTCGTCGCCGTCGACGTAGCGCAGCACCGCCCCGCGGGCGCCCGACACGCGCCACCCGTCGGCCCGCCACGGCCCCGTGACGGCGGGGACGTCGTGCAGGGCACACGCCGCGAACGCCGCGTCGGGCACGGGGTCGCCCGCGAGCGCCGGGGCCTCGCGGTCCACCAGCCCGGTGTCCAGATCGCCCGCCACGACCGCGGGCACCGCGAGCAGGCTGCGCAGGAACCGCACGTTCGTCACGACGCCCGGCAGGTGCGTGTCGGCCAGCGCGTCCGCGAGGGCGGCGACCGCCTGCCGGCGCGTGGCGGCGTGCGCGACGACCTTGGCGAGCATCGGGTCGTAGTGGGCGCCCACGACCGTGCCGGCCTCGACGCCCGCGTCCACGCGCACGCCGCGCGGCCACCTCACGTCGATCAGGCGCCCGCCGGTCGGCAGGAAGCCCGCCGCCGGGTCCTCGGCGTAGATCCGCGCCTCGATCGCGTGCCCGTCGGGACGGATGTCCTCCTGCGCGATCGCCAGCCGCTCCCCCGCGGCCACGCGCAGCTGCTGCTCGACGAGATCGACGCCCGTGACGAGCTCCGTGACCGGATGCTCCACCTGCAGGCGGGTGTTCATCTCCATGAAGAACGACTCGTCCGGGCGCGCACCCGACACGATGAACTCGACCGTGCCCGCGCCCGTGTACCCGACCGCGCGCGCCGTCTCGCACGCGGCCCGGCCGATCGCCTCGCGCTGGGACGCATCCAGCAGCGGGCTCGGCGCCTCCTCGATCACCTTCTGATGCCGGCGCTGCAACGAGCACTCGCGCTCCCCGAGGTGGATGACCGTGCCGTGCGCGTCGGCGAGCACCTGCACCTCGATGTGCCGCGGCTGCGCCACGAAGCGCTCGACGAACAGAGTGTCGTCCCCGAACGCGGCGGCGGCCTCGCGGCGCGCCTGCGCGAGCGCGGCGGGCAGCTCCTCGGGCCGGTCGACGCGGTGCATGCCCTTGCCGCCGCCGCCCGCCGACGGCTTGACCAGCACGGGATAGCCGACGTCCGCGGCGCCCGCGACGAGCGCGGCGTCGTCGAGGCCGGCGCGCGCGATGCCCGGCACCGTCGCGACGCCGCGGGACTCGACCGCGGCCCGCGCGCGGATCTTGTCGCCCATGGTCTCGATCGCGGACGGCGGCGGCCCGATGAACACCAGGCCCGCGTCGGCGCACGCGCGCGCGAACGCGGCGTTCTCGGAGAGGAAGCCGTACCCGGGATGCACCGCCTGGGCGCCCGCGGCGAGCGCCGCGGCGATGACGGCGTCGCCGTCGAGGTAGGAGCGGCGGGCGTCGGCGGGGCCGATCCGCAGCGCCGTGGTCGCGGCGCGCACGTGCGGCGCGTCCGCATCCGCGTCCGAGTAGACGGCGACGGACGCGATGCCCATCCGGTCGAGCGTGCGGATGATCCGGAGCGCGATCTCGCCCCGGTTGGCGATGAGGACGGTGTCGAACATCGCGGTCACATCCGGAACACGCCATAGCGGATGTCGGGCAGCGGCGCCTGTCCGACGACGTCGAGCGCGAGCCCGAGCACGCGGCGGGTGTCGGCGGGGTCGATGACGCCGTCGTCCCACAGCCGCGCCGTGGAGTAGTACGGCGATCCCTGCTCCTCATACCGGCCGCGGATGGGATCCTCGAACGCCTGCTGCTCGGCCTCGCTCCACTGCCCGCCGTCGGCCTCGATCTGCTCCCGCTTGACGGTGGACAGGACCCGCGCGGCCTGCGCGCCTCCCATCACCGACACGCGCGCGTTGGGCCACAGCCACAGGAAGCGCGGATCGTACGCGCGCCCGCACATCGAGTACGTGCCCGCCCCGAAGGATCCTCCGACCACGACCGTGAGCTTGGGGACCCGGGCGCACGAGACGGCCGTGACCATCTTGGCGCCGTGCTTCGCGATCCCCCCGCGCTCGTACTCGGCGCCGACCATGAAGCCCGCGATGTTCTGCAGGAACACGAGCGGCACGCCTCGCTGGTCGCACAGCTCGATGAAGTGCGCGCCCTTCTGCGCGCTCTCGGAGAACAGCACGCCGTTGTTGGCGACGATGCCCACCGGGTGGCCGTGGATGCGCGCGAACCCGGTGACGAGCGTGGTGCCGAAGCCGGCCTTGAACTCGTGGAACGCGCTGCCGTCGACCAGCCGGGCGATGATCTCGTGCACGTCGTACGGGGTCTGCAGGTCGACGGGGATCGCCGCGGCCAGCGTGCCGGGATCCACGAGCGGCTCCTCCGCGGGCAGCACGTCCCAGGGCGGCGCCGGGCTGGGCGGGAGCGTGGCGACGATGTCGCGCACGATGCCGAGGGCGTGCTCGTCCGACTCCGCCAGGTGGTCGGCGACGCCGGACACGGTCGCGTGCAGCTCGCCGCCGCCGAGCTCCTCGGCCGTCACGACCTCGCCGGTCGCGGCCTTCACGAGCGGCGGGCCGCCGAGGAAGATCGTGCCCTGCTCCGCGACGATGACGGTCTCGTCGCTCATGGCCGGGACGTACGCTCCGCCGGCCGTGGAGGATCCCATCACGCACGCGATCTGCGGGATCCCGTCGGCGCTCATGGTCGCCTGGTTGTAGAAGATGCGGCCGAAGTGCTCGCGATCGGGGAACACCTCGTCCTGCATCGGAAGGAACGCGCCGCCGGAGTCGACGAGGCTGATGCACGGCAGCCGGTTCTCGCGGGCGACCTGCTGCGCGCGCAGATGCTTCTTGACCGTGAGCGGATAGTAGGTGCCGCCCTTCACGGTCGCGTCGTTCGCGATGATCATGCAGCGGCGGTCCGACACGAGCCCGACGCCGGTGATGATGCCGGCGGCGGGCGCCTCGTCGCCGTACAGCCCGTTCGCCGCGAGCGGCGAGAGCTCGAGGAACGGGCTGCCGGGATCCAGCAGCAGGTCGACGCGCTCGCGCGGCAGCAGCTTGCCCCGTGCCGCGTGCCGCTCTCGCGCGCGGGCGGGTCCGCCGAGCGCGGTCGCGCGCAGCCGCTCGCGCAGCTCCTCGACGAGCCCGCGCATGGCCTCGGCACGGGCGGTCGCCTCCGCGCCGCCGGGGTCGACCTGCGTCGTCAGCCGCTCCATCGCCGCCCTCCCGTCGCCATCCGCGTTCGTCCCCCGTCAGCCCCGCGCGAGCGCGAGGGCCGGCCGCTCGAGCATCCGGCCCACGTCGCGCAGGAACACGCTCGCCTCGCGCCCGTCGATCACGCGGTGGTCGAACGACACCGTGAGGGTCATGACCTCGCGGAGCGCGATCCCGCCGTCGTGCTCCCACGGCAGCCGGCGGACGGCGCCGAGCGCCACGATCGCGGACTGTCCGGGCGTGAGGATCGGGATGCCGCCGTCGACGCCGAAGACGCCCACGTTCGAGACGGTCAGGGTCGACGAGGTGAGCGCCGCGACGCCGATCGATCCGTCGCGCGCCTCGCTCGCGCGCGCGGCGATCGCCTCGGCGAGCTCGGTCGCGTCGAGGCGGTCCGCGTCGTCCACGCTCGCCACGACCAGCCCCCGCTCGGTCGCGACCGCGATGCCGAGGTTGATCCGGCCGTGGTACTCGATCTCCTCCTCGTCGGCGTGGAACGTCGCGTTGACGCCGGGCGTTCGCTTCGCCGCCAGGAGGATCGCCCGGCACGCCAGCGAGAGGAGCGTCGGCGACGGCGCGCCGTCATCCGCCGGATCGCGGGCGAGCCGCAGGGTCTCGGTCACGTCCGCCTGGAGGAAGCACGCGGCGTGCGGCACCGCGAGCGCGGCGGTCATGGCCTTCGCCGTCTGCTTGCGCAGGCCGCTCACCCGCTCCCGCCGGGAGGCGGGTGCCGCCGGACCGGCTGCCGAGCGCTCGAGGTCCTCGCGGGTGATCAGGCCGCCCTCTCCCGTCGGGACGACCGCCGCGAGATCGATGCCGCGCTCCTTCGCGAGCCGCCGCACCGGCGGGAAGGCGCGCACACGGCGCCGCTCCTGACGCACGAACGGCGTCTGCTCGAACGTGCGCGCGGCGCGCTTCGGCCGTCGCCCGTCGGCGACCTGCACGGATCCCACGAGCATGGCCACGCGCTCCGCGGCCGGCTCGCCCTGCTCCTTCGGCGACGGGGACGACTCCGCCGGCCCGGGCTCGGCGGGCTCGGGCGATGCGGGCTCGGGCACGGCGGGCTCGGGCTCGGCGGCGGGCGCCGGTGCGCCGCCGGGCGCGAACGGGCCGCCCGCCCCCTCGACGTCGTATTCGACGAGCGGGGCGCCCACCTCCACGGTGTCGCCCTCGGCCGCATGGAGCCGGCGGATCACGCCCGCGTACGGGCTCGGCAGGTCCACGACCGCCTTGGCGGTCTCGACCTCGGCGATGACCTGGTTGAGGGCGACCTCGTCCCCCTCGGCGACCTTCCAGCTCACGATCTCGCTCTCCGTGAGCCCCTCGCCGAGGTCGGGCAGCCGGAACACGACGCTCATGGTGCGCTCCCTTCGAGCAGCTCGTGCGACGAACGCCGCCCGAGCGTCCGGTCGACCGCGTCGAGGATGCGGTCGAGGCCCGGCAGGTAGTGCGACTCGATCGCGGAGGGCGGGTACGGGGTGTCGTATCCCGTGACCCGCTCGGGCGGCGCCTCCAGCGCCGCGAAGGCGCGCTCGACCACGCTCGTGATGAGCTCGCTCGCGACGGACGCCTCGGCGGGCGCCTCGTGCGCCACCACGAGCCGCCCCGTGCGCTCGACGCTCGCGACGACCGCGTCGACGTCCAGCGGCGAGATCGAGCGCAGGTCGACCACCTCGATCTCGATCCCCTCGTCGAGCGCCGCGGTGGCGGCCTCGAGCGCCGTCTGCACGAGCGGGCCGTACACCGCCAGCGTGACGTCGCGCCCGCGGGTCAGCAGGCGCGCCGATTCCAGGTCGCGCGCGATCGCGACATCCACCTCGCCCTTGGTCCAGTACCGGGCCTTGGGCTCGAGGAACAGCACGGGGTCGTCGCTCGCGATCGCGGCCCGCAGCGTGGAGTACGCCTCCTGCGGATCGGCCGCCGTCACGACGCGCAGTCCGGGGGTGTGCGCGAAGTACGCCTCGGGAGACTCGCCGTGGTGCTCCACGGATCCGATGCCGCCGCCGTACGGGAGCCGGATGGTGAGCGGCATCCGCACCCGCCCGCGCGTGCGGAAGCGGATCCGCGCGACCTGCGCGATGAGCTGGTCGAGCGCCGGCAGCACGAAGCCGTCGAACTGGATCTCGACGACGGGCCGCGCACCGCGGTACGCCATCCCGACGGCCGCGCCGATGATGCCGGACTCCGCGAGCGGCGAGTCGATCACGCGATCCGCCCCGAATCGGGCCTGCAGGCCGTCGGTGACCCGGAAGACCCCGCCGAGTCGGCCGATGTCCTCGCCGATCAGCACCACGGCCGGGTCGGCGTCGAGCGCGTCGCTCAGCGCCCGGCCGACCGCGCGGCCGAGCGTGAGCGTCTCGGCGGTCATCGCAGCCCCTCCACGCTCGCCGTGAAGGCCCGGTGCTGCGCACGCTGACGCTCGAGGCGGCGGGTGGGCTCCACGTAGACGTGGTCGAACATCGACTCCGGGGCCGGCGCCGCGATCCGGTCGGCCGCGGCCCTCACCTGCGCCGCGATCGCGTCGCAGCGGATCGCCGCCTCCTCGCGGATGCGGTCGACCGGCGCGCCGATCCGCGCCAGGTGCCGCTCGAGGCGGTCGATCGGATCCTTGGCGTGCCACGCGGCGACCTCGGCGTCGTCCCGGTATCGGCCCGGATCGTCGGTCGTCGTGTGGGGTCCCATCCGGTAGGTCACGGCCTCGACGAACGTCGGGCCACCGCCGGTGCGCGCGCGCTCGGCGGCGATGCGCACGGCCGCGAGGACGGCGAGCACGTCGTTGCCGTCCACACGCAGCGCGGGGATGCCGAACCCGGTCGCCCGCAGCGCGAGCGGCGTCCGCGACTGCACGCCGACCGGCTCGGAGATCGCGTACTGGTTGTTCTGGCACAGGAACACGACCGGAGCGCGGAACGAGGCCGCGAACACCATCGCCTCGTTCACGTCCCCCTCGCTCGTGGCGCCGTCACCGAAGCAGGCCAGCGCGATGTCGTCGCCGCCGTCGCGGCGCGCGGCCATGGCGTAGCCGGTCGCGTGGAGCGTCTGGGCGCCGATGATGATCTGCGACGGCGCGAGGCGCTGGGCGAACGGATCCCAGCCCGACAGGGCAGCGCCCTTCCAGACCGCGAGCACGTCCGCGAGATCGGCTCCGCGCAGGACGGCCAGAGCGTGCTCGCGATACGAGGGGAAGACGAAGTCCTCGTCGCGCAGCGCGCGGAGCGCCCCGACCTGCGCCGCCTCCTGGCCGCGCAGCGGTGGCCACAGCACCAGCGCGCCCTGACGGGTCAGCGCGAAGGCCTCCTCGTCGACGCGGCGCACGACCGACATGTCGACGTACAGGTCGGTGAGGACCGACTCGTCGACGTCGCCGATGCTCTCGTCGAGGAGCGGGGACGCCCTCCGGGAGCCCTCGGGATCCAGCACGCCGAGCGGCGCGTCGAGTCCCTCGATGAGCTCGCTGCGGGGCACGGGCAGGGAGATCGACATCCGCGGAACCTCCTCGTTCGCGCGGCACCTTGTGGGCGCCATTGCCGTCCTGGTCCGGACACGGCACACGCTACGCCCGCGCCGCAGACCGAGCAATGGGATCAGTCAGAACGACGCAGATTGCTCACCAGATCGAGAGCATCCGGACGGATCGCACAGCACAACACCGCCTGGCGGCGTGATCTCGGGGCTTCCCGCACGCTGCCCGACGATCGGCGGGCGCGAATCCGATCAGGCCGAGGTGAAGCCGCTCGTGTCGACGTGGTGCATGGCGCGGGCGGCGTCCGTGATGGATCCCGTCAGCGACGGGTAGGCCGCGAACGCGCGCGCGAGCTGGTCGACCGTGAGGCGGCGCTCGACCGCGATCGACAGTGGGAAGATCAGCTCCGACGCCTTCGGCGCGACGATCACGCCGCCGATCACGGTGCCCGACCCGGTGCGCGCGAACAGCTTCACGAAGCCGTCCTTGACGCCCATCATCTTGGCGCGCGGGTTGGCGGCGAGCGGCAGCATGCACACCTCGCCGTCCGCGGTGCCGTCGTCGATCTGCCGCTCGGTCCAGCCGACCGTCGCGATCTCGGGGTTGGTGAAGATGTTGGAGGCGATCTTGCGCTCCTCGAGCGGGATCGCGGTGTCCCCCATCGCGTGGAAGACCGCCGTGCGGCCCTGCATCGACGCGACCGAGGCCAGCGGCATGAGGGTCGTGCAGTCGCCCGCGGCGTAGATGTTCGGCACGGACGTGCGGCTCACCTTGTTGACGCGGATGTGGCCCGACTCGGTCATCTGCACGCCGGCCTCCTCGAGGCCGATGCCCGCGGTGTTGGGGATCGCGCCGACCGCCATGAGGCAGTGCGATCCCTCGACCGTGCGGCCGTCCGACAGCGTCACCACGACGCCGTCGCCCGTGTTCTCGACCTTCTCGGCGCGCGACTTCGCGAGCAGCTTCATGCCGCCGCGCTTGAACACCTTCTCCAGCACCTTGGCGGCATCCGCGTCCTCGCCAGGGAGCACCTGGTCTCGGCTGGAGACCAGCGTCACCTTGGCGCCGAGGTTCATGTACGCCGAGGCGAACTCCGCACCGGTCACGCCCGAGCCGACCACCACGAGGTGCTCGGGCAGGGTGGTCAGGTTGTACAGCTGCTTCCACGTGAAGATGCGGTCGCCGTCGGGCCGCGCGGCGGGCAGCTCGCGCGGCGTCGCGCCGGTCGAGACGACGATCGTGTCGGCCTCGATGCGGTCGAAGTCGGTGCCGTCGGGACCGGTCGAGACGACGACGGCGTCCTCGCCCTCCAGGCGACCGTGGCCCGCGATGATCCGGACGCCGGCCTCCAGCAGGCGGCTGCGCATGTCCTCGGACTGCTGGCCCGCGAGCGCGAGCAGGCGCTTGTTGATCGCGAGCAGGTTGATGGCGATCTCGGGCTTGAGCGGCTTGCCTGTGTCGCCCTTCGCGTAGAACTGGACGCCGAGGTCGCCGGCCTCGGCGATCGCGAGCGCCGCGTCGGCCGTCGCGATCAGGGTCTTCGACGGCACGACGTCGCTGATGACGGCCGATCCGCCGATGCCCGCACGCTCGACGACGGTGACGTCGGCTCCGAGCTGGGCGCTGGCGAGGGCGGCCTCGTAGCCGCCCGGCCCTCCGCCGAGGATCGCGATGCGCTGCCTGCGTTCGAAGTCGAAGACCATGCCCCCATTGTTCCCCACGGGCGTCATCCGGGCGAACGACGTGCGGACGACGCGGGAGACCGCGCGCGAGCCGGAAAGCGGGAACCCCGAACTATCGTGGTGCCATGACGAACGCCCATCCGCTGGAGGCCGCGGCCTCCCCCTTCGAGGTCGCCCGGACCGCGGCCTCCGACATCGCGCGCCTGACCGGCGTGGAGCGCCACGACATCGCCGTCACGCTGGGCAGCGGATGGGGCCGGGCCGCCGAGCTGATCGGCGAGACCGTGGCCGAGATCCCCGCGACCGAGGTCACGGGCTTCTCCAAGCCTGCCCTCGAGGGCCACGTCGGCACCATCCGCTCGCTGCGCACGGCCGGCGGCCGCCACGTGCTCGTGATCGGCGCTCGCACCCACTACTACGAGGGCCACGGCGTGCGCCGGGTCGTGCACAGCGTCCGCACCGCGGCCGCGACCGGTGCGACGACGATGGTCCTCACGAACGGCGCGGGCGGCATCCGGGAAACGTGGCGGGCGGGTCAGCCGGTGCTGATCAGCGACCACATCAACCTCACGGCGGACTCGCCGCTCGAGGGCGCGACGTTCATCGACCTCACCGACCTCTACTCGGCGCGGCTGCGCGAGATCGCCCGCTCGGTGGACCCGTCGCTCGACGAGGGCGTGTACTGCCAGTTCCGCGGGCCGCACTACGAGACGCCGGCCGAGGTGCGCATGGCGCGGGCCATCGGCGGCGACATCGTCGGCATGTCGACGGCGCTCGAGGCGATCGCCGCGCGCGAGGCGGGCATGGAGGTGCTGGGCTTCTCGCTCATCACCAACCTCGCCGCCGGCATCTCGCCCGACCCGCTGAGCCACGAGGAGGTCATCGACGCGGGCCGCCAGGCCGAGCCGGTGATCTCCGGGCTCCTCGCGAAGGTCATCGAGCGCCTGTGAGCGCCGCGATGGACGGAGTGCTCGCGCAGGCGCGCGCCTGGCTCGCGCAGGACCCCGACGCCCAGACGCGCGACGAGCTGGACGGCCTGATCGAACGCGCGGAGGCCGGCGACGCCGACGCCGCGGACGAGCTCGCGGACCGCTTCGACGGCCGCCTGCAGTTCGGCACGGCGGGACTGCGCGGCGCGCTCGGCGCCGGCAGCAACCGGATGAACCGCGTGCTCGTGGCGCAGGCCGCGGCCGGATTCGCCGAGTTCCTCCGCGAGCGCGACACCGAGGGCGCCCCCACCGTGGTCATCGGCTACGACGGCCGGCGCAACTCCGACGTGTTCGCGCGCGACTCCGCCGAGATCTTCGCGGGCGCGGGGCTGCGGGCCATCCTGCTTCCGCGTCGCCTGCCCACGCCGGTCCTGGCGTTCGCGGTGCGCCACCTCGGTGCAGACGCGGGCGTCATGGTGACCGCGAGCCACAACCCGCCGAACGACAACGGCTACAAGGTGTACCTCGGCGGGCGCGACGAGGGCGCGCAGATCGTGGCGCCGTCCGACGCGTCGATCGCGGCCTGCATCCGCCGGGTCGCCGACGGCACGCCCGTCACGGAGCTGCCGCGCTCGACCGACTACGAGATCGCGGACGACGCCGTCGTCGAGGCGTACGTCGCCGCGACGGCCGCGGTCGGTCCCGCCCCCGAGGGCGCGGCCGGCACCCGCTGGGTGTACACGGCCATGCACGGGGTGGGCTGGGAGACGTTCGCGCGCGTGCTCGAGGCAGCCGGCTACCCGGCCCCGACGGTCGTGGCCGAGCAGATCGAGCCCGACGGCGCGTTCCCGACCGTGGCGTTCCCGAACCCCGAGGAGCCGGGAGCCATGGACCTGGCCTTCGCGACCGCGCGCGCGGCCGACGCGGAGTTCGTGATCGCCCACGACCCGGATGCCGACCGCCTGGCCGTGGCCATCCCCGTCCCGGCCGGCGAGGGCGAGGGCGGATGGCGCCGCCTCACCGGCAACGAGGTGGGGCTCCTCCTGGGGCGCCGCGCCGCGCGGGCGCACGCGGGCGAGCCCGGCGCATCCCTGGCGTGCTCGCTCGTCTCCTCGCCCGGGCTGGGCGCCCTGGCGGAGAAGCACGGGCTCGGCTTCCACGAGACGCTCACGGGGTTCAAGTGGATCTCGCGTGCGCCGGGCCTGGTCTTCGGCTACGAGGAGGCCCTGGGCTACCTCGTCAACCCCGGCACGGTGCGCGACAAGGACGGCATCTCGGCGTCCGTCGCGTTCCTCCAGCTCGCCGCGGAGGCGCGCGGGCAGGGGCGGACGATCGCCGATGCGCTCGACGACCTGACGGCCGAGATCGGCTTCTACGCGAGCGGGCAGGTGTCGGTGCGCGTCGACGACGTCTCGGTGATCGCGTCCATCATGGCCACGCTGCGCGCCGAGCCGCCGGCCGCGTTCGGCGAGCGCTCCGTGACCGAGGCGACGGACCTGCTGCAGGACCCCGCACGGCTGGGCGGGGACGTGCTGCGCTACGGCCTGGACGACGGCTCGCGCGTGATCGTGCGGCCGAGCGGCACCGAGCCGAAGCTCAAGGTCTACCTCGACGTGCGCGGCGAATCGGCGGCGGACTCGGCCGCGCGCCTCGCGGCCCTCGAGGCGTCCGTGCGCGAGCTTCTCGACCGCGTGTCC
Organism: Microbacterium sp. MEC084; assembly: GCF_004514465.2. Taxonomy (NCBI): domain Bacteria; kingdom Bacillati; phylum Actinomycetota; class Actinomycetes; order Micrococcales; family Microbacteriaceae; genus Microbacterium; species Microbacterium sp. MEC084. The sequence goes on along the minus strand of NZ_MYFP02000004.1, from coordinate 197,173 downwards.
TGAGTCGCCGCCGGCGGCGGGGCGGCCCCCTTGGCGGCCCCGCCGCCGCGACGTACCATGCCCGCAGGAGGACCGGTCCGCGGGGCCGGCGCAGACCGAAGGGATCTGGACATGGGCATGATGATGGACATGATGCAGGCCATGCCGGAGGCGTCGACCTCGGGCATGGACATGGCGATGATGCAGGAGTGCATGGAGGCGTGTTCGGCCGTGAGCATGACCGCGACCATGTGCGCGGACGCGGACATGGGCGAGGACATGGCCACGTGCTCGGCGATGTGCGCCAACATGGCCGACGTCGCCACGGCGACCATGCGCATGATGATGCGCCCGATGGGCTACGACTCGGCCGTCATGCACGCCATGATGACCGCCTGCATGACGATGGGCGAGGCCTGCGCGGCGGAGTGCCGCATGCACGCCGAGATGCACGAGCACTGCCGCATCTGCGCCATGGCGTGCGAGGCGATGGTCGAGACCTGCCGCAAGGCGATGGCCTCGATGTCGATGGCCTGATCTCGTCAGGCCGCGCGCTCAGCGGCGGCGGGCGCGGATCAGCTCGCCGCCGACGGCCAGCACCTCGGCGACCGGGTGGAAGGCCACCGGCTCCCCCGCGCCGAGGCGCACGCGCGCGTCCAGGAGGATCCGCTCCCCCGCGAGCGTGACGAGCGCGACGCCGTCCGCATCCGCGCACATCGCGAGCGCGTCGATCCACGCGCTCGGCCATGCCGAGACCACGGCGCGCTGCATCGGCAGCACTTCCCGGATCACGTTGTCGCTCATGCCCCCACGGTAGGTTCGACGCCGCGCCGGTGTCACGCGACCCGTCACACGCCGTCACAGACTGGGGCGCCCCGCCAACCCGCGGTGCTTCGCCGAGCCCGCGGTTGATCGACCGCGGGCTCGCCGGATGAGCGCGGGTTCGGCGACATGTCGTCCACAGCCCCGCGAAAGGGCGGGTTGTGCGGGTCGGTGCGGCGCGGCCGAACGGCTCCGTGCGCGGAGGAGCAGGCTCGCGCGCATGAACGAGCCTCTCACCGTCTACACCCGCGCCGACCTCGAGGAACTCGGGATGACCGATCGCGCGATACGGAAGGCCGTGGCCGAGGGACGCGCGCATCGCATCCGACCCGGTGCGTTCGTGAAGGCCTCGGAGTGGCGAGCCGCGCACAGCGAGCAGCGGCAGCGGGCCGGCGCGCAGGCGGCACTCCAGGCCGCGCGGGGCCGTCCCGTCTTCGCGGGCGTCACGGCGGCCGCCGTCCAGGGGCTGCCGCTCTTCCGCGAGCGCGATGACCGCGTTCACGTGCTCGCCGGCGCGAGCCGGGCGGCTGCCGCGAACGCCTTCGTGGTGCGCCACGAGGCGCCGCTCGACGATCAGGATGTCGTCGACGTCGACGGCATGCTCGTCACCTCGCTCGACCGCACGGTGTTCGACCTGATCCGCGTGATGCGCCCGGAAGCGGGGGTCGCCCTCACCGACGCCGCGCTGCGGCTGGTCCCCGTCGAGCATGAGTTCCGCGATCGCCTGCGCGAACGCATCGCTCGCGCGCCGGGGGCACGGGGCATCCGACGGGCGCGGATCGTCGCGGATTTCGCGGATTCACGCGCCGACTCACCCGGAGAGAGCGCGAGCCGATGGTTCCTCCACGTGCTGGGCTTCCGCGTCATCCGGCTCCAGGTGCACTTCCTCGGCCCGGACGGCAGCGACCTGTGGGTCGACTTCGGATTCAAGAAGGGGCACGGCGAATTCGACGGCGCGAGCAAGTACACGGATCCGCACTTCCTTCGCGGGCGGACGCCCGAGCAGGCGCTGATCGACGAGAAGCGGCGCGAGGACTGGCTGCGCGGGATCACGCAGGAGCCCTTCGCCCGCTGGATGGATCGCGACATGCCGAACGCGCGCGCCCTCGGCGCCCGGCTCGCCTCGTTCGGCATCCATCCCGACGAGTGATCGCCGAACCCGCGCTGCTTCACCGAGCCCGCGGTTGATCGACCGCGGGCTCGCCGGATGAGCGCGGGTTCGGCGACGACGGGCGCGGGTAGGTTGAGGACATGGTGCAGCGGAGCGTGACGATCGGCCTGGCGCACGGGCTGCACGCGCGCCCGGCGGCCGAGCTGGCGCGGCTCGCGCAGGCCGTGGACGGCGGGCTGCGGATCCGCGTCCGGGATCGCGCGGTCGACGCAGCGAGCGTCCTGGCGGTGATGGACCTCGCACTGGGCGCGGGCGACTGGGTGGTGCTCGAGGCCGACGGATCCGGCGCCGAGGCGACGCTGGACGAGGCCGAGGCGCTGCTCTCGCCGCGCTAGCCGTCGATCACGGCGGCGAGCTCGTCGAGGAACGACGACAGATCCACACCTCGGCGTACGATGCGCTGCGCGCTGTCCGGCTCGCCGAACACCTCCACGAACTGCTCGAAGACCGTCTGGAACGCCTCTCGGTCGCCCTCGCTGAATGCGACCAGCGCGACGACGTGCACGCGCGCGTCGCCCCATGGCACGGGCTGCTCGCTGACCCCGATCGCGATGGCGGTGCGCGAAGCGGTCATCTTCAGCGCGTGCGGCACGGCGAGCGTCTCGGCGAACGCGGTGGACGACAGCCGCTCCCGCTCGATCGTGCTCTCGACGTAGTCCTCGCCGATCACGCCCTGCGCCACGAGCAGCGCGCCGAGATCCCGGATCATGCCCTCCTCGCCGCGCGAGGCGTCCAGGCCGCGGAGGAAGGCGCCCGGCGCGAAGTACCGCGCGAGCTCGGCCCGCAGCCGCCCCAGCCGGCGGGCGCGGCGGACCCGGCTCGCCGCCGCCGCGACGCGCTCCACGTCGGCGTCGGTGAGGAAGGGCTGGATGCGCACGATCCGGTCCGCCGGGGCGCGCCCCTCCGCGAGCGGCGGCTCGATCGTCGTGAGCACGAGGTCGGTGTCGATCGCATCCCAGTCGGGGTCGACGCGCGTCTCCACCCCCGTGACCTCGATCGAGCGGCCGAGCGAGCGGTCCACGCTCGAGCGCAGCAGCTCGTGCAGCTCGTAGTACCCGGGGCACACGATCGTGGCGGTGAGCGTCGTCTCGGCCCGGCGGCTGCGCTCCAGGCGGCCGCCGACGTGCATGGCGATGTACGCGATCTCGTCGTCCCGGATCGGCACGCCGAGAGCGTCCGACAGCTCGCTCGCGATCGACACGGCGACGTCGAAGATCATCGGGTACGCCGACTTGAGCGTGCGGGTCAGCGGGTTGCGCGACCACGCCTGCTCGCGTGCACGGTGCACGAGGTTCTGCACGTGGAGCGAGAGGCGCTCCACGAAGTCGTCGTGCGCGATGTCGACCAGGTAGCGGTCGGCCGCGTGCTCGACCGCCCGGCGCACGACCGCCGCGATCGCCGGGTCCGGCGCCACGGCCGGCTCGTCCCGCGAGCCCGGCACCACGATCCGGGTGAGCACCAGCGCCGCCAGGTGCAGCCGATCGCCCTCGCCGAGGTCGACGCCGAAGTGCTCGCGCGCGAGCGCGCCGATCGCGTCTGCGATGCGGACCCGCACCTCCTCCGGCTCCCCGTGGACGGCCTCGAGCGCACGGCCCTGCGCGACGCGATCGGCCGCGATCGCGACGTGCAGCACCACGTCGGCGGCCGAGAACTCGTTGACGAAGAAGCCCTGCTCCCCCAGCCGCGCCACGAGGTCGGACTTGAACGCGCCGAGCGCCTCCGACGGGATCGCCATGGTGTCGGCCGCGCGGCGCAGCGCGTCGAGGTCGAACGCGCCGGCCTCCATCTCGTCGTGCGCCAGTCTGCTCACGAAGCGGCGCTGCGCGAGCTCGGTGCCCGCGAGCCGCACGCGCGGGCCCGAGCGCTCGAGCGACAGGCCGCTCGCCTCGCCGCCGCCGAGCATCGCCCGGACGCGCCCCAGGTCGGCCTCGAGCGTCGCGGCGCTCACGTGCATCCGCTCGGCCGTCTCGTAGACGTCGATGCCGTCGCCCGCGTCGAGCAGGGCGCGCACCAGGGCGTGCAGGCGCTCGCGCGGCGTCCCGGCGTCCGGCTCCGAAGCCGCGCGCAGCGCGGCGGCCGCCGAGGCCGTGGCGCGGTACCCCGCGGGCCCCGACTCGATCGCATCCCCGCCCGGGACGCGCGCGTTCAGGGCCGTCACATACGTGCGCACGCTGCGCGGCGTGACGCCCAGCTGGTCCGCGAGCGTCGCCGCGGTCACCCAGTCGCCGCGGCGCATCAGGATGCCGAGCACCCGATCCTGCCGCCGTCTCGTCACACGGCAAGTCAATCAGACGACGTCGGGGCGGAGCCTTTCTTCCGCCCGGGCGGAAAGAACCCTCCTTGCCGCCCCCTCGGCGCCGGGCCAGGATCGATCGGAAGGGAAAGTGACAGATCGATGAGGATCCTCGTGGTGTGCGGTGCCGGTGCCTCCAGCACCTTCGTCGCCCTCCGGCTGCGCAAGGCCGCGGCCGATGCCGGGCTGCCCGTCACCGCCCTGGCGGGCGCAGAGCCCTCCCTCGCGATCGACCTGGACTCGGCCGACGTCGTGCTCGTCGGCCCGCACCTCGAGCGCTCCCTCGACGACATCCGCGCGCTGGCCGCGCCCCGGGGCGTGGCGGTCGCGCTGCTCCCCGACGACATCTTCTCCGACCTCGACGGCAGCCGCGCGCTCGCGCTGGCGCGTGCCGTCGCCGAACAGGACCCCGCGGCGCGGGGTCCCCGACACGACTCCGCATCCGCGGAGACCGCCTGACGAAGGGATCACCATGGCCACTCGCACCGTTCGCATCGGATCGTCGCACGGGCTTCACGCTCGCCCCGCGAAGCTGTTCGCGCAGGCGGCGAAGGACGCCGGGATCCCGGTCACGATCGCCAAGGGCGACGGCAAGCCGGTCAACGCCGCCAGCATCCTGGGCGTGATCGCGCTCGGCGTCGAGCAGGGCGACGAGGTCACCCTGACGGCCGAGGGCGAGGGCGACGAGGGCGTCCTGGACAGCCTGGCCGAGCTGCTCACCACCGACTACGACGCGCAGTGAGCGTCATGGCCGAGACGATCACCGGCGTCGGCATCGGGCTCGGCGTCGCGCAGGGCCCCGTGGCCCGCATGGCCGAGCGCGCCCCCGCGCCGAAGGACGCCGCGAGCGACCGCACTCCCGAGGAGGAGACCGCCCGCGTTCGCGAGGCCGTCGCCGCCGTCGCGGCCGAGCTGTCACGCCGCGCCGAGACGACGGAGGGCATCGCCCGCGACGTGCTCGAGGCGCAGGCGATGATGGCCGAGGACCCCACACTGGAGGAGGCCGTCGACGCCCGCATCGCGGCCGGCAAGACCGCGGAGTGGGCCGTGCACGACGCGTTCGCGGAGTTCCGCGCCACGCTCGAGGCGGTCGGCGGTTACCTCGGCGAGCGCGCGGCCGACCTCGACGACGTCGCGGCCCGCGCGATCGCCCACCTGCGCGGCGAGCCGGCCCCCGGCGTCCCCGCGCCCGGGCACCCGTTCGTGCTGGTGGCGCAGGACCTCGCCCCCGCCGACACCGCGCTGCTGGACCTCGACCCCGCTTCGCCGAACCGCGTGCTCGCGCTCGTGACGACCGAGGGCGGCCCCACCTCGCACACCGCGATCCTCGCGCGTGAGAAGGGCATCGTCGCGGTCGTGGGCGCCGCCGGCGCCGCGTCGCTCGCGGACGGCGACACCGTGATCGTCGACGCCGCCGCCGGCGCCGTCGTCACGTCGCCGACCGCGGAGCAGCTGGCCGACGCGCAGCGCCGGGTCGACGAGCGCGCCGCGGTGGAGGCCGCTCCGTGCACGCCCGGCGCGCTGGCCGACGGCACCGCGGTGCCGCTGCTCGCCAACCTCGGATCGCCCAAGGGCGCGGCCGAGGCGCTCGAGCTCGGCGCGGAGGGCGTGGGCCTGTTCCGCACGGAGTTCCTGTTCCTGAGCTCGAAGGAGGCGCCGAGCGTCGAGGCGCAGCGCGCCGAGTACGCCGCGCTGCTGACCGCGTTCGCGGGCAGGAAGGTCGTCGTGCGCGTTCTGGACGCCGGCGCGGACAAGCCGCTGCCGTTCCTCAACGACGCCGAGGAGGAGAACCCGGCCCTGGGCCTGCGCGGCATCCGCGCCCTGCGCGCGAACGAGCAGATCCTGCGCGATCAGCTCACCGCGCTCGCGCAGGCCGACGCCGAGACCGACGCCGACCTGTGGGTCATGGCCCCCATGGTGGGCACGGTCGAGGAGGCCGTGTACTTCACCGGGCTCGCGCGCGAGCTGGGGCTGAAGACCGCGGGTGTGATGGTCGAGGTGCCGTCGATCGCGCTCATGGCCGACCGCGCGCTCGCCCACACCGACTTCGCGTCGATCGGCACGAACGACCTGACGCAGTACACGATGGCGGCGGATCGCCTGCTCGGCTCGGTCGCGACGCTGCAGGATCCGTGGCACCCCGCGGTGCTGCGGCTCATCGCGCAGGTCGGCGAGGCCGGCGCGAAGCACGGCAAGCCGGTCGGCATCTGCGGCGAGGCCGCGGCCGATCCGCTGCTGGCGGTCGTGCTCGTGGGCCTCGGCGCCACGACGCTGTCGATGGCGCCGGCCGCCCTGGCCGACGTCCGCTACTCGCTCGGCAGGTACACGCTCGACGACGCGCGGCGCATCGCCGCGGCGGCGCTCGACGCCGACGACGCGGCCGGCGCACGCGCCGCGGCCCGTGCCGCGGCCGGCGCCTGACGTCGCCCCACCCGCATCACCCGAAACCCCCGAAGAAAGACGAGTCACCATGACCGACACAGCAGCCACGGCGGCGTCGCCGGGCGCACTCCGTGTGGGCGTGCAGAAGTTCGGCACGTTCCTCTCCGGCATGATCATGCCGAACATCGCCGCGTTCATCGCCTGGGGTCTCATCACGGCCCTGTTCATCCCGAGCGGATGGATGGGCAGCGAGGGACCCGTCGAGGCCTGGCGCTGGGCCGACTCCGCCATCCTCGGCGGCGGCACGGCGTCCGACGGCACCGAGTACCTCGGTCTCGTCGGCCCGATCATCACCTACCTGCTGCCGCTGCTGATCGCCTTCACGGGCGGCAACGTCGTGTACGGCCACCGCGGCGGCGTGGTCGGCGCCGTGGCGGCGATGGGCGTCATCATCGGGGCCCAGGGGACGATCATGTTCCTCGGCGCGATGATCGCGGGACCGCTCACGGCCGAGATCCTGAAGCAGATCGAGAAGCTGTGGGACGGCAAGATCCGGGCCGGCTTCGAGATGCTGGTCAACAACTTCTCTGCCGGCTTCGTCGGCTTCTTCGCCGCACTCGCCTCGTTCTTCTGGCTTGCGCCGGTCATGAAGTGGCTCACGGAGATCCTCGGAAACGCGGTCGGATGGCTCGTCGACACCGGGCTCATCCCCCTCGCGAGCATCATCGTCGAGCCCGCCAAGGTGCTGTTCCTCAACAACGCGATCAACCACGGTGTGTTCACTCCGATCGGCACCGAGCAGTCGCAGGAGTTCGGCCGCAGCCTGCTCTTCATGGTCGAGGCCAACCCCGGACCCGGTGCGGGCCTGCTGCTCGCGATCACGGTGTTCGGCGTGGGCGCCGCGCGCGCCACCGCGCCCGGCGCGTGGATCATCCAGTTCCTGGGCGGCATCCACGAGGTGTACTTCCCCTACGTGCTCGCCAAGCCGGTCCTGATCCTGGGCCTCATCGCGGGCGGCGCCACGGGCGTGCTGACGAACGTGCTGTTCGGCTCGGGTCTCGTCGCCCCGGCGTCCCCCGGCTCGATCTTCGCGATCCTGATCCAGACCGCGCCGGGCAGCCACCTCGGCGTCATCCTGGCCGTGGTGCTCTCGGCCGCCGTCACGTTCCTCGTGACCGCGGCGTTCCTGCTGGCCAGCCGCCGTCGCGACCTCGCGGCGGAGGCCGCGGGCGGCGACAAGTTCGCCGCGGCCGTGGCGCAGACGCAGGCCAACAAGGGCAAGTCGTCGGCCGCGCTCAGCGGGCTGGCGGGCGCCTCGACCGGTGCACTCAGCGCGCCGGCCCACGCGGTTCAGCGCGTCGTGTTCGCGTGCGACGCCGGCATGGGCTCGTCCGCCATGGGCGCCAGCGTGCTGCGCAGCAAGTTCAAGGCGGCCGGCCTGGACGACGTCACCGTCACCAACAAGGCGATCGCGGCGCTCGACGGCAACGCCGATCTCGTCGTCACGCAGGCGCAGCTGACCGACCGCGCGAAGCAGCGGGAGCCCGGCGCCGTGCACGTCTCGGTCGACAACTTCATGAACTCGCCGCGCTACGACGAGATCGTGGAGCTGCTGCTGACGCAGCGCGCCACCGCCGAGGTCAAGGCCGAGCACCCGGTGGCCGTGACCGTCCCGGCCGCGCCCGACGGGGTCGCCGGCACCGCGCCCGCCCCCGCCACGCGCGCCGAGGCCCGTGCGGCCGCGGCGGCCGCCGAGGAGGAGCCGCTCCCCGAGGACCCCGCCCGCCCCGACGAGGGCGTGCTGAGCCTCGGCAACGTGCGCATCCACGAGGGCTCCGTCTCGCGTGAGGAGGCGATCCGCGAGGCCGCCGACCTGCTGCAGCAGACGGGCGCCGTCACGAGCGCGTACCACGACGCGATGCTCGCCCGCGAGCAGACCGTGTCGACCTACATGGGCAACGAGCTCGCGATCCCGCACGGCACCAACGACGCGAAGGACGCGGTCCTGGCCTCGGCCCTGACGGTCATCCGCTACGACGGCGGCGTGGACTGGGACGGCGACGAGGTGCGCTTCGTGGTCGGCATCGCCGGCAAGGGCGACGAGCACCTGGGCCTCCTGCAGAACGTCGCGATGCTGTTCTCGGACGACGAGCAGGTCGCCCGGCTCAAGGCGGCGAAGACCCCCGAGGAGCTCTACGAGCTCTTCAAGACGGTGAACGAGGACTGATCGCATGGCGAAGGCCGTTCACTTCGGCGCGGGCAACATCGGACGCGGATTCGTGGGGCTCCTGCTCCACGAGGGCGGGTACGAGGTGGTGTTCTCGGACGTGGCGACCGCGCTGGTCGATGCGATCAACGCCGCCGACGAGTACACCGTGCACGAGGTCGGCGAGGGCGGCCGGGATCGCGTGGTCACCGGGTTCCGCGCGATCGACAGCGCCGCGGACCCCGACGGCGTGGCGGCGGAGGTGGCGACGGCGGACGTCGTCACCACCGCCGTCGGGCCGACCGTGCTGCGCTTCATCGCGCCGCACATCGTCGCTGGCCTCGCGCTGCGCGAGCCCGACGCCGCTCCCCTGCAGGTCATGGCGTGCGAGAACGCGATCGGCGCGACCGACACGCTGCGCGCGCACATGCAGGAGGCCGCGGGCGAGGCATGGGACGCGCTCGCCGGCCGCGCCGTGTTCGCGAACACGGCCGTCGACCGGATCGTCCCGGGCCAGCCCGAGGGACAGGGCATCGACGTGACCGTCGAGCCGTTCTACGAGTGGGCGATCGAGCGTCACCCGTTCGGCGACGCTCCCCCGTCCATCCCGGGCGCGCACTTCGTCGACGACCTGGCGCCCTACATCGAGCGCAAGCTGTTCACGGTCAACACGGGCCACGCGACCGCCGCCTACCTGGGAGCGCGCGCGGGGCTCGAGAAGATCTCGGACGCGCTCGCGGACGAGACCGTGGCGGCGGGCGTGGCCCGGGCGCTCGAGGAGACCTCGGGGATCCTGGTCGCCAAGCACGGCTTCGACCCCGCGGAGCTCGCCGAGTACCGCGCCACGATCCTCGACCGCTTCCGCAACCCGGCCCTGCCCGACACGGTGCGGCGTGTCGGCCGCCAGCCGCTGCGCAAGCTGTCGCGCCACGAGCGGTTCGTGGGCCCGGCGGCGGAGGCGGTCGAGCGGGGGCTCCCGGTGGACGGCCTGCTGGCCGCCATGGGCGCCGCCCTCGTCTTCGACGACCCCGAGGACGAGCAGTCGGTCGAGCTCCGCCGCCTCCTGACCGAGCTCGATCCGAACGCATTCACCGCGCACGTGACGGAGCTCGAGCCCGAGCACCCGCTGTTCGCACGGCTCGCGGCCGTGGTCGCGGAGGCGCAGTCGGCGCAGCGCTGATCAGGGGCGCAGGACCCCGCGGGACCTCGGTGGCGACACCGGATCCCGTGGGGTCCGTCCGTCTCCGCGGGTCCGAGAAAATAGTCGAATCTCCGGTTCGATAATCGAACGCGGCGGCTAGGATCGGTCGCGTGAGCGAGACATCCGAGACCGTCGCCGTCGACACAGCCCGTCCCGCTGCGCGCGCGGGCGCGCAGGCCGGCTCCCAGACCCTGAGCCGGGGCATCCGGCTGCTCGAGGTGCTCGCGGCCGCGGATCGGGCCATGTCGATCGACGAGCTCGCGGCGTCGCTCGGGGTCCATCGATCGGTCGCCTACCGGCTGCTGCGCACGCTCGAGGACCACGGCCTCGTGTCCCGCGGCGGCTCCGGGCTGGTGTCGCTGGGCGCCGGCCTCGCGGCGCTCGCCGCCAGCGTGTCGCGCGATCTGCAGCAGGCCGCGCTCCCCGAGCTCGCCGAGGCGGCCGACGACCTCGGCATGACCTGCCTGCTGGTGCTGCTCGAGTCGGACGAGGGCATCACGGTCGTGAGCACTCCCCCGCGCCGCACGGTGGCGGTGTCGTACCAGCCCGGCCACCGGCATCCGATCACGCGCGGGGCGCCAGGCAAGGCGCTGTTGATGGAGCTCGCGGACACCGCGTGGCCGCCGGACGCGCCGGCGCAGCTGCGCGCCGAGATCGAGCTCAGCCGCGAGCGCGGCTACGCCACCAGCCACGACGAGGTCGTGGCGTCGCTGTGGTCGGTCGCCGTGCCGCTCGTGCTGCCGGGCCAGCCGCTGGCGGCCGTCGCGGCGATCCACGTCTCGCTGCCCCGGCCCGAGCCGGAGATCGCCGAACGGCTGCACGCCGCCGCGGCAGGCATCGCGCGCGCCCTCGGCGCCTGAGCCCGGCGCCTCCCCTCGATGGAGCGGAGGCGCCGGGAGGCGCGATCAGACGGTCGCGCGCTGCGGCACGAACACGCCCGCGAAGAACGCCGCGAGCGCGTCGGTGGCGTCGAGGGGAAGCACGTCGGCCACGTAGTGGTCCGGGCGGACGACCACGATCGCGCCGTCGCGGCTGATGCCGCGCGCCTCGAAGATGTCGTCGGCCGGATCGGCCGCGTAGACCTTCTCGTAGTCGACGACCTGGAACGGCCCCACCTTCGGCAGGAAGATCGCGGGGACGCGGTCCATCTCGACCCGCGGGTGGTCCTGCTGGTAGATCACCTTGACGTCGAACCAGGCGTCGACGTCCGCGCCCTCCGGCGTGTAGGCGACGACGGGGGAATCCGGCGCCGAGGCCAGCCATTCCGCGAGCTCGGTCGTCTTCGAGGGCTCGCCGGCCGCGGCGGCGTCGGCGAACACGTAGATGCGCCAGCGGCCGTCCGCGCGGTGATGATGGCCGAGATGCTTGGGGTTGGCGTCGCAGACGCGCACGACAGGGTTCGACTTGAAGCGCTTGCCGACGGGGAACCCGGTCGCCAGCTCCTGGCGCGCCGCGCCGTCGATGATCATCGACGGCTCGTACTGGGTCATGAAGCCGGCCGGGAACTCGATGGTCTTCATGTAGAAGTCCTCGAGCGCCGACGGATCCTCCATCTCCTCGGGCTTGGCCGCCATGAGCGTCGACCACTTCTTGTCGAACTCGATCAGGTTCACGGCGACCTGCTGGCGCTCGGCCGAGTAGGTGTCCAGCAGCGACTCGGGCGCGCGGCCCTCGAGCACGTGCGCCAGCTTCCAGGCGATGTTCCACCCGTCCTGCATCGAGACGTTCATGCCCTGGCCGGCCTTGGCGGAGTGCGTGTGGCACGCGTCGCCGGCGATGAAGACGCGCGGCGTGCGGGCGCCGTCCTCGCCGACCGGCACGTCGTCGAACTTGTCGGTCACGCGGTGGCCGACCTCGTACACGCTGCGCCACGCGACGTTCTTCACGGTGAGCGTGTAGGGGTGCAGGATGCGGTTGGCGCGGGCCTCGACCTCCTCCTGGGAGGTCTGGCGGACCCGCCCGTTGTCGTCGTGGGGCACCTCGCCGAGGTCGACGTACATCCGGAACAGGTGGTTCCCCTCGCGCGGGATGTGCAGAATGCTGCCGCCGTCGTGCGACTGGATCGCGCACTTGGTGCGGATGTCGGGGAAGTCGGTCTCGGCGAGCACGTCCATGACGCCCCAGGCGTGGAACGCCTGGTCGCCGACCAGCTTGCGCCCGATCGACTCGCGCACGCGGCTGCGCGCGCTGTCGGCGCCGACCACGTACTTCGCACGCACCGTGCGCTCCTCGCCCTCGGCGACGCCGGCCGAAGAGCCGGCGCCCTCGGCGCGGCGGAGGGTCACCTCGACGGGGTGCTCGCCGTCCTCGTCGACGCGGAGCGCGACGAACTCCCAGCCCCAGTCCGGCTCGAGGCGCCCCGGCGCATTGCGCGCATACTCGGCGAAGTAGTCCAGGACCCGCGCCTGGTTGACGATCAGGTGCGGGAACTCGCTCATGCCGTGCGGGTCGTCGGGCGTGCGTGCCGCGCGCACGATGTTCTCCGGGTTCTCGGGATCCGGCTTCCAGAAGCACATCTCCGTGATCCGATAGGCCTCCTCCGTGATCCGGTCGGCGAAGCCGAACGCCTGGAAGGTCTCGACGCTGCGGGCCTGGATGCCGTCGGCCTGACCCACCGCGAGCCGCCCTGGACGGCGATCGATGAGGCGGGTCGAGATGCCGCCGAACTGGGCCAGCTGCGCGGCCGCGATCATGCCGGCCGGGCCGGCGCCGACGATCAGCACGTCCATCTCGTCGGGAAGCTCGGGAGCGCGATCCAGGCCGATGCCCTCGGCGGGCTGCACCCGCGGGTCTCCCGACACGTAGCCATGGTGGTGGAACTGCACGGACTCTCCTGCCTCTCGAGGCCCCGCGTCGTCGTGGAGCCGGACTCGCCGCCTTCGGCGTTCGATAATCGAACGGCGCGTTCGCTTATCGATCACGGTGATTCTACGGAGCACACGCGTGCCGCGCAACCGGTTAGGATCGTGACCGTCCGGACTGGCCGCACGCCAGGACCGGTGCTCGAAAAAGGGGCACGAAGCCGACGGCGAGACACATACGGGAATCCGCAGTCCACCCGTCTCTCTCAGACACCGTCGTCTCGAAAGGCCTTCGCCATGCCCACCGTCTCCGCACACGTCGCCGCCGCGCTCTCGCGCCACATCGATCAGGTCTTCGGCCTGATGGGCAACGGCAACGCCCACCTGCTGGACGCGCTGCTGCGCGACACCGGCGCCGCCTTCACCGCCGTGCGTCACGAGGTCGGCGCGGTCGTCGCCGCCGACGCGCACTTCCGCGTCTCGGGCCGGATCGCCGCCGCCACGACCACGTACGGCGCGGGATTCACCAACACGCTCACCGCGCTCGCCGAGTCGGCACAGGCGCGCATCCCGCTCGTGCTCGTGGTCGGAGACCAGCCGACGCACGGCCCTCGCCCGTGGGACGTCGACCAGATCGCGCTCGCGTCGGCCGTCGGCGTGCGCACGTATACCGTCGGCCGCCTCGACGCGGCCGCGACCACGGTGATCGCCATCGAGCACGCGCTGGCCAACCGCACCCCGGTCGTGATCGCCCTCCCCTACGACACCCCCACGCTCGACGCGGGCCCCATCCCGCCCCTGCCCGAGCCGCGCCTCCCCGGCCCCGTGATGCCGTCGGCGGACGCGCGCGCCGCGATCACCCGCGCCGCCGAGGCCCTCGCGGGCGCCGAGCGCCCCGTGCTGCTCGCCGGACGCGGCGCCTGGCTCGCGGGCGCCACCGACGCGCTCGGTCGGCTCGCGGCCGCCGCCGGGGCCGTGACCGCGACCACCGCCCTTGGCCGCGGCGTGTTCCCGGACGGCGAGCACGACCTCGGCGTCACCGGCGGCTTCGGCGCGCCTGGCGCGATGGATCTGATCCACGGCGCCGACGTGGTCGTGGCGATCGGGGCCAGCCTGAGCCCGTTCACGATGCGCTTCGGCGAGCTGCTCACGCCCGAGGCCCGGCTCATCCAGGTCGACATCGCGCCGACCGCGACGCACCCGCGCGTGGGCGAGTACATCCGGGGCGACGCCCGGGCCGTGGCAGAGCTCCTGGCGGACGACGTCGCCCGGCTCCGCACGGCCCGCGGATCGTGGCGCGATTCCGTCGACGCCGCTCCGCTGCGGCGCCAGGTCGTCGAGGGCGGGTTCGCACCCGACGGCCGGCTCGATCCCCGCGCGGCGGCGGCCCGCATCGGCGAGCTGCTCCCGGCCGACCGGATCGTGGTGAGCGACGGCGGTCACTTCATCGCGTGGGCGAACATGTTCTGGGACGTCGCCTCGCCGGGCCGGATGGTGATGGTCGGCACGGCGTTCCAGTCGATCGGCCTGGGCTGGCCCAGCGTGGCCGGCGCGGTGCAGGCCGACCCCGAGGCGACCGTGGTGCTCACCACGGGTGACGGCGGGGGCCTGATGGCGCTGGCCGACCTCGAGACCGCGGTGCGGGCCGCGCGCGGCCGCGGCATCGCCGTGGTCTGGAACGACGCGGCCTACAGCGCCGAGGTGAACCTCTATGGCCTGAAGGGCCTGCACGAGGGCCCGATGCGCATCCCTCAGGTCGACTTCGCGGCGCTCGGCCGCGCGGCCGGCGCCGAGGGGGTCGTGGTGGAGCGCCTCGCCGACCTCGAGCGTCTCGCGACCTGGGCCGCGGAGCCGGTCGCCACCCGCCCGTTCCTGCTGCTCGACCTGCGCATCTCGGGTGACGTGATCGCGCCGTACCAGCACGAGGTCATCCGCGTGAACTCCTGACAGCACAGAGACGGAGAGGCCGCCCCGGACGGATCCGGGGCGGCCTCTTCACGTCGACGCGGGGCTGCGTCAGCGCTTGTGCCAGACGTACATGCCGTGCGCCTGCTCGTCCTCGTGCTCGGGACCGAGCGGAAGACCGCGCCGGTCGCGCAGCAGCAGGGTCGCGGTCAGGCTCGCCGCCACCATGAGGAACAGGTACAGCGTCACGCCGTCGGTCGAGCCGGTGCCCGCCACGATCGCCTGCGCGATGGTCGGGGCGAACGCGCCGCCGATGATGGCGCCGATCGCGTACGAGATCGACACGCCCGAGAAGCGGACAGAGGCCGGGAACAGCTCTGAGTACCACGCCGACTGCGGGCCGTACGAGAAGCCGAGGCCGATCGTCAGCAGGATCAGGCCGAGCGCGAGCAGGGCCACGCTGCCCGAGTTCACGAGCGGGAACACCAGCAGCACCGCGACGCCGAGCCAGATCCAGCCCATCGTGTAGGTGACCTTGCGGCCGATCTTGTCGCTCAGCCAGCCGCCGATGAAGGTCGCGATAAGCCAGGTCACCGACGACAGCGTCACGGCGCCGAGCACCTCGCCCAGCGGCAGCCCGACGGGACCCTCGGGGTTCGACGCGTAGCGCTGGATGAAGCCGCCCGTCGTCATGTAGCCGACGGCGTTGTTCGCCGCGAACACGAACGCGCACAGGATCACCAGGGGTGCGAAGCGACGGAACAGCAGGCTGATCGGGGCGCGCGCCTGCTCCTTGCGCTCGGCGATCTCCTGGAACACCGGGCTCTCCTCGACGCGGCGACGCACGTAGTGGCCCACGAGGATCAGCACGAAGCTGAACAGGAACGGGATGCGCCAGCCCCAGTCGAAGAACGAGTCACCCGGGAAGAAGAGCGTCATCAGCTGGTTCATGCCGCTCGCGAGCAGGAGGCCGATGGGCACGCCGATCTGCGGCATCGCGCCCATCAGGCCGCGGCGGTGCTTGGGCGCGTGCTCGACGGCCATCAGGACAGCGCCGCCCCACTCGCCTCCCGCCGAGATGCCCTGCAGGATGCGGAGCAGGATGAGGATGATCGGCGCGATGACGCCCGCCATCGCATACGTCGGAAGCACGCCGATCAACGTCGTGGCGGCACCCATCAGCACGAGGGTCGCGATCAGGACCGGACGGCGTCCGAACTTGTCGCCGTAGTGCCCGGCGAGGAAGGCGCCCAGCGGGCGGAACAGGAAGCTGATGCCCACGGTGGCGAACGAGATGATCGCGGCGCTGCCGGGGAACAGCTCCTTCCACGGCGCGAAGAACAGCGTCTCGAACACGACACCGGCGGCGAACGCGTAGATGAAGAAGTCGTACCACTCGACGGTGGTGCCGACGACCGTGGCGAACGCCACGCGGCGGCGGTCGGTGGAGCTGGAGATGGTGCCGGTCGGCGTGAGCGGACCGGACGCGTCTGGGGCAGACATCAGGACCTCCTTCGGTCGAGATTCTCCGGCGCATCGTCGCGCCGGGGTCGGGGGGGGAACGCTTGTTCGGATATGGAACGCTACGTTCACATACGGAATCGGGCGATTCGGATGCGACGCTACACCACGACAGCCCTGGAGGGCCAGCATAATGTGACCGATCGATCGGTCAGTAAGTCCGCAGCGACAGCCGCCCCTTGACGCGATCCCGCGGGAGGTGCGTGAGGATCAGGACCCGAAGCCCTCGCCGATGAGCTCGATGAGCTCCTCGCGGTCCTCGACGGGTAGGAACGCGCCGGCCGCCGCGTTCAGCTGGAAGGTCTCGAGGTCGTCGAGCCCGTAGCCGAACACGGCGACGAGCTGGGCCAGCTCCCGGGTCAGCGAGGTGCGGCTCATCAGGCGGTTGTCGGTGTTGACCGTGACCGCGAACCCGAGCTGGTAGAGCAGGTCGAACGGGTGGTCCTCGAGCGTCTTGCCCCAGGCCGCGACCGCGCCCGTCTGGAGGTTCGACGAGGGCGACAGCTCGAGGGGGATCTCGCGGTCCCGCACCCACCGCGCGAGGTCGCCGAAGCGCACCCGCACCTCCTCGCCTTCGCGGCTGACGACCTCGAGATCCTCGGCCAGGCGCACGCCGTGACCGAGCCGCAACGCGCGCCCGTCGATCAGCGCGGAACGGATCGAGTCGAGCCCCGCCCCCTCGCCCGCATGGATCGTGGTGGGCAGGAACGCGTGGGCGACGATGTCGATCGCCTCGCGGTGCCCCGAGGCGGGGAACCCGTCCTCCGGTCCGGCCAGGTCGAAGCCGACCACGCCCTCGTCGCGGAAGTCCACCGCGAGCCGGGCGATGTCGGCCGAGCGGGCGTTCTGCCGCATGGCGGTGAGCAGCTGCCCGACCCGGATGCTGCGTCCGGCGTCGTCCGCGGCGTCCTCGCCCTGCTCGATCCCCTCCTGCACGGCCTCGACCGCCTCCTCGAGCGTGAGGCCGCCCGCGAGGTGCTGCTCGGGCGCCCAGCGCACCTCGCCGTAGATCACGCCGTCCGCGGCGAGGTCCTCGACGAACTCGCGGGCGACGCGCGTGAGGCCGTCGCGGGTCTGCATGACGGCCGTGGTGACCGCGAAGGTCTCGAGGTACTTCTCGAGCGACCCGGAATCGCTCTGCCGCGCGAACCACGATGCCAGGCGGGCCGGGTCGGTCTCGGGCAGGTCGACGCCGGCGGCGTCCGCGAGCTCCACGATCGTGTCGGGCCGCAGGCCGCCGTCGAGGTGGTCGTGCAGCGACACCTTGGGCAGACTGCGGATCGACACACCCTCCACGCGGGCGTCGCCGAACGGATCGATCATGGGGTGCTCCTCGAGGACGGTGATGCCGGTGGCGGACGGAGGGTCAGGACGCGGTGATGCGCTCGCGCACGAGCGGGGACCTGTCGGGCTCGGCGTCGCCGATCTCCCACGCCCCCTCGAGCACCTCGAGCGCGCGGGCGAAGCGGCTGTCGTCGGGTCCGCCGATCGTGAAGAGCGGCTGGCCCGCGGCGACGCGGTCGCCGGGCTTGGCGTGCAGGTCGATGCCCGCCTCGTGCAGCACGGGGTCCTCCGCGCGGGCGCGGCCGGCGCCGAGACGCCAGGCGGCCACGCCGAAGCCGTAGGCGTCCATGCGGGTGACATAGCCGTCGCGCGGGGCCGTGACGACGTGCGTCTCGGCCGGGACGGGAAGGGGCGCGTCCGGGTCGCCGCCCTGGGCCTCGATCATCCGGCGCCAGGCGTCCATGGCCCGGCCGTCGCGCAGCGCGGCCTCGACGTCCGCGTCGGGTTGCCCCGCGAGCGCGAGCATCTCCCGGGCGAGCGCGACCGTGAGCTCCACGACGTCCGCGGGACCGCCGCCGGCGAGCACCTCGACCGACTCGCGGACCTCGTTGGCGTTGCCGATCGCGAGGCCGAGCGGAGTGTCCATGTCCGTGAGCAGCGCGGTTGTGCGCACGCCGGAGTCCGTGCCCAGCTCGACCATCGTCCGCGCGAGCTCGCGCGCCCGGTCGAAGTCCTTCATGAAGGCGCCCGAGCCGAACTTGACGTCGAGCACGAGCGCATCCGTACCCTCGGCGATCTTCTTCGACATGATGCTCGAGGCGATGAGCGGGATGGCCTCGACCGTGCCGGTGACGTCGCGCAGCGCGTAGAGGCGCTTGTCGGCGGGCGCCAGCCCCGACCCGGCCGCGCAGATCACGGCGCCGACGTCGCGCAGCTGCGCGGTCATCTCGTCGTTCGACAGCGCCGCGCGCCAGCCGGGGATCGACTCGAGCTTGTCGAGCGTGCCGCCCGTGTGACCGAGGCCGCGTCCGGACAGCTGCGGCACCGCGACGCCGAACGCGGCGACCAGCGGTGCGAGCGGCAGCGTGATCTTGTCCCCGACGCCGCCGGTCGAGTGCTTGTCGGCCGTGGGCTTGCCGAGGCCCGCGAAGCTCATCCGCTCCCCCGACGCGATCATCGCGTCGGTCATCACGCGGATCTCGTCGCGGTCCATGCCGTTGAGCAGCACCGCCATCGCGAAGGCCGCCATCTGCGCGTCGGCGACGTAGTCGCGCGTGTAGGCGTCGATCATCCAGCGCAGCGCGTCCTCCGGGACCCGCCCGCCGTCGCGCTTCGCGCGGATGACGTCGACCGCGTCGAAGGGCTCGACGGCGCCGTTCTCGGTCGCGCTCATCGGCTCGCCTCCTCGAGGTCGCGGGGCCCGAACGCGTCGGGCAGCACCTCGTCGATCGTGCGGATGCCGGACACCGTCTCCAGAAGCATTCCGGTGACGGCATGCTCGGAGAGCAGCTGCCGGCAGCGGCCGCACGGCATGATCGTGGCGCCGTGGGCGTCCACGCACACGAACGCGATGAGCTTGCCGCCGCCGGTGCGGTGCAGGTCGGACACGAGACCGCACTCAGCGCACAGCACCACGCCGTAGGCGGCGTTCTCGACGTTGCATCCCGACACGATGCGCCCGTCCGACACGAGGGCCGCGGCCCCGACCTTGTAGCGCGAGTACGGCGCGTACGCGTGCTCCATGGCCTCGGTGGCGACGGCGCGCAGCTCGTCCCAGTCGATGTCCCCGGAGGGGAACTGATCGTCGCTCATCTCATCCCTTGATGTACGGCTTGCCCGCGGCGGCCGGCCCGCGCGACTGCCCGACGAAGCCCGCGACCGCGAGGATCGTGACGACGTAGGGCAGCATCTGCATGAACTGGCCGGGGATCGGCGATCCCAGCACGGTGAGCAGGTTCTGGAGGTTGGTCGCGAAGCCGAAGAGCAGCGCCGCGAGGGCCGCGCGGATCGGGTCCCAGCGACCGAAGATGACCGCCGCGAGCGCGATGAAGCCGAGGCCGGCCGTCATGCCCTCGCCGAACTGCGGCACCGACACGAGCGTGAAGTACGCGCCGCCCGCGCCCGCGATCACGCCCGCGAGGCACACGTTCCAGAAGCGCGTGGGGTTGACCTTGATGCCGACCGTGTCGGCGGCCTGCGGGTGCTCGCCGACCGCGCGCAGGCGCAGGCCCCAGCGGGTGCGGTAGAGACCCCAGGCGACGAGCGCGACCGTCGCGTACATCAGGTAGACGATGAACGGCTGGTTGAACAGCACGGGCCCGAGCACCGGGATCTCCACGAGGCCCGGGATCGGCAGGCGCGGGAAGGTCGCGGGGCGGTTGAGCACGAGCTCGTTGGGCACGAGGAGGATGCCGTAGAGGAAGCCCGTGAGGCCCGTGACCAGCACGTTGAGCACGACGCCGACGATCACCTGATCGACCAGGTACTTGATCGAGAACGCCGCCAGCACGAGCGCGACCAGCACGCCGCCGATCATGGCGCCGATCAGGCCGACGTACGGGCTGCCGGTGACGCTGCCCAGGATGGCCGCGGAGAACGCGCCGAGGAGCAGCTGTCCCTCGATCGCCACGTTGACCACGCCCACGCGTTCGCCGATGACGCCGCCCAGCGCGCCGAACACGATCGGCACCGAGATGGACAGCGCGCCGCCGAACAGGTTGACGACGGGCACGAGGCCGCCGGCGCCGGACCAGGTCAGGAACGCGAACAGCGCGATCAGCCCGAACGCGAGCGTGAGCCACAGGCGCGTGCGCCGGTAGGCCCAGACGTCCCACACCGCGACCGCGGTGAGGGCCGCGAGCAGCACGAGGCTCGTGAGCACGGCCGGCGCCGTGGGCACCGAGACCTCGCCGAGCGAGAGCGCCTCTCCCCCGCCCAGGCCGAAGCGCGTGACGCCGTCTCGGCCCGCCAGCAGGAACAGCGCGCCGAGCAGCACGGTCACCACCGCGAGCGTGATCGCCGGCTTGGGGTGACGCACCCGCACCGTGGGGTGGACGACCGGGGCCTCCGGGTCGAGGGTCGCCGTCGTGGTCATCAGGCCACCGCCTTCCGCGCCGCCTTGGCCCTGGCCCTGGCGCTCTTCTCGGCCTCGCTCTTGGGCAGGAAGAAGATCGTGCGCACGAGCGGCGGGGCCGCGACGAACAGCACGACGAGCGCCTGCACGACCAGCACGAAGTCGATCGGGATGCCCGCCGCCTGCATCTGGTACGCGCCGGCCTTCAGCGCGCCGAACAGCAGGCCCGCCGCGAACGTGCCCCACGCGCGGCTGCGCCCGAGCAGCGCCACCGTGATGGCGTCGAAGCCGAAGCCGGCGTCGATGTGGGAGTTGAAGCCGGTCGTGACCGCGCCCTGGATCTGGTTCATGCCGGCGAGGCCCGCGAGCGCGCCCGCGAACAGCATCGCGTAGACGTACACGCGCGGCACCGAGATGCCGGCGGTGCGGGCGGCGCTCGGATTCTCGCCCACGGCGCGCATCCGCAGCCCCAGCGCCGAGTGCTCGAGCAGCCACCAGACGAACACGGTGGCGAGCACCACGATCAGGAAGCCGAGGTCCAGGTTCGGGAAGCGCGGGCCGAGCAGGTCGGGGAAGACCGCGCCGGCCGGCGTCGCCTCGGTGATCGGCTGGGTCGTGCCGGCCTTCTGCAGGACGCCCTGCGTGCTGACCATCCACTCGACCAGGAGCACGCCGACGTAGTTGAGCATGATCGTGAGGATCACCTCGTGCGCGCCGGTGCGGGCCTTCAGCAGGCCCGCGATGCCGGCCCAGATGGCGCCTCCGATCAGGCCGCCCGCGAGCGTCACCGGCAGCTGGAGGGCGGCCGGCAGATCGAGCTGGAACGTCAGCAGCGCGGTGAAGGCGGCGCCGAAGACGATCTGGCCCTGCGCGCCGATGTTGAACAGCCCGACCCGGAACGCGACCGCGACGCCGAGGCCGGCCGCGATCAGCGGTGCGGCGGCGCCGAGCGTGTTGGTCAGGGAGCGGATGCCCGTGAGGAAGTCGTCCGCGCGCGTGTTGTAGATCGCGCCACGGAACAGCGCGTCGTAGCCGGCGACCACGGCGTTCCACGCCGCCGAGAGGGTGTCCGCCGGGCGCGCGAAGAAGTAGCCGGACGCGGCGGCCACGTCCTCGTCGGTGAACGCGATCAGCACGCCGCCGACCACGAACGCCGCGACGAGAGCGAGCACCGTGGTGACGATGCTCCCCCTCAGGATCTCGCGCAGGAGGACGCTCCCCCGCGGCGGGGGTGCCGCCGGGGCCGTGTGCGGCCGCGGCGCCTGGGGCGCGGGCGTGGTCTCGGTCATGCTGCGGTCTCCTGTGCGCCGGCCATCATGAGGCCCAGCACGTCGCGCGGGGTGTCGGCGGGGACGATGCCGACGATCCTGCCCCGGTACATCACGGCGATCCGGTCGGCGAGCGCGACGACCTCGTCGAGCTCGGTCGACACGACGATCACGGGCACGCCCGCGTCGCGCGCGGCGACGATCCGGGCGTGGATGAACTCGATCGACCCGACGTCCACGCCGCGCGTGGGCTGGGCCGCGAGCAGCAGGCTGAGCTCACGGCTCATCTCGCGCGCGACGACGACCTTCTGCTGGTTGCCGCCGGACAGGGTGCCGGCCGGCGTGAGGGGGCCCTGGGCGCGGATGTCGAACTCGTCGATCCGCTCGCGCGCGAAGCGATCCAGCGCTCCGCGCTGAAGCGTGCCGGCCTTGACGAACTCGGGAGCGCTCGACCGGTCGAGGATGAGGTTCTCGGCGATCGACATGCCGCCGACCAGGCCGTCGATCTTGCGGTCCTCGGGCACGAAGCCGACGCCCGCCTCGAGGATCGAGCGCACGCTCTGCCCCACGAGCTCGCGGCCGTCGAGCGTGATCGAGCCGGCGACCCGGTCCTGCAGCCCCACGAGCGCCTCGGTGAGCTCGGTCTGGCCGTTGCCCTGCACGCCCGCGATGGCGAGGATCTCGCCGGGCCGCACCTCGAAGTCGACGTCGTCCACGAGCACCGCGCCCGTGGGCGAGACGACGCGAAGGCCGCGGACCTCGAGCCCGCCGGTCGTGGCGGGGGCCGCCGGCTCCTTGTGCACGGTCAGCTCGACCGCGCGACCCACCATGAGCGAGGCGAGCTCGGCGTTCGTCGACTGCGGCGACGCCTCCCCCACGACCTTGCCGCGGCGGATGACGGTGATCTTGTCGGCGACCTCGCGCACCTCGCGCAGCTTGTGGGTGATGAAGACGATGCCCGTGCCCTCGTCGCGCAGCTGGCGCATCATGGCCATGAGCTCGTCGGTCTCCTGCGGCGTGAGCACGGCCGTCGGCTCGTCGAACACGAGCACCTTCGCGTCGCGCGAGAGCGCCTTGATGATCTCGACCCGCTGCTGGACGCCCACGGGCAGGTCCTCCACGAGCGCGTCCGGGTCGACGTGGAATCCGAACCGGTCGGCGACCGTGCGCACCTGCTCGCGCGCGGCGTCCAGGTCGAGGCGGCCGAGCGCGCCGGTGCGCTCGTGACCGAGCGCGACGTTCTCGGCGACGGTGAAGACCGGGACCAGCATGAAGTGCTGGTGCACCATGCCGATGCCGGCGGCCATCGCGTCGCCCGGCCCGCGGAATCGCTGCGGCACGTCGTCGAGCAGGATCTCGCCCTCGTCGGCCTGGTAGAGGCCGTAGAGCACGTTCATCAGCGTCGACTTGCCCGCGCCGTTCTCCCCGAGGAGGGCATGGATCTGGCCAGGCTCGACCGTGAGATCGATGTGGTCGTTGGCGACGAGACTGCCGAATCGTTTCGTGATCCCGCGGAGCTCGAGCTTCATGTGTGGCACCCTATCGCGCGCGTCTGTCGAGGTGGAGGAGCGGCCGCATGACGCGGGGCGACCGGACCGTCCAGGTCCGATCGCCCCGCGTGCGGCGTGCTGAGGCTTACGGCGAGTTCTCCGACTCGACCGTGATCTCGCCGGCGATGATCGCCTCCTGCAGGGCGGCGATCTCGTCGAGCGTGCCCTCGGGCAGCTCGGCCTCGAAGTCGTGGAAGCTCGACAGCGCGACGCCGCCGTTCTCCAGCGTGCCGATGTAGGGGGCCGGGTCGAACTCGCCCGCGGCGGCCGCCTTGGTGGCGTCGTACACGGCCTGGTCGATCGCCTTCATGATCGACACGAGCGTGATGTCCGCGAGGTCCGGGTCCTTGACCGCGAGGTCGCTGTCCACACCCATGAGCAGCACGTCCTGGCCGCCGTCGCGGATGGCGGCCGCGGCGCTGGTGTAGATGGGGCCGCCGACGGGCAGGATCACGTCGACGCCCTGGTCGAGGATGCCCTGCGCGGTCTGGCGCGCGACGTCGTTGGCCTCGAAGCCGCCCGTGAACGAGCCGCTCTGCGCCTCGGCGTCCCAGCCCACGACCTCGACCGCGGCGCCCTTGTCCTCGTTGTACTTCTCGACGCCGAGCTGGAAGCCGTCCATGAACACGGCGACCGACGGGATCTGCATGCCGCCGAAGGTGCCGACCTTGTTCACACCGCTCTCGGCCGACCACGCCGCCGCGGCGTAGCCGCCCAGGTACGCGGCCTCGGCCGTGTTGAAGACGAGCGGCTTGATGTTCGGCGCGTCGGTGGTGCCGTCGAAGTCGGTGTCCGCGTAGTCGTCGATGATCGCGTAGTCGACCTCGGGGTTGGCGTTCGCCGACTCCACGGTCGCGGCGGCCAGGTTGAAGCCGACGGAGATGATCAGCGAGCAGCCGTTCGAGACGAGCGTCTCGAGGTTCGGCGCGTAGTCGTTCGCGCTGGTCGACTCCATCTCCTGGGCCTCGACGCCGAGCTCCTCCGCGATGCGGTCCATGCCCTCCTTGGCCGACTGGTTGAAGGAGCGGTCGTTCCAGCCACCCTCGTCCGAGATGAGGCAGGGGATGAAGTCGTCGGCGGGCTCCGGAGCGGCCGAGCCGCCGGGGGTCTCCTCCTCGGGCGCCGCGCCGCAGCCGGCGAGCAGGATCGCCGTGCCGGCGATCGCGAGGCCGGCGAGCGCGGCCTTCCGGGTGGTCCTGATCACACTGTCCTCCATGAAGAACGTCGGCCCCGGACGTGCGGGGGCGCTATGCGGCCCCGCATGGGCGCGGGGCGATACGCTCACGCTACATAACGTCGACCGAGCATTCCGCCCAGAGCAGGGCCCCGAAACGCGATAGTTACAAAACCGCCTCGCGCGGCGCGCTCACGCCGGCGTCCGCGGGTCAGAGGACGCTGTCGCGTCCGTCCTCGTGCAGGCGGCCCACGACGCTCTTCACGCGCTGCGCGTGCTCGCTCGTCGTGACGAGGAGGGCGTCGTCCGTGTCCACCACGATCAGCCCCTCGACGCCGACGACCGCGATCACGCGGTTGGTCTGCGAGACGACCAGCCCCGTGGACTCGTCGACCAGCACCTTGTCGTTCTGACCGAGGATCGACATCGTGTCCGGCCGGCCGCCGGAGATGAGCTTCGCCAGGCTCGCGAAGTCCCCCACGTCGTCCCAGTCGAAGTGGCCGGGGATGACCGCCAGGCGACCCTTGGCCGCGGCCGGCTCGGCGACCGCGTAGTCGATCGCGATCTTCTTCAGCCCGGGCCAGACCCGGTCGCACACCTCGGCGCGGCGATCGGTGTCCCACGCCCGCGCGATCTCGAGCAGGCCGGCGTGCAGCTCGGGCTCGTTCGCGGCGAGCTCCTCCAGCAGGACGTCGGCCCGCGAGATGAACATGCCCGCGTTCCACAGGTAGTTGCGGTCCGCGTAGTAGCGGCGCGCGGTCTCGAGGTCGGGCTTCTCCACGAAGCTCTCCACGATGGCCGCCATCGGCGCGCCGTCGACGTCGATCTCGTCGCCCTTCTTGATGTAGCCGAAGCCGACCGACGCCTCGCTCGGCGCGATGCCGATCGTGCAGATGTAGCCCGCGCGCGCGGCCGCGACGGCCTGCTGCACCGAGAACTCGAACGCGCGCTGCCGCGTGATGTGGTGGTCGGCGGCGAAGGAGCCGATGATCACGCCGGGCTCGCGCTGCTCCAGGATGGCGGCGGCGAGGCCGATGGCCGCGGCCGACTCGCGCGGCGACGCCTCGATGAAGACGTTCGCCAGCGGGATCTCCGGGAGCTCCTCCTCCACGCGGGACTCGTGCGCGCTGCCCGTGACGACCGCGATGCGGTCCGGTCCGGTCAGCGGCAGCAGACGGTCCCACGTGTTCCGCAGCAGCGACACTCCCGAACCGGTGAGGTCGTGAAGGAACTTGGGCGCCTCGGCGCGGGACAGGGGCCACAGGCGCGAGCCGACTCCCCCTGCGGGGATGACGGCGTAGAAGTCCTCGATCTCAGCAGGCATGGCTTCCACGCTACCGGTTCCCATTTCTCTCGACGTCGAGAGAGTTAGGTTCGCCTTCATCGCGGAACCGCGCGCGCCGCAATAGAGTTGGGGTGCCTACGGCCCGCCCCGCGCGCCATCCGGGCGACGACCTCGCAACGATCAGGGAGGAACGACGTGTCCGCTCCTACGCGTCTGACATTGTCGGTGGCGGAGACCACCTCGAGGGTCCCCCGGGGCACCCTCTACCGCGGCCGTGAGGGCATGTGGTCCTGGGTGCTCCACCGCATCACCGGCGTGGCCATCTTCTTCTTCCTGCTCGTGCACGTGCTCGACACCGCGCTCATCCGGGTCTCCCCCGAGGCGTACGACGCGGTGATCGGCACCTACAAGCACCCGATCATGGGCCTCGGCGAGATTGCCCTCGTCGGCGCGATCGCGTTCCACGCCTTCAACGGCCTGCGCATCATCCTGGTCGACTTCTGGGCGCGCGGCGCGCAGTACCAGCGCCAGCTCTTCTGGGGCGTCATCGCCGTCTGGGTCGTCGTGATGGCCGGCTTCGTGCCCCGCCAGCTGATCAACACGTTCTCGCACATCGGAGGGGGCCACTGATGACCGCCGACACCCTGGCCGCGCCCCGCGCGCCGCACAGCGCCCCCCGCAACAAGGGCGTGAACCTCGAGAAGTGGGGCTGGATCTACATGCGCGTCTCGGGCGTGCTGCTGGTCGTGCTGATCTTCGGACACCTCTTCGTGAACCTCGTCGCCCCCGAGGGCGGCGTGCACGCGCTGAACTTCGCGTTCGTCGCCGGCAAGTTCGCCTCGCCGTTCTGGCAGTGGTGGGACGTCCTGATGCTGTGGCTGGCGTTCATCCACGGCGCGAACGGCATGCGCACGATCGTGAACGACTACGTGCACAACGCGAAGGTCCGCTCGGCGCTGGTGTGGGTCATCTGGATCGCCGCCGCCGTGATGATCGTGCTCGGCACGCTCGTGGTGTTCACGTTCGACCCGTGCCTGGGCGTCACGCCCGACAGCACGCTGTGGGACATGTGCCAGGCGCAGGCCTGACGGAAGAACGAATAAGGGATATGGCAACGCAGACCAGCGAGTCCGTCGTGCGCGACGGCGTCCACTACCACCAGTTCGACATCGTCATCGTGGGCGCCGGCGGCGCTGGCATGCGCGCGGCGATCGAGGCCGGCCCCGGCGCGAAGACCGCCGTGATCACGAAGCTCTACCCCACCCGCTCGCACACGGGCGCGGCGCAGGGCGGCATGGCCGCGGCGCTCGCGAACGTCGAGGAGGACTCGTGGGAGTGGCACACCTTCGACACGGTCAAGGGCGGCGACTACCTCGTCGACCAGGACGCCGCGGAGATCCTCGCCAAGGAGGCCATCGACGCGGTCATCGACCTCGAGAACATGGGTCTGCCGTTCAACCGGACGCCCGACGGCAAGATCGACCAGCGCCGCTTCGGCGGCCACACCGCCGAGCACGGCAAGAGCCCGGTGCGCCGCGCGTGCTACGCCGCCGACCGCACGGGGCACATGATCCTGCAGACGCTGTTCCAGAACTGCGTCAAGCTCGGCATCAACTTCTTCAACGAGTTCTACGCGCTCGACCTCATCACGGTGAAGGACGCCGACGGGAAGACGCAGATCGCGGGCGTCGTCGCGTACGAGCTGGCCACGGGCGACCTGCACGTCTTCCACTCGAAGGCCGTCATCTTCGCGACCGGCGGCTTCGGGAAGATCTTCAAGACCACGTCCAACGCGCACACCCTCACGGGCGACGGCGTCGGCATCGTGTGGCGCAAGGGCCTGCCGCTCGAGGACGTCGAGTTCTTCCAGTTCCACCCGACCGGCCTGGCGGGCCTGGGCATCCTGCTCACCGAGGGCGCCCGCGGCGAGGGCGCCATCCTGCGCAACGCCTCCGGTGAGCGCTTCATGGAGCGCTACGCCCCCACGATCAAGGACCTCGCGCCGCGCGACATCGTCGCGCGCTGCATGGTGCAGGAGGTCCGCGAGGGCCGCGGCGCAGGCCCCAACAAGGACTACGTGCTGCTCGACTGCACGCACCTGGGCGCCGAGGTGCTCGAGACCAAGCTCCCGGACATCACGGAGTTCGCGCGCACGTACCTCGGCATCGACCCGGTCGTCGAGCCGGTGCCCGTGATGCCGACCGCGCACTACGCGATGGGCGGCATCCCGACCAACAACGACGCCGAGGTGCTGGCCGACAACGAGACCGTCGTCCCCGGCCTGTACGCCGCCGGCGAGTGCGCCTGCGTGTCGGTGCACGGCGCCAACCGCCTCGGCACCAACTCGCTGCTCGACATCAACGTGTTCGGCAAGCGCGCCGGACGCAACGCAGTCGAGTACGTGAAGAGCGCCGACTTCGTGCCGCTGCCCGCGGACCCCGCCGCGGGCGTCCGCGACATGATCGAGGGCATCCGCTCCGCCAAGGGCACCGAGCGCATCTCCGACATCCGCAAGAAGCTGCAGGAGGAGATGGACGACAAGGCCCAGGTGTTCCGCACCGAGGAGAGCCTGACGGACGTCCTGGGCACGATCGCGGAGCTGCGCGACCGCTACCGCAACATCTACGTGGACGACAAGGGCAAGCGGTACAACACCGACCTGCTCGAGGCCGTGGAGCTGGGCTTCCTGCTCGACATCGCCGAGATCGTCGCCTACGCGGCCCGCAACCGCCGCGAGAGCCGCGGCGGCCACATGCGCGAGGACTACCAGGCGCGCGACGACGAGCAGTACATGAAGCACACGATGGCGTACCTCACGGGCGACCCGCACTCGTCGAACCCCGAGGACCACATCAAGCTGGACTGGAAGCCGGTCGTATTCACCAAGAACGAGAAGGGCGAGTTCGTCTACCCGCCCCTGGAGAGGAAGTACTGATGGCCGCCGCCGTCGTGACCGAGGACACCGCCGCTCCCGCGCCCGCCGAGTCGAACGACTCCGGCATCCAGTCGTATCTCGTCACGTTCATCATCCGCCGCTTCGACCCCGAGGTCGACAGCGAGCCGCGCTGGGTGGACTACGACGTCGAGATGTACTCGACCGACCGCGTGCTCGACGCCCTGCACCGCATCAAGTGGGACCAGGACGGATCGCTCGCGTTCCGCCGCTCGTGCGCCCACGGCATCTGCGGCTCGGACGCCATGCGCATCAACGGCCGCAACCGCCTCGCCTGCAAGACGCTGATCAAGGACCTCGACATCTCGAAGCCGATCTACGTCGAGGCGATCAAGGGCCTGCCGCTCGAGAAGGACCTCATCGTCGACATGGACCCGTTCTTCGCGGCCTACCGCGAGGTCCAGCCCTTCCTGCAGGCGAACTCGGTGCCCGAGAAGGGCAAGGAGCGCGTGCAGTCCGTGTCCGACCGCGCGATCTTCGACGACACCACCAAGTGCATCCTGTGCGCCGCGTGCACCTCGTCGTGCCCCGTGTTCTGGACGGACGGCCAGTACTTCGGCCCCGCAGCGATCGTCAACGCGCACCGCTTCATCTTCGACTCGCGCGACGACGCGGGCGACGTGCGCCTGGACATCCTGAACGACAAGGAGGGCGTGTGGCGCTGCCGCACGACCTTCAACTGCACCGAGGCGTGCCCGCGCGGCATCGAGATCACGAAGGCGATCGCCGACGTGAAGCAGGCGCTCGTCCGCGGCACCGACGCGCAGAAGAAGGCGCTGAAGATCCTGCACGCCTGACGCCTCCTCGCTCGTCAAGGGCCCGTGGCTGATGCCACGGGCCCTTTCGCATGCCCGGGCTGGTGTCTCTCCGGATCTCGCGGTACAGTTTCTGCAGAGCAGATTTCGTTTCTGCAGATGACCGTGAAGGATTGGCGATGACGACAAGCCCCACCATCTACGACGAGGTGCGCAACGGCATGCTGCCCGCGCACATCTACAACGATGCCGAGATCTTCGAACGCGAACGCAGGAACCTCTTCAGCCGCGCGTGGCTGTTCGTCGGCCACGAGTCGGAGATTCCCCAGCCGGGCGATTACGTCGTCCGCAAGGTGCTGGACGACTCGTTCATCGTGGTGCGAGACGAGAAGGGCGAGATCCGCGCCCACTTCAACATGTGTCTGCACCGCGGCATGCAGGTGTGCCGTGCGGAGATGGGCAACGCCTCGCACTTCCGCTGCCCTTATCACGGCTGGTCCTACCGCAACGACGGCCGGATCGTGGGACTGCCGTTCCATCAGGAGGCGTACGGCGGCGAAGAGGGCTTCAGCCGCAAGGGGGCCCGCCTCCTTCCGGCGCCGAACCTCGACACGTACAACGGGTTGATCTTCATCAGCATGGATCCGGACGCACCGAGTCTCCCCGACTACCTCGGCGACTTCGCGTTCTTCCTCGACTTCTACACGAAGCAGTCCGCCGCGGGCATCGAGCTGCGGGGCCCGCAACGCTGGCGCGTGAACGCCAACTGGAAGATCGGCGCCGAGAACTTCGCGGGCGACATGTACCACACGCCCCAGACGCACACGTCCGTCGTGGAGATCGGCCTGTTCCGCGAGCCGAAGGCCGAGAAGCGCAAGGACGGCAACACGTACTGGGCCGGAAACGGCGGCGGCACCACCTACAAACTGCCGCCGGGGACGCTCGAGGAGCGGCTGCGCTACGTCGGATATCCCGACGACATGATCGAGCGGATGAAGCAGACCTGGTCGCAGGAGCAGCTCGATGTGATCGGCGACAACGGATTCATGATCTCGGCCGCATCCGTCTTCCCGAACATGAGCCTGGTGCACAACTGGCCCAAGGTGGAGGACGGCGACGATGTGCTCCCCTTCATCTCGCTGCGCACCTGGGTGCCGATCAGCGAGTGCGAGACCGAGGTCTACTCGTGGTTCGCGGTCGCGGCCGATGCGCCCGAGGAGTTCAAGGAGCTCAGCTACAAGGCGTACCTCATGTGCTTCGGCTCGACCGGCATGTTCGAGCAGGACGACGTCGAGAACTGGGTGTCGCTGACGAACACCGCCAAGGGCGCGATGGCGAGGCGCCTGCTGCTGAACAGCCGCATGGGCATGCTGAAGGACGGCAGCCCCGTCGTGGAGCCGCTCGGCGACGACGAGTGGGCGGGGCCCGGCGTCGCGCACGTCGGATACGGCGAGTACAACCAGCGTCACCTGCTCGAGCGCTGGGCCGACTACGTGGAGGCGGATGCGCCGGAGCCGCAGCGGCCGATCGGACTGGGCGGGGTGCGACTGACGCCCTCGGCGGCGGCCGCCGCCGCGGCGGGCGACTGCGCGACCGGTGATTCCTGCGACGCGGGCACCGCGGCCGGCGACGGCTCGGTGGACACGGAAGGAGTGACGGCATGACGTTCGTCGGAGCGGAGCTGTCCGCGGAGTCCGTGCTGAATCGGGGCGCGACGCAGGCCCGCAAGGTCGGACCGTCGCTGTCCTTCGGGGACGCGCGGCACCTCGAGCTGTCGCGCTGGCTGGTCGAGGAGGCGTACACGCTCGACGACCAGCGGTACGAGGACTGGCTCGCCACCATCGCGGACGATGTGCACTACCTCATGCCCGTGCGGGTCACGACCGCCCTCGGCGCGGGCTACACGACCTCTCCGGGCATGGCGCACTGGGACGAGAACAAGTACTCCCTGAGTCGCCGCGTAGCGCGGTTTCTCACCGAGCACGCGTGGACCGAGGATCCCCCGTCCCGCCTGCGGCACTACGTCACCAACGTGCGCACGTTCGAGACCGACGTGGAGGGCGAGCTCATCGTCGACTCCGCCGTGCTGCTGTTCCGCAGCCGCAGCGACACGAATCCCGCGTCGATCCTGTCCGCGCAGCGCGAGGACGTCCTGCGGTGCACGGAGGACGGCTACGTGCTGGCGCGACGTGTGATCATGATCGACGAGTCGGTGCTGCGCACCCAGAACCTGGCGATCTTCCTATGACTCTCGAATGGGAAGGCGAGGACATCGATCGCGCCGCCGCGCACCGCGCGTACGAGGCGCATCAGCGGCTCGTCGAGCGCACGATCGGCGTGCCGCTGACGATCGCAAACGAATTCAGCGAGATCCGTGTATCGCACGTGGAGACCCGAAACGGTGCGCGCCTGCTGATCGAGTCGCCGAAGTCGGGCCAGTGGATCGCCCTCGACCCGCTCGAGCTCGAAGCGCTCACGTGGCAGACGACGCAGACCTTCTCGGCGATGATCGCGTCGCCGTACGAGCCCATGTTCCCGGAGCCGGCACAGTCGCCGGCGGAGTGAGAGGTGATGAGATGACCGCCATTGTGAAGGCCGACCTCGGCGCCTGCCAGGGCTACGCGAACTGCGTGGTCGGCGCCTCGGACTACTTCGACATCGACGACGACGGCGTGGTCGTGCTGCTGCAGACGGACGTCCCGGACGCGGAGCTGACGCGCGTCGAGGAGGCGGCCCGCAGCTGCCCGGTGTCGGCGCTGAAGGTGATCCGGGGATGACCAGGATCGTCATCGTCGGCGCCTCGGTCGGCGGTGTGAAGACGGCGCAGGGTCTGCGCTCCGGAGGATTCGACGGCGAGATCGTCGTGGTCGAGAAGGAGGACGTCGCGCACCCGTACGACAAGCCGCCCCTGTCGAAGGCCTACCTCACATCGCCGGACGACCTCGGCGCGATCCGGCTGATCGATCAGGAAGACCTCGCCGCGATCGACGCGTCCTGGCGCTTCGGCGTCGCCGCGACGGGGCTCGACCCTGCGGCGAAGGAGCTGCTGCTCGAGGACGGCGAGCGGCTGGCGTACGACGCACTGGTGATCGCAACCGGATCCCGCGCGCGCACGTCACCGTGGGGCGAGGGGCCGGGCATCCATGTGCTGCGCACGACCGCCGACGCACACGCGCTGCGTTCCGCGCTGCAGCCGGGCCGTCGTCTCGTGATCGTGGGCGGCGGGTTCATCGGCGCGGAGGTCGCGGCGACCGCACGCAAGGCCGGCGTCGACGTGACGATCGTCGATCCGCTGCCCGCGCCGATGTCCCGCGTGCTCAACGAGGACGTCGGGCGGATCTTCCTCGACAAGCACGCCGCCGAGGGGGTCCGGACGCGTTTTGGGACGGGCGTCGACGGTGTCGAGCGCGTCGGCCGGGAGCTCGAGGTCCGCCTCTCAGATGGCGAGCGGATCACCGCTGACGCGCTGCTCGTGGGCATCGGCGCCGTCGTCAACACCGAGTGGCTCGAGGGATCCGGGCTCGTTGTCGACAACGGCATCGTCACGGACGGCCGGCTCCGCGCGATCGGCGCCGCGGACGTGTTCGTCGTCGGCGATGTCTGCCGCTGGCAGCATGAGGACGGGTCGGGCTCGACCCGCCTGGAGCACTGGACGAGCGCCGCGGATCAGGCGCGTCTCGTCGCGCACAACCTGCTCTCCCCGGCGGAGGCGCGCGCGTATGTGCCGGTCGAGTACGTCTGGAGCGACCAGTACGACTGGAAGATTCAGGTGGTTGGCCGCACGGGCTCCGCCGAATCGCAGCTGATCGGCGACCCCGCGCACGATCGCTTCGCCGTCGTGTACTCCGACGGCGCGCGCGTGTCGGGCGCCGTCATCGTGAACTGGCCGCGCGCGCTCATCGCCGCCCGCCGCGCGGTGGCCGATCGAGGCGACGCGGATGCGCTCGTGACGATGCTGACGGAGATCACCGCCGGGGCGCCGGCGCCCGTCGTCTCCTGAACGGATCGGCTGCGCGTCGCGCACTCCTCAGAGCGCCGTGATGGCGCTCTCGTCGATCGCCGACGCGAGCCGCTCGCCGAGGCGGGCGCGCGTGGTGTCGTCCATGCGGCTTGCGGGGACGGAGACGTTGATCGCGAGCCGCATCGGCAGGGCACCGGCGGGGAACGCGGCCGCGACCGAGCACACGCCGTGCTCGCTCTCCTCGTCACCCACGGCGTACCCGCGGCGGCGGACCTCTTCCAAGGCGCGCTCCAGCTCGGGGAGCCGTCGGATCGACTTCTCCGTCAGCGTCTCGAGCTCCTCACCGGGGAACGTCCTGTGCAGCTCGTCGGCCGACAGCGACGCGAGCATCGACTTCCCGGACGACGTGCAGTTGGCGGGCATGGTCCGCCCGAGGCGCGACGCCACCCGCACGGCCTGGGGGCTCTCGATGGCGTCGATGAAACGCACCTGCGCGCCGTCGAGCGTCGCGAGGTGCACCGTCTCGCGGAACTCCTCGTTCAGCCGACGCAGCAGCGGGCGCACGGCCTCGCGCACGTCGAACCGCTGCAGGATCGCGAACGACACGCTCGAGAGCGCCCCGCCGGCCCGATAGGTCTTCGACGCCGCATCCTGGCGCACGAACCCGCGATACTGCAGCATCGCGAGCAGCCGGTGCGCGGTCGACGATGCGACACCGAGTGCCTCCGCCACCTCGGTCAGCCGCAGCTCGGGCCGCGCGCCGAGGAGATGGATGATCTTGAGTGCGTTGTCGACCGACTCGATCGGGTACTGCGGCGCGGGGCCGCTCGCCGGGAGGTCGACCGTACCGCTCTTCTTCATGACAGAAATCCTATGCGCGGCGCGGAGAGTCGCGGCCGGGCGTTCCGGACACTCGGCGCGGCGCGGTGGCTCATTCCGTGCGGACGACGCCCCGCAGCCGGGCGAGCTCATGCCGCCAGGCCGTGGCCGTGTTGAAACCGGTGCCGAGGTCCGGCAGCTCGGCCATGTCCGTCTCGGGAAGATCGACGATCTCTCCTCCCGCCGACGCGACAACGAGCGACAGACCCGCCAGGATGTCGACGCTGATCGCCTGCAGCACCGCCTGCTCGACGCCGGCGGCCGCGCTGGTGATGCCGTGCCCGCGCAGCACCACCAGCGGGCGCTCGCCCATCGCGTCCGCCATCTCGGCCGCCAACGTCCGGTTGCGGACGAGGACGCCGCGCGCGTACACGGGCACGCCGCCGGCCGCGAGCCGCGTGCCGGGGATGTCGAACGCGCCGATGAGAGGACGGATCCGGATCCCGGCGAGATCGGCCGCCACGACGCGAGGCGGGTGAGCGTGCACCACTGCCGCCACGGCCGGCCGGCGGCGCAGCACCTCCGCGTGCAGAGGCAGTTCGTTGGGGACCGACCAGCCGTCGAGCTCACCTGGTGCCGCGGCCTCGCCTTCGAAGTCCACGAGCCGGATGTCGTCGGGCGTGGTGTACCCGAGGCCGCGCTCGTGCGGGCCGCGGCACCGCACGAGCATGATGTGCTCGCCCACGCGCAGGCTGATGTGCCCCAGGATGCCATCTGCGAGACCGCGCCCCGCCAGCACACGGCAGGCGTCCGCGATGAGCCGCCGTTCCGCCGCGAAGTCCGCCCGCATCATGCCTTGATCCCCATTCCCCCGTCGGTGTGGATGACATCCCCCGTGATCCCCCGCGCACGGTCGGACGCGAGGAACACGTAGCTCCACGCGTGATCCGCGCCGGACAGCGCGACCTTCAGCGGGACTCGCGCGGCGATGTCGTCCGCGCGGTTCGGGACGTCGCCGAGACTGCGCGCGCCGAGGCCGAGGCTGCCGACGCCGCGCAGATCCGTGCCCACCGTGCCCCCGGGCGCGATGCCGTTCACCCGGATGTCCGGCGCCAGCTCGTGCCCGAGGGCCGTCACGAGCCCGCGCACCGCGAACTTGCTCGGCACGTACAGCACGCCGCCGCGCCCCGGGTAGTACGCGGATGTCGACTCCGTCAGCAGGATCGATCCGCGCGCCTCGCGCAGCGCCGACAGCGCGGCCTTGACGGCGTGGAGTTGGCTCTTCACGTTCACGCGGAACATCTCGTCGAACGAGGCGTCGATCTGATCCGCGTCGATGTCCGAGATCCCGCGATAGAAGTCGAAGATGCCGACGCAGCTGACGAGGACGTCCAGCCCGCCGTACGCGGCCACGGTCGCGGCGACCGCCGCCTCGTTCGCCTCGCGAGTCGTCGCATCCCCCTGCACGGCGGGCACCTCCGGCAGCTCGCTCCGGAGCGCGGCGACCTTCGCCGGGTCCCGCTCCAGGACCGCGACCCGCGCCCCCTCCGCGCGGTACGCGTCGACGACGGCCCTGCCGATCCCCGACCCTGCTCCGACGATCAGCGCGCGCTTCCCCTGGAGCCACCCGACCTCAGACAATGACGCGCTCCAGCGTCTCGGGGGCGAACAGGTCCTCGGCGCGATAGCGCTCGGGCGCGAGCCCCTGCTCATGTGAGTACCGCAGGAAGGTGTCCAGCACGTGGCGATTCGCCTCCAGCCCGTACGGCCACCAGTCGTCGCCGAGTGCCTCGCGCGTGCGCTCCACCTCCGCCCACAGCCAGGGCAGGGCGAACCTCAGCGCCGCGGTCTCGTCGATCCCCGCGAGCCCCACCCGCTTGGAGAGCTCCGCGGCTTTCATCAGCTCCCGCGGCAGCCACCGGTGCTGTTCATAGACGTCGCGGCGCACCACC
This sequence comes from Microbacterium sp. MEC084, assembly GCF_004514465.2. Classification (NCBI taxonomy): domain Bacteria; kingdom Bacillati; phylum Actinomycetota; class Actinomycetes; order Micrococcales; family Microbacteriaceae; genus Microbacterium; species Microbacterium sp. MEC084. The sequence continues at coordinate 160,818 of NZ_MYFP02000004.1, read as the reverse complement.
AGGACGTGCATGATCGGGAAGATCCCGGTGCGCGCGAAGTAGTCCCGCTCCACCGCCTCGGTGTCCGGGAACAGTCGCCGTATGCCGCCATGGCCGGGTGCGTTGTACGGGCCAGGATTGCGCGCGCTGTGGATCGCGTCGATTTCGCCGTCGAGCAGCATCTGCGACAGCGTCCGGCCTTCGGAGATCGGGGTCACGGAGACATCGTCGGGCAGGTCGAGAGCGATCTTCTCGTAACGGCCCGGCTCGTCCAGGCCCCCTGTGCGGTACGACACGGACGAGACAGGCAGCCCGTGGTGCTCCGCGAGGATGCCCCGGATCCAGACGGCGGCCGTGATCTGGTACTCGGGGACTCCGACCGCGCGGCCTGCGAGCTGCGCGGCGTCGGTGATCTCGGAGTCCTCGCGCACGTAGATCGCGCTGTGCCGGAACGCACGCGAAGGGAACACGGGGATCGCGACGAACGGCGCTCCGCGGCTCAGACTCAGCGTGTAGGACGACAGCGACATCTCGGCGATGTCGAACTCGCGGAACCGCGCCATGCTGAAGAACGTCTCCTCCACCGGGAGATCGAGGAAGTTGACCTCCGCGTCCCCGAGCCGAACAGCGCCTCGGCGCAGCAGATCCATGCGGTCGTATGCCTGACAGGCCATCGTGAAGGTCAGGCTCATCCGCGCGCTCCTTCTCCCGGCAGCCGTCGCACGAGGTAGTCCCACACGCTCGCGAGCGCGGCCTCGTGATAGATGTGCCCGCGCTTGGCGAGCGACTCCTCGGCCGCGGACCAGCTGGGCCATCCACCGGCGGCGTGCGTGAGGATCTGCTGCTCGCACGCCCGCTCGAGCAGCACGGCCGTCACGGTGGCCTCTCGGATGTCCCGGCCGACAGCGACGATGCCGTGGTTCACGAGGAACAGCGCCTTCGCCTCGCCCAGCGCCGCCGCCACCGCCGCGCCGAGTTCGCGCGTCAGGATGAGGTCGGCCGTCTGCGTGAAGCGCGGCACGGCGGGCGGAACGAACATGTTCGCGGCGTGGCTCACCGGCCGCAGCTCCTGTCCCGTCGCGGCGAGCGCGACCGCGTGGGGCGGATGCGTGTGCACGACGGCCCCCACGTCCGGACGCGCCGCCATCACCTCGGAGTGGATCGCGCACTCGCTGTGCGGCTGCCCCTCGCCCTCGACGAGGCGGCCGTCGTCGTCCACGAGATGCACGCGCGACGGCGTGATCTCGTCCAGTCCCCACCCCGCGGCCTTGATCCAGATGCCGCGGCCCTCGGGATCCCGCGCCGACGCGTGCCCCCAGACGAGATCCCCGTGCCCGGCTGCGGCGAGCACACGGGAGGACAGCGAGACCTGCTCACGCACTTCGCCCATGGAGTCGTTCCCTCTCTTCGCGATCGTCATGTCGGTGGTCATGCCAGCGACGCCGGGAGGATGAAGGCGAGCCAGGTGAAGACCGGCGCCGTGACGATCATGATCCCGCCCCACAGGAGCATGAATCGGAACAGCTTCGGGCGCTCCTCCTCCGGCGCGGTCGACAGCGTCAGAGCGCCGACCGAGGAGAACGGCATCGCGTCCACCACCGTCGCGGAGATGACGAGCGCGACCAGCACCCACGTGGCATCGATCCCGCCCATGGCGATGAACGGCACCGCGAGAGGCACCAGTACGCCGATCAGCCCGGCACTCGAGCCGAACGCCGATGTCACGGCCCCGATGAGGCACAGCAGGAACGCCGTGAGCAGCGGCGCGCCGATGTCGGCGAGTCCGCCCCCGATCCACTCGACGGTGCCGAAGCGCTGCATGGCTCCCACGAGGGTGGTGATGCCGCAGATCAGGAGGACGACGGACCAGACGATCTTCTTGTCCGCGCCGTCGAAGTAGTTCGCGAAGATCGAGTGCAGCAGGGCCGCTGCCACCAGCGTGACGAAGCCCAGATCGAAGTCGAACACGAGCGCGGCGATCGCGACGCCGATGATGACGATCAGCGTGACCACCTGATCGAGGCGGATCGGGGTCTTCGGGTGCCCGAGCAGCTCCGTGAACCCGCCCTTGGCCGGGCCACCCGCGGACGTCCCACCGGTGACCGCCGCGCCCGTCGCGCCGATCGTCGCGCCGTCCGCAGCGACGAGCACGCGCTCGCTCACCGCGACGAGCACGCGCTCGCTCACCGCGACGCGGTGGGCACGCGCATCGCGCATCAGGGTGCGCCCGCCGAAGACGAAGTAGATGACGACCGCGAGAGCCACGTTGTACCCGAGGTTGCCCAGGAACAGCGCGGTCCCCGACACGTGCAGGCCGTTGTTCTCCGCCGCCTGCTGTGCGATGATCGCGAGCCCGTTGATCGGCGAGAAGTTGCCCGCGCAGGATCCGTGCATGGTCATGAGCGCGGACATCCGCCGGCTGAGCCCGTAGCGCTCGCCGAGCCGAAGGCACAGCGGCGCGAGCATCGCGACCCCGGCCGGGCCCAGGGCGCCCGCCATGGTGGGCAGCGACGAGAAGATGAAGATCAGCCACGGGACAAGTGTCGGACGATCTCCGAACGCACGGGCAGCGCGTTCGACGATCCACTCCAGCGTCCCATTGGTCGAGGCGAGGCCGAACAGGTATGTCACGCCGACGAGCAGCACGAAGATGTCCGCGGGGAAGCCGGCCAGCACCTCCTTCGGATCCTCGCCTGCCATCGTGACGCCGATCGCGAATGTCGCGATCAGAGCGAAGATGCCGATGTTCACGGGGCGCACGGTGCCGAGTACGAACACCAGGACCAGCGCGACGACTCCGACGACGTGAATGCTCACGTTACGTCCTCTCCGCGCACGCCACTGTGCGCGTCTGTGAAGGGAGCGACAACGCCGCCGTCATCGCTTTCTGTCTTGCAGAACATGATTCTGATTGAACGAGACCGTGTCAACCCCCGCCGCTATGCCCCGTCCGCGCTCGGCGGTGCTCACCGGCCGCGGCGCGGACGGATCAGGGCGGCGAGCACTCCCGGCGCGGCCGCGGCGATCCCGCCCGCAGCCATGGCAATGGCCATCGGCGCGACGAGCGTGACCGCCGTCACGAGAAGCGGCATGGCCAGGAGCGCGCCCGCACGGAAGACGCCCGCGAACACGACGGCACTACCGCGTTGAGAATCGGGGACGGCCGCCCCCACGACCGTCGGCCCGAGCGTCAGGACCACACCCGACGCGATCCCCGCCCCGACGACGCCGGCGATCGACAGGACGGGTGCCGCGTCCGCCGCCGCGAGCGCGACGACACCCAACCCGATGGCCGCGGTCATCGCCGTGAGTGCAGGCGTGTGGCGACGGCGTGGCAGCCACCCACCGAGCAGCGCGCCGACCACGAGCCCACCGTTCGCCGTGCCGACCAGCAGCCCCACATCCGCCTCCGACCATCCGACATCGTCGAACAGCACCGGGACGAACGTGACGAGGATCGCATTGAAGCCCCCTGCCGCGAGGCTTCCCAGGGATCCGACCCTCACGTCGCGGTACCGCCAGATGCGGTTGTCGGCGCTCTTCGGCACGCGCTCGAAGAGCGGCAGCGGCGCCAACAGCGCACACAGCCCCGCGCCCAGCACAGCGACGACAGCGATCGGGACGGCTGCGGATCGCGGGCCACCGTCCGCCAGCGCGCCCGCGAGCATCGGGCCGAGCGCGCCGAGCCCGTTGGCGATGAACTGGTTGCGAGCCATTCGCGGAGCGGGTCGGGCCGCGATCCGGATCACATGCACCTGCGAGCCACTCCAGAAGCACGCTCTCGAGACACCCTGCAGGACCTGGGCGAGCACGAGCCCTGTGACCCCAGGCGCCGCCAGCACAAGGACCATCGAAGCCGCAAGCATCCCGAGGGCGCCCGCCATGATCACACGATCGGTCGCCACGCGGTACAGCGCCCCGACCGCGACGCGCGAGACGAACTGCGCCGCCGCGGAAGTCGCCCCGAGAGCAGCGATGACCGCGAGGGAGAGCCCATCCGCAATGGCGACGAACGTGAGCATGACTCCCGACGCGGCGAGCGCGAGCGCGTAGAGCCCCGTCACGACATCGATCGCGACGGAGCCCGCCTTGCCACCCTGCCCTCGAAGACCGCGCACCCTGCGCATGCTATTCCACTGTGCAGAGACGGATTCCGCGGCAGGACGTGATGTCGGGGGTCCTTGTTACGTTTAGGGCATGCCTCGTTCGGTCCGCATCGCCTCTGTCAACGTCAACGGGATCCGGGCCGCCGCCCGCAACGGGATGGGCGCGTGGGTCGAGGCCGCGCAGCCCGACATCATCACGCTGCAGGAGGTGCGCGCCGAGCTCGAGCACCTCGAGGCGGCGCTGCCGGGGTGGCGTATCGTGGCCGACGCGTCGCTGCAGAAGGGCCGCGCGGGCGTCGCGATCGCGAGCCGCGAGGAGTGCTCGATCTCGCGCGTCGAGCTCGGCGACGACGCGCTCGAGTCCAACGGCCGCTGGATCGAGGCCGACTTCGAGTTCGGGGACGAGACACTGACCGTCGTCAGCGCATACGTGCCCACGGGTGAGGCAGAGACCCCGGCGAAGCAGGATCCCAAGTGGGCGTTCCTCGACGCGATGGAGCGCCGGCTGCCGGAGCTGTCCGCCGACGGCGGTCTCGCCCTCGTGACCGGCGACCTGAACGTCGGGCACCGGCCGTTCGACATCCGCAACTGGAAGGGCAACGTCACCAAGGCCGGCTTCCTGCCGCGCGAGCGGGCGTACTTCGACCGCTTCCTGACCGCCGCGGGCGAGCCCGTGACCGGCCAGGAGGGCATCGGGCGTGGTCTCGGCTACGAGCGCAGCGACACCCGTGCCTTCAGCGCGGGCGCCACGGGTCTCGGCTGGGTCGACGTGGGCCGGGCGGCCGCGGGCGAGGTCGACGGCCCGTACTCGTGGTGGTCCATGCGCGGCAAGGCGTTCGACAACGACTCGGGCTGGCGCATCGACTACCACCTGGCCTCCCCCGCGCTGGCGCCGCGCGCCTCGGGCTATCGGGTCGACCGCGCCCCGTCCTACGACACCCGCTGGAGCGACCATTCCCCCGTGGTGGCGGACTACACCGTCGGCTGACACACCGAGAACGCCTGCTCCGGATCCCGACGCTGCTGTTCCGACCACGTGCGAGCGAAGCGAGCGTGCCGCGAAGCGGCCCACCAGCGCGCCCCGGACGGAGCGGAGCGACGTGTCATCGATCGCGAGTCCCGGCGCGGAGCGTCGGGCGAGCGATCGATCAGCGCGCGGCGCGAGCGAAGCGAGCAAATAGACTCAACGGGTGACCAAGCAGCGCCTCTACTCCGGAATGCAGCCCTCGGCCGATTCGCTCCAGATCGGCAACTACATCGGGGCTCTCCTGCAGTGGCGCGGCATGCAGGAGGAGTACGACGCGTTCTTCTCGGTCGTCGACCTGCACGCCATCACGGTGGCGCAGGACCCGGAGCACCTGCGGGAGAAGACCCGTCGCACGGCGGCGCAGTACATCGCGGCGGGGATCGAGCCGTCGCGCTCGACCCTGTACGTGCAGTCGCACGTGCGCGCGCACGCCGAGCTGGCGTGGATCCTGTCGACCATCACGGGCTTCGGCGAGGCCGGCCGGATGACGCAGTTCAAGGACAAGTCGCAGAAGCAGGGCGCGGACGCGACCAGCGTGGGCCTGTTCACGTACCCCATCCTGATGGCGGCGGACATCCTGCTGTACCAGACGGATGTGGTGCCCGTCGGCGACGACCAGAAGCAGCACGTCGAGCTGACGCGCGACCTGGCCGAGCGCTTCAACTCGCGCTTCGGCGACACGTTCGTGGTGCCGAAGCCGGTGATCCAGGCCGAGACCGCGCGCATCTACGACCTGCAGGATCCGACGTCGAAGATGTCGAAGTCGGCCGAGTCGCACGCCGGCGTGCTGTGGCTGCTGGACGAGCCGAGCGTGACCGCGAAGAAGATCATGCGCGCGGTCACCGACAGCGAGGGGTCGGTGCGCTACGACCGCGCCGAGAAGCCCGGCGTCTCGAACCTGCTGACGATCTACTCGGCGCTCTCGGGACGTCCGATCGCCGAGATCGAGGACGAGTACGCGGGTCGCGGCTACGGCGACTTCAAGAAGGGCCTGCGGGACGTGGTGGTGTCCGAGTTCGAGCCCGTGCGCGCCCGCGCGCTCGAGCTGCTCGACGACCCTGCGGAGCTCGACCGCCTGCTCGCCGTGAACGCCGACCGCGCCGCGGAGATCGCCGATGCGACGCTCGCGACCGTGTACGAGCGCGTCGGCCTGCTGCGTCGTGGGTGAGCCGGTCGAGCTGCGCACCGGCCGCCTGAGGCTGTCCGCCCCCGTCGAGGCCGACGTCGACGCGATCCACCGCATCTGCCAGGACGAGCTGATCCAGCGCTACACGACCGTGCCGTCGCCGTACCGACGCGAGGACGCCGAATCGTTCGTGCGCCTCGTGGCGGAGTGGTGGGAGGCCGGGTCGGAGTGCGTCTGGGCGCTGCGCGACGCCGAGGGGCTCGTGGGCATGGTGGGCCTGCACCGCATCAAGGACGGCGCGGCCGAGCTGGGCTACTGGCTGGCGCCCGAGGCGCGCGGCCGCGGCTACATGGCCGAGGCGACCCGCGCGGTGGTCGATTTCGCGTTCGGGCCGATGCGCCTCGAGCGCCTCGAGTGGCACGCGGTGGTCGGCAACACGGGATCGGCGCGCGTGGCGCAGTCCCTGGGCTTCCAGCTCGAGGGCGTCCGCCGCAACGGCCTGGCGGGGCACGGCGCCCGCACGGACGGCTGGATCGCCGGCCTCCTCGCCACCGATCCCCGCATCCCGCAGGCCTGGTCCGTCTGACCGGCGTCCATCCGCCCCGGTCGCGGCCCGTCGCCGACACAACGCAGGACCTCCGCACGCGCGTCGGCGTGTCGGGGCGCGAAACCGACGGGACACGCCCGGGATCCCGCTGGGCTCCTGCGTTGTGTCGGGCAGCGGCCCAGTGCGGCGGGCGGGCGGCTCACGCCACGGGGCGGGTGGCGAGCAGGCCGCGGATGGCCTCGCGAAGCACGTGCGGTTCCGTGAACAGCTGGTGCGCCGTGACGCGGATCCGGGCGTAGCCCCGCGCGGCGAGTGCCATGTCGCGGCGATGGTCCTCCTGCTGCGCCTCCCACGTGCTGTGGAACTCACGACTGTCGCACTCGATGACCAGCCATCCGTCCACCACGAGGTCGACCCGACCGACGCCGTCGATCCGCTTCTGGAGCTCGATCGGCAGACCGAACTCGCGGGCGATCAGCCGAGCGTACGTCTCCGGGCCGGACTCGGCACGGCCGTCGATGAGACCGCGGATGACTCGATACCGCTCCGGCGCCAGCTGGAACAGCAGATCCAGATCGCGCTCAGACACCTTTCCCGTGTGCAGGGCGCTGTCGATCGATGCGATCGTCGCCCGCACCCCCTGACATCCGAACGCCTGCGCAAGCGCCTCCACCAAGGGAGTCACCGTGTCATCCGGCGCGGCACCGGTGCACCTCCAGTGCACGCGTCCACGGTGGGTGGAGGGTGCTCGGACGAGGGGCGTCCGCCGATCCGCTGAGCTCCGCAGGCGCGATGCGTTCGGCGCCACCTGAACATGGAGCTCGGTCTCGTCCAGGACGAAGATCCCGAGCTCGGCGAGCCGCGAGATGCAGTCGACCCGGCCGCCGATCCGTGCCGCGGAACGCTGCCGCGGCGTGGCACCGCGCCAGAGATACACGTCGCGGCGGGCGTGAAACAGGTGCCCGCTGTCGATGGCCGCCTTGAGCGTCTTCCTGCTGTAGCCCATCGCACGGAGCTGCTGATAGCCGACCGCCGCGGTGGGCGTCGGTGCGGCGAAGGCTGCCGATGACCTGAGCATGAACCTGATCCTCCGCAGGCGCACCGCAGCCGGCAGCCGGACTCCCTGCCGATGGGGACAGATGCCGCCAGGCACGGCTTGTGGACGAGGTGCGCATGCAGCCGCCCCGACACAACGCAGGACCTCCTGGCCACCATCGGCGTGTCGGGCACCCGCCCGGCGTGGACACGCCCGGGATCCCGCTGGAGTCCTGCGTTGTGTCGGGCGGCGGGGCCGGGGCAGGATGGGCGCATGCCGGAGATGCCCGAGGTCGAGGGACTGGTCGAGTTCCTGCGGGGCAGGGTGACCGGGCTGGCGGTGAGCTCGGCGCGGCTGACGCAGATCGCCGCGCTGAAGACGTTCGACCCGCGGCTGGACGAGCTCGTCGGGCGCGAGGTCACCGAGGTGGGCCGGCTCGGCAAGTTCGTGCGGATCGCCGCCGGCGACCTCCACCTCGTGTTCCACCTGGCGAAGGCCGGATGGCTGCGCTGGCACGAGACGCTGCCGACCACCGTGATCAAGCCGGGGCGCTCCCCCATCGCGCTGCGCGTCGGCTTCGGCGACGGCTCCGGCTTCGACCTGACCGAGGCGGGCACCAAGAAGTCGCTGGCGGTCTACGTCGTGCGGAATCCCCCGGAGGTGCCCGGCATCGCGAAGCTGGGGCCGGATCCGCTGGACGACGGCTTCACACGCGACACTCTCGCCGGGCTGCTGGCGGGGCGTCGCACGCAGATCAAGGGCGTCCTGCGCGACCAGCAGATCGTCGCCGGCATCGGCAACGCGTATTCCGACGAGATCCTGCACGCGGCCCGGATGTCTCCGTACGCGCTGGCGGCGAATCTGGGCGACGAGGACGTCGACCGGCTCTACACCGCGCTGCGCGAGACGCTCGCCGCGGCGGTCGATGCCGCCCGAGGCCGCCCGCCAGCCGAGCTCAAGGACGCGAAGCGCCGCGGCATGAGCGTCCACGCGCGCGGGGGCCAGCCGTGCCCCGTGTGCGGCGACACCGTGCGCAGCGTATTCCTGGCGGACCGCAGCTTCGAGTACTGCCCCACCTGCCAGACGGGCGGCAAGGTGCTCGCGGACCGGCGCCTGTCCCGACTGCTCAAGTGAGCTGACGCATCACCTCGTCATCCCGCGTCACGGGAATGAAACCCGCGCACAGGCGTTCGGCTAATCTGAGTGCAGCACACGTGCTCCGGGGTCGGTGGGAATCCGAACCGGCGGTGACAGTCCGCGAGCCGAAGCGCCAGACGCGCCAGGCTGATCCGGTGGAATTCCGGGACCGACGGTGATGTGCGACGAGAGTCGCACGAGTCCGGATGGGAGGCAGCACGACGCGCATCGCGGTGAGCCGCGGCGCCGTTCGCGACCCCGGTGTTCTGAAGGAGGGTCGCATGGCGCACAGCCCCGACGAGCCCCGCTCTGCCCTCGAGTCCCCGACCGCGCCGGTCTCGGACGCCGAGCAGAGCGCGATGGCCCGGGCGCTCGAGCTCGCCCTGCGCGGACCCCGCAGCCGCAACCCGCAGGTCGGCGCGGTCATCCTCTCGCCCACGGGCGAGGTGCTCGCCGAGGGCTGGCACCGCGGCGCCGGCACCCCGCACGCCGAGGTCGACGCCCTCTCGCGGCTGCCCGAGGGCGGCGCGCGCGGCGCGACCGCCGTGGTCACTCTGGAGCCCTGCAATCACACGGGCCGCACCGGCCCGTGCGCCGAGGCACTTCTGCGCGCCGGCGTCGCCCGCGTCGTCTACGCGCTGGACGACCCCGGCGAGGTCTCGGGCGGAGGCGCGGAGCGGCTGCGGGCCGCCGGCGTGGACGTGCAGGCCGGCGTACTGGCCGACGCGGCGCGCGCACTCATCGAGCCGTGGCTGACCGCGACCCGCCTGGGCCGCCCGCACGTCACCGTGAAGTGGGCGCAGAGCCTGGACGGCCGCGCCGCGGCCGCCGACGGGTCCAGCCAGTGGATCACCGGTCCCGAGGCTCGCGCCGACGTGCACGTGCGCCGGGCGCAGGCGGACGCGATCGTGGTCGGCACCGGCACCGTGCTGGCCGACGACCCCGCGCTGACCGCGCGCGACGGCGACCTGCTGCGTCCCGAGCAGCCCGTGCCGGTCGTGATCGGCGCCCGCGAGACTCCCCCGGACGCCGCGCTGCGGCGCCATCCGCACGAGCCGCTGTTCTACGACACCCACGACCTTGCCTTCGTGCTGGACGACCTGTGGGACCGGGGCCTGCACCGCGTGTTCATCGAGGGCGGCCCCACCCTGGCGAGCGCCTTCGTGGCGGCCGGGTTCGCGGACCGGGTGCTGGCGTACGTCGCGCCCGTGCTGCTGGGCGGGCCGCGCGTCGCGCTGACCGACGTCGGGGTGCCGTCGATCGACCGCGCCCACCGTCTGCGGGTGATCGAGCGGATCCCGCTGGGCCCCGACACGCTGTTCGTCGCCGAGGGCGAAGACCTCGCGGATCCGGATGACCCGGCCGCGACATCCGAAGGAGAGAGCTGATGTTCACCGGGATCGTCGAGGAGATCGGCCGGATCACGGCCGTCGAGCCGTCGGGCGACGGCGTGCGCCTCACGGTGCACGCGCCGGGCGCCGTGGTCGATGTGGCGCACGGCGACTCGATCGCCGTGAGCGGCGTGTGCCTGACCGTGGTCAGCTGGACCGAGGACGGCTTCACGGCCGACGTGATGCGGCAGACGCTCGACATGTCGACGCTCGACGCCGCCATCCCCGGCACGCCGGTCAACATCGAGCGCGCGACGGCGGCCGGCGGCCGCCTCGGCGGCCACATCGTGCAGGGCCACATCGACGGCACCGGCATCGTGCGCCAGGTGCGCGACGGCGCGCAGTGGCGCGTCGTGCGGATCGCGCTGCCCGGCCACCTGGCCCCGCTGGTCGTCGACAAGGGCTCGATCGCGGTCGACGGCGTCTCGCTCACCGTCAGCGCGGTGAGCGCGGCCGGCGTCGCCGACGCGTGGTTCGAGGTGTCGCTCATCCCCGAGACGCTCGCGGCCACCACCCTCGGCGACCGCGTCGCCGGCGAGCGCGTGAACCTCGAGACCGACATCCTGGCGCGCCACGTGCAGCGTCTGCTCGCATTCGGCGCCGCGGCCCCGACCCCCGAGCGGGCGCCCTGGTCCTTCGCGACCACCGAGGTGCCCGCCGCCGACTACTCCGTGCTCGACCCGTCCCTCGCCCCGGTTCCCGCCGCGGGCACCCGCCGTGAAGGAGGCGCCCAGTGACCGCCGAGACCGCCGAGGGCCTGGCGCCCGGAAGCCTCGCCACGATCGAGGAAGCGCTCGACGCGCTCCGCGCAGGCCGCCCCGTGATCGTGGCCGACGACGAGGACCGCGAGAACGAGGGCGACGTCGTCCTCTCCGCGCAGCTGGCCACGCCCGAGTGGATCGCGTGGGCCGTGCGCTGGTCGTCGGGCTTCCTGTGCGCGCCCATGCCGCACGAGGTCGCCGACCGCCTCGACCTGCCGCCCATGGTGGAGACGAACGAGGATGCGCGCGGCACCGCGTACACCGTGAGCGTGGACGCCGCCGAGGGCGTGACGACCGGCATCAGCGCCGCCGACCGCGCGCACACCCTGAACGTGCTCGCGGACCCGGCCTCGACCGCGCAGAGCCTGATCCGGCCCGGTCACATCCTGCCGCTGCGCGCGGTCCCCGGCGGCGTGCGCGACCGTGCCGGCCACACGGAGGCCTCTGTCGAGCTGATGCGCCTGGCCGGCCTGGAGCCGGTCGCCGTGATCGGCGAGCTGGTCGCGGAGGACGGCAGCATGATGCGGATGCCGGGGCTCATCGAGCTCGGCCGCAACGAGGGCATCCCGGTCATCACGATCGAGCAGCTGATCGCCCACCTCGACGATATCGACCCGCGCGGCGCCGAGCGCCCCGCGACCCGGCGCCAGGTGAGCCTGCGCGCCGATGCCACGGTGCCCACCGCGCACGGCACCTTCCGCTTCCTCGCCTACAAGGACCGCCAGACCGGCACCGACCACATCGCGGTCGTGTCGGGCGATCTCTCGGCCGATGCGCCGCTCGTGCGCGTGCACTCCGAGTGCCTGACGGGCGAGGCGTTCGGCTCGCTCAAGTGCGAGTGCGGTCCGCAGCTGGAGGCCGCGCTCGACGCGATCGAGCAGGACGGCGGCGTGGTGATCTACATGCGCGGCCATGAGGGCCGCGGCATCGGCCTCATCAACAAGCTGCGCGCCTACGCGCTGCAGGAGCGGGGCCTCGACACGGTCGACGCGAACACGGCGCTCGGCCTCCCCGCCGACGCGCGCGACTACGCGGCGGCCGCCGGCATCCTCGCGGACCTCGGCATCGAGAGGATCCGTCTGCTCACGAACAACACCGACAAGGTCGCCCAGCTGCGCGGCTTCGGGCTCGACGTCGTCGAGCAGGTGCCGCTGATCGTGGGCGTCGGCCCGAACAACCACCAGTACCTCGAGACCAAGCGGGACCGCATGGGTCATATCATCGGCGAGGACGAGCTGGCCGACGCGATCGCGCGCATGCACGAAGGGGGAGCACGATGAGCGGCAAGGGAGCACCGGAGCGCACCGGACTCGACGGATCCGGTCTGGAGGTCGTGATCGTCGCCGGCACGTGGCACGAGACCATCACGGAGGCGCTCATCGCGGGGGCGCAGCGCACGCTCGAGGCCGCGGGCGCCACGCACCGGCTGATCCGCGTGGCGGGGTCGTTCGAGCTCCCGGTCGTCGCCAAGGCGGCGCTCGAGGCCGGCGCCGACGCGGTGGTCGCGCTGGGCGTGATCATCCGAGGCGGCACGCCGCACTTCGAGTTCGTCTCCTCGGCCGCGACCGACGGGCTCACGCGCGTCGCGCTCGACACGGGCAAGCCGGTCGGCTTCGGCGTGCTCACGCTCGACGACGAGGAGCAGGGGATCGAGCGCTCGGGCCTGCCCGGCTCCAAGGAGGACAAGGGCGCGGAGGCGGCGGACGCGGCCCTGCGCACGGCGCTCACGCTGCGCGAGCTCCGCGCCTGACACCTCGAGACGCAAGTGAGGCCCTGCAGATCGCACAGATCTGCGGGGCCTTCACTCATCGTTGTGCGAAGTGCTCAGTGCGAGCGGATGACGATCCGCTGAACCGAGCGAAAGTGACATCCCTACGCGCATAGACTTTGGGTTTGCATTGCGGCCGAGAGGGCCGTGCGATACCCGTCCGTTCCGTCACCTCAGACAGGCATGTCCATGACCACCGCTGTTCAGACCCCCTCGGGTCCCGCCTCCCAGCCGGTGAACTCGCGCTCGCGCGTGATCACCGCGAGCCTGGTCGGCACCACGATCGAGTTCTACGACTTCTACGCGTACGCCACGGCCGCCGTGCTCGTGTTCCCCGCGCTCTTCTTCCCCACCGGGAACCCCACGACCGCGCTGCTCGCCTCGTTCGCGACGTTCGGCGCCGCCATGGTCGCCCGCCCGATCGGCGCGATCGTGTTCGGTCACTTCGGCGACCGCTTCGGCCGCAAGGCGACGCTCGTCGCGTCGCTGCTGACCATGGGGATCGCGACGTTCCTGATCGGCCTGCTGCCGACCTTCCAGACCATCGGCTGGTTCGCCGCGTTCCTGCTGCTGATCATGCGCCTCGCGCAGGGCTTCGCGCTCGGCGGCGAGTGGTCGGGCGCCGCGCTCGTCGCGACCGAGAACGCCCCGGCGGGCAAGCGCGCGCTGTACGGCACGTTCCCGCAGCTGGGCGCGCCCATCGGCTTCATCATCGCCAACGGCCTGTTCCTGATCATCAACTTCTCGATGCCCGGCGAGAACGGCGCCCCCTCGGAGGCGTTCCTCGCGTGGGGCTGGCGCATCCCGTTCCTGTTCTCGGCCGTCATGGTCATCGTGGGCCTCTGGGTCCGCCTGAAGCTCGTCGAGTCGGCCAGCTTCGAGAAGGCGCAGAAGCAGGGCGCGATCAAGCGCTTCCCGCTCGGCGAGACGTTCCGCCGCTACTGGAAGCAGCTCATCCTCGGCACGTTCATCATGCTGGCGACCTACGTGCTGTTCTACCTGCTGACGAGCTTCATGCTGTCGTACGGCACCAAGGCGCAGGCCGCCCCCGAGGGCTACGACGCCGCCGCGAGCGGCCCGTGGGTGCCCGGTCTCGGCTTCACCTACGTTGAGTTCGTCCTGATGCAGATCGTCGGCGTCGTGTTCTTCGGCATCTTCACGATCGTGGCCGGCCCGCTCGCCGACCGCCTCGGTCGCCGCAAGGTGCTCATCGCGGTCACGATCGGGATCATCGTGTTCGGTGCCCTCTTCCCGGTGTTCCTGCTGCCGCAGGGCGCCGCGACCGGCCCGCTGGTGATCTTCTTCCTGATCCTCGGCTTCGCGCTGATGGGCTCGACGTTCGGCCCCATGGGCGCGCTGCTGCCCGAGCTGTTCCCGACCCATGTCCGCTACACCGGCTCGGCCGTCGCGTACAACGTGTCCTCGATCCTGGGTGCCGCCCTGGCGCCGATGGTCGCGGTCGTGCTGTGGGCGGCCGGCGGCGGCAACCCGTGGCTCGTGGGCCTGTACCTCTCGGGCGCGGGCGTCCTCACGCTCGTGGCGCTGATCCTGTCGCGCGAGACCAAGGACGTCGACTACGACGCCGTCGAGATCCTTCCCTGATCTCCCGCGCATCGGCGAGGCCCCTCGGATCATCCGTGGGGCCTCGCCTCTTCTCCGGCGTCAGAGGCCGTAGCCCTCGAGCAGCCGCAGCCAGAACTCGCTGAGCGTGGGGTACGCCGGCACCGCGTGCCACAGCCGCGAGAGCGGCACCTCGCCCGCGATCGCGATCGTCGCGGCGTGGATGAGCTCCCCCACGCCCGGCCCCACGAGCGTGACGCCGACGAGCACGCCGCGATCCTCGTCGACCACCGCGCGCGCCCGGCCCGCGTAGTCGTCGGCGATCAGCCCCGCGCCCGCCACGTCGCCGAGCTCGTAGTCGACCACCCGGATGCGCAGGCCCCGTTCCTCGGCCTGGGCCGCGGTCAGACCGGCCGAGGCGACCTCCGGGTCGGTGAAGACCACCTGCGGCACGGCCGCGTGGTCGGCCGTCGCGACGTGCCGGCCCCACGGCGCGTCGTCGACCCGCTCGCCGCGGGCGCGGGCCGCGATCGCGTCCCCAGCCGCGCGCGCCTCGTACTTGCCCTGGTGGGTGAGGAGGACCCGCCCGGCCGCGTCGCCCACGGCGTAGAGCCAGTCGGATCCGCGCACCCGCATCGTGTCGTCGACGCCGAGGCGACCGCGGTCGTCGAGCAGCTCGTCGAGGCCGATGCCGTCCAGGCGCGGTCGCCGGCCGGTCGCGGCGACGACCTCGTCGGCGAGCAGGTCGCCGTCCTCGAGCCGGATGCGCACGGCGCCGTCGTCCGTGCGGGCGATCTCCGCCGGCTGTGCGTCCTCCCGCACCTGGACGCCGCGCTCGCGCAGGGCGTCGCGCACGGCCTCCCCCGCGAACGGCTCGAGCTCGTGGAGCAGGGGGCTGCGCGAGAGGAGCGTCACCTCGCTGCCGAGATCCGCGAACACGGTGGCCACCTCGACCGCGACGACCCCGCCGCCGATCACCGCCAGGCGCGCGGGCACGGCCCGGGCCGACGTCGCCTCGCGGCTGCCCCACGGGCGCGCGTCGCGCAGCCCCGGGATGTCGGGGATGTGCGGCTCGCTCCCGGTCGCGACCACGACGGCATGCCGCGCGACCAGCTCGACGTCGCCGCCGTCGCCCTCGACCACGACCCGCCGCTCCCCCGCGACGCGGCCCCGCCCGCGGATCAAGTCGATGCCTGCGCCCGTGAGCCAGCGCACCTGACCCGAGTCGTCCCACTCGGCCGCGAACGCGTCGCGCCGTCGCAGCACCTCGGCCGGGTCGAGCTCCCCGCCGCTGAGGCCCCGCACCGCTCGCGCCGCCCGCAGGGCTGCGCCAGGGCGCAGCAGCGCCTTGGAGGGCATGCACGCCCAGTACGAGCACTCGCCGCCGACCAGCTCCCGTTCGACGATCACCGCCTCGAGCCCGCCTCGCACGGCCCGGTCGGCCACGTTCTCGCCGACCGGCCCGGCCCCGATCACCACCACATCCGTCTCGCGCACCGTCATGCTCCGACGCTACGCCCGGGCGGGGGCGGATGGGCCGGTGACCGACCACGACGACCGCGATAGCGTGAGGGCATGGACTTCCTCGAGACTCTGCGCGACATCGTCGTTCTGGTGCACCTGGCCGGCTTCGCGATCCTGTTCGGGTCGTGGGCCGTGGAGGCCGCGGCGAAGCGGTACCAGGCGACGCCCCTCATGAACGCGGGCCTCGGCCTCGCATTCCTGGCCGGCCTCGTGCTGTCGGCGCCGTGGGGCCTGGGCGACGGCGAGCTGAACTACATGAAGATCGGCATCAAGCTGGTCGTTCTCGTGATCATCGGCGCGCTGATCGGCATCAGCACCAGCCGGGCCAAGAAGGGCAGCCCGGTGCCGCCGGCGTTCTTCTGGCTGATCGGCGCCCTCACGCTGCTGAACGCGGGGCTCGCCGTCATCTGGTGACGCTTCGTCGTCGGGCTTCGACTCGCTCCGCTCGCTCAGCCCGTTTCGACTCCGGCGCCGGCGCGCCTCCGCTCAACGACCAACGGAACCGGAGCGTCGGCTTCGACTCGCTCCGCTCGCTCAGCCCGTTTCGACTCCGGCGCTGGCGCGCCTCCGCTCAACGACCAATACACACCCTGCTCACTTACCGCCGTGCGAGCGAAGCGAGCGTGGAGCGAAGCGACCAATCGCAGCGCGAAGCGCTGCCGAACGGAGCGAAGCGACGTTCCTTGCTCGCGAAGGGCCCCCGAAGGGGCGCCCGCACGCGTGCGACCGCTTCTAAACAAGAGGCGTGCCGTGGGTGTGGAAGGTCTCGATGGTCTTCATGCCCCAGGCCTGGCCCTTGCGGCGCTCGGCCTCCGACCATTCCACGACCGGCTGGTCGGGGTCCAACAGCAGGCGCGCACCGGCGTTGGCGAACTCGATCCGGTTGCCGCCCGGCTCCCACACGTACAGGAAGAACGTCTGGTTGATGGCGTGCTTGTGCGGGCCCGACTCGATGTGGATGCCGTTCTCGAGGAAGATGTCGGCCGCCTTCAGGATGTCCTCGCGCGTGTCGGGCGCGAACGCGATGTGGTGCAGGCGGTTGCCGTGCTTGGTCCAGTCGTCGCTGTAGACGACGTCGTACGACTTGAGCGAGAAGTGGAACCACCACGCCGCGAAGCGGCCGTTGTCGAGCCGGATGCGCTCGGACTCCCGCATCCCGAGCGCCTTCGCGAGGAACTCGCCGTTGGCCTCGACGTCCTTGGCGAGGTAGTTGATGTGGTCGATGCGGCGGGCGTTGACGCCGCGCCCGGGGAACCGCGAGGCCTGGTTCTTGAGCGCGGGGCGGTCCTCGTCGCCTGCGACGTAGCGCTCGGTCTCGTAGTAGATCGCCATCTCGTGGCCGTCGGGGTCGTGGAACCGGTAGGTCGGGCCGGTACCCACCTCGCCGTCGACCCAACCGTCTCCGAGCCCCATCTCCTCGATCGCCGCGACGCGTCGCACGAGCGCCTCCTGGCTGATGGCGCGGAACGACGTGCGCCCGACCCCGGCCTGCTCCCGCGCGGTGAGCTTGATCGTGTAGAGCTCGTAGTCGTCCCACGTGCGCAGGTACACGGAGTCGCCGTGCTCGGCGACGACGCGCATCGCGAGCAGCTCCTCGAAGAACCATCGGCTCTTCTCGAACTCGGGCGTGAACAGCTCGACGTTGGCGAGGTGCGCGACGTCGAAGACGGTGGAGTCTGTCATGTGGTGTCCTCTCTGACAGCCGGGGCTCAGGTGCGGGGCCGGGGGTACACGGTTCCGTCGAAGATGCGGCGGGCCGTGCGCAGCGCCGCCGAGCGCATCACGTGGGCGGCGCCGTCGGGGCCGCGGGTCAGCGCCACGTCGACGTCGAAGTGCCCCGTGGGATGCTCCACGACGAAGGGGCGACCGGGGTCGGGGATCCGGCCGAGCGCATGGCCGATGGATCCCTCCGCCAGCACACCCGCCGCGACGGTGAGCGCGCCCAGCACGCCGATCGATGTGTGCACGCGGTGGGGCAGGAAGCTCCGCGTCGCGATCGCGCCGCCGCGGCGCGGTTCGCTCAGGAGCACCAGCTTCGGCACGGTCGCCTCAGACACGTCGCCGAGCCCCATCCGCTCGGCGGCCGCGCGACGCAGCCGCTCCAGCCGCTCCTTGAGCGCCGTGTCAGCCTCCAGGACCGCGGGAGCCTCCGTGCCGACGAGCCCCAGGTCGGCAGCGCGGATCAGCACCGTCGGCATCCCGTTGTCCACGCAGGTCACGGTGAGCGGGGAGTCGTCGAGGACGCCGTCGACATCGTCGGCGACGGCGCCGGTCGGGAAGAGCGCGCCCGTGGATGAGCCCTCGGTCCCCTCGAAGTCGAGGGTGATGGCGCCGGCCGTGCCGGGCACCCCGTCGATGGTCAGGTCGCCGTCGTAGTCGACGACCCCTCCCGGGGTGGCGAACGTCGCGGTCGCGACCCCGCCGGTGTTGACCATCCGGATGCGCACGCTCGTCCGCTCGCCGCCCGCCGGCACGAGTCCGCGCTCGACGGCGAACGGGCCGACGCCGGCCAGGATGTTGCCGCAGTTCTGCCGGTCGGTCACGAAGGCATCGTCGACCCCGACCTGGAGGAAGAGGTAGTCGACGTGGGCGTCCGGGCTCTCCGACGGCGAGACCACGGCGACCTTCGAGGTGAGCGGATGCGCGCCGCCCAGCCCGTCGATCTGCCGCGGGTCGGGCGTGCCCATGATCCGCATCAGCAGGTCGTCGCGCCCGGCGACGTCGGCCGGCAGATCGGACGCCAGGAAGTACGCGCCCTTCGAAGTGCCGCCGCGCATCAGCAGGCAGCGGATGCCGGGTTCAGCGGCCATCCGAGCCCTCGTACTCGGCCTGCGAGACGTACGTGACCCCGAGGTCGGCGAGCAGCGGCCGCAGCCCCTTGCGGTCGAGGCTGAGCTCGGCGCCGCTGCCGTAGGCCGCACGGTCCGCGTCCTCCTTCGCGACGCGGGCGTCGGCCGCGGCGAGCGCCGTCTCCGCGCCGGCACGCGGCACGCATACGACGCCGTCGTCGTCCGCGATCACCACGTCGCCAGGATGGACCAGCATCCCGTCGATCACGACGGGCACGTTCACCGACCCGGCCGTGGCCTTGACGGTCCCCTGGGAGTGCACGCCGTTCGACCACGCGGGGAAGCCCATGTCGCGCAGCTCCTGCGTGTCCCGCACCCCGGTCGCGGTGACGAGGCCTCGCACGCCGCGGGCCTTGAGCGCGGTGGCGAACAGGTCGCCGAACGCGCCATCGGTGGACGGCGAGGTGGTCGCGACGACGAGGAGGTCGCCGGCCCGGCACTGCTCGATCGCGGCGTGGATCATGAGGTTGTCCCCCGGCCAGCTGAGCACGGTCACGGCCGTGCCCGCCACCCGCGCCCCCTGCTGGATGGGCCGGATCGACGGGCCCGCCAGTCCCACGCGGCCGATCGCCTCGTGCACGGTCGCGACGCCGTGCGCGGCGAGCGCGTCGACGACCGCCGCGTCGGCGCGTGCGATGTCGGTGACGACCACTCCGAGGGCGCTCATGCGGATCCTCAGTCGAGGACCGAGGTGACCTGCGGGTAGTACCGCATGTACGCCTCGCCCATGGTGTCGTGGGGCAGACCCAGGTTCGGCCCGGCGTTGCGCCTGACCTGCACGCCGCGGCGCACGGCGAGCGCGGTGTAGTACTCCCACATGTGCTTCTGGGCGGGCAGGCACTCCATGGCCGCCTTCTTCCGGGGGAAGGCCTCGGTGATGTCGAGGAGCACGTTCGGCTTGAAGTCGGACTGCTCGGGCTGGTGCGGCTCGAAGAAGAAGACCGGCGGCGCCCCGATGATCTCGTCCTTCGCGGGGTACGTCCCGTCGGAGTTCGCCACGCCGATCGCCTGCGCCAGCACGCGGGCCTGCAGGGCCATCCGCGCGGCGGCGGGATGGTCGCCGTTGTACGGGTCCGACAGCGGGTGCGTGAGGACGACGGTGGGCTGCACGCGGCGCATGACGTCCACCAGCCGCTGCACGGCCTCGGGGCTCTCGATCAGCGGGTAGTCGCCCAGGTCGAGGAACTCGATGTCGGCGCCCAGCGCCGCGGCGGCCGCCTCGGCCTCCTCGCGGCGGACCGCCTTGATCTCGTCGAGGGCCCTGCCCGCGAGCCACTGGCTGGCGGACTCGCCGCGCTCGCCGTAGGACAGGCAGACGACCGTGGCGCGCTCGCCCCGCAGCGCGGCCGCGGCGATCGCCCCGCCCGCACGCCAGACGAAGTCTCCGGCGTGCGCACTCACGACGAGAAGCGACGGCTCTGTCTCTGCCATGCGGTGATCCGTTTCATCTCGGGGCCCGGGATTATGCATTCCGCGTGCCCAGTGAACCATCCCCTGGTGCGGTGGTCAAGATAATGTCTACAATCCTGGTGACATCAGACGCGACGGCGAAGGAGCCTCATGGCGCAGAACCTGCAGGAGCTGCTCGACGAGCACGGCGACACGGTCGAGATGCTGCGGAACTCCCGGCTCGGCACCTACATCTACCCGGTGGTGCCCAGCGAGTTCAGCAACTGGCGGCGCGAGCAGAAGGCCTGGCGCACGACCGCGGTCCTCTACGACCAGACGCACCACATGGTGAACTTCTTCCTGTCGGGCCCCGACGCTCTGAGGCTGCTCAGCGACACCGGCATCAACAGCTTCGCGAACTTCCCGGTCGACACGGCCAAGCAGTTCGTGCCGGTCGCCTCGAACGGCGGCGTCATCGGCGACGGCATCCTGTTCCACGAGGCCGAGCTGGACTACGTGTACGTCGGCCGCGCACCGGTCGCGAACTGGCTGCAGTTCCACGCCGAGACGGGCGGGTACGACGTCGAGTTCCGCTACGACGACCGCTCCCCCTCGCGCCCGTACGGCCAGGCCGTCCACCGGGAGTGCTACCGCTTCCAGATCCAGGGCCCGCGCGCGTGGGACATCATCGAGAAGCTGAACGGCGGCGCGCTCGAGCAGGTGAAGTTCTTCCACATGGGCCACCTCCCGATCGCGGGCAGCCAGGTCCGCACCCTGCGCCACGGCATGGCGGGCGCGCCCGGGCTCGAGCTGTGGGGCCCGTACGAGGACCACATGCTGATCCGCGACGCGATCCTCGAGGCGGGCGCCGAGTTCGGGATCGAGCCGTGCGGATCGCGCGCCTACTCGTCGAACACGCTCGAGTCCGGATGGATCCCCTCCCCGCTGCCGGCGATCTACTCGAGCGAGGCCGAGCGCCGCTACCGCGAGTGGCTGCCCGTCACGAGCTACGAGGCGATCAACGCGGTCGCCGGATCCTTCGTCTCGGACGACATCGAGGACTACTACCTCAATCCCTGGGAGCTGGGCTACGGCTCGTTCGTCAAGTTCGACCACGACTTCATCGGCCGCGACGCCCTCGAGAAGATCGAGCCCGAACGGCAGCGACGCAAGGTCACGCTCGCGTGGAACGACGAGGACCTCGCCAAGATCCTCACGACGGTCCTCGACCGGGACGGCGACGGCTACCAGTTCTTCGACCTGCCGAACGCCAACTACGGCTCCAGCAACTTCGACTCCGTGATCGACGCGGACGGCAAGGTCGTCGGGCTCTCCCTGTTCACCGGCGTCACGGCGAACGAGAAGCGGGGCCTGTCACTCGCCACCGTGGACCGCGACGTGCCGGAGGGCGCCGAGGTCCGCGTGATCTGGGGCGAGCCGGACGGCGGCTCCGGCAAGACCACGGTCGAGCCGCACCACCAGATCGAGGTGCGCGCGGTCGTCAGCCCGGTGCCCTACGCGGAGACCGCCCGCACGGAGTACCACGGCGGCTGGCGCTCGACCGGCGCACTCTGAGGCGGGTCAGGCGCGCTCGGCGAGGATGCGCTGGAGCCAGGCATGCGTCGAGCGCGTCATGTCCGCCGGCACGCCGGCCTCGTCGAGCAGCGCCAGGGCGTCGCGCATCTCGTGCTCGCGTCGCTCGGCGTGCGTGTAGGTGCCGGCGACCAGCCTGTCCACGACCGCGTCGCCGTCGGGCCCCAGCTCGGCGGCGATCTGCGCGCGCAGCCAGCCCTCGGCGCCGGCGGCCCTCGCGGCGCCGAGGCTCTCGAGCACGAGCGCGGCCAGCCCCTTCATGAAGGTCGCCCGCAGCAGCTTCAGGCGGGCGGCGGCGCCGATGCCGCCCGGCACGACGTCGACCGGCACGCCGAACGGGCGCATCCGCTCCGCGAACTCCTCCGCGGCGCCACCGCTGGCGAGCAGCGGCGTCCGGTGGTCCGCGCGCGGCACAGGCGCCAGCACGGCGACGTCGGTCACGCGCATGCCGGCCGCGGCGGCCACCTCGGCCACGGCGCGCTTGGTCTCGAGCGCCGCCGTGTTGAGATCGGCGAGCAGGGTCCCGGGCGCCATCCACGCGACCGCGTCGCGCGCGGCCTCGACGGAGGCCCGCGCTCCGACCAGGCTGAGCACGATCTCGGCGCCGTCGACGCACTCCGCCAGCCGATCGCGCTGCCCCACCCCCGGCACGACGACGTGGGGGTCGTACCCCGCGACCTCGGCGCCGGCGGCCGCGAGGCCCCGCGCGTATCGGCTTCCCGCCTCGCCCAGCCCCATCACCGCGATGCGCGTCATGGCGTCAATGTACGACCCGGTAACGATTCGCGCCACGATTGTTGACACCAGGTACCTATGTCCATAGCCTTCCGATACCGGAGCACCGACGCTCCCACCCGACGCGGCACAACCGCGGGATCGCTCCGGACGACCGACCCGACGCACAGGAGACAGGAGCGATGGCCGCTCGACTCACCCTGCAGGACGTGAACCTCCGCTTCGGCGGCGTGACGGTGCTGCACGACGTGGGCTTCACGGTCGAGCCCGGCGAGATCCTCGGTCTCGTGGGCCCGAACGGCGCCGGCAAGACCTCGCTGTTCAACTGCATCAGCGGTCACTACCGCCCCTCATCCGGGTCGATCGCGATCGACGGCGCCGAGGTCAGCGGATCGCACCCGTCACGCCTGGCCGGCCACGGCCTCGCGCGCACGTTCCAGCACCCGGCGCTGCAGCTGCACGCCACCGTGCTCGAGAACGTCCTGCTCGGCGGCCACACCCGCCTGCCGGCCGGCCCGCTGGCCTGGTCCCTGCGCGTGCCTCCGACCGGTCGGCGTGAGCGGGAGCTGCGCGAGGAGGCACTCGCGCTCCTCGAGAAGCACCGCCTCGGCTGGGCCGCGCATCTCACCGCGGACGAGCTCTCGCACGGCCTGCACAAGGGCGTCGAGCTGTGCCGGGCGCTGCTGATGCGGCCGAGTCTCCTGCTGCTGGACGAGCCGGCCGCCGGCCTGTCGCACGGCGAGGTGCAGCGCTTCATCGAGACGGTCCGGGACCTGCGCGCGAACGAGGACATCACGATCGTGATCGTCGAGCACCACATGGGCCTGATCTCCGCGCTCACCGACCGCGTGGTCGTGCTCGACCACGGCCGCAAGCTCATGGAGGGCACGGCGGCCGAGGCGCAGGCCGATCCCCGCGTGATCGAGGCCTACATCGGCAAGGAGGCGGCGGATGACGCTGCTTGAGCTGACCGACGTGACCGCCTCGTACGGGCCCGTGCAGGTGCTCGAGGGGGTGTCGCTGAGCGTGCCGGACGGCGGGGCCGTGGGCATCCTGGGCGCGAACGGCGCCGGGAAGACCACGACCCTGCGAGCGATCAGCGGCGTGGTGCGCACGGGCGGAGGCATCGTGTTCGACGGACAGAGCATCCGCGGCCTGCGCCCCGACCAGGTCGCCGCCCGGGGAATCGCGCACGTGCCCGAGGGCCGCGGCACGCTGCCCAACCTGACGGTCCGCGAGAACCTCCTGGTCGGCGCATACCTGCGCAAGGACCGCCGTGCGATCGCGGGCGACATCGACTACCTGCTCGACCTGTTCCCCAATCTTCACGAGCGCATCGGGTCGAACGCGTCGGCGCTGTCGGGCGGCGAGCAGCAGATGCTCGCGGTGGGCCGCGCCTTCATGGCGAGGCCGCGCCTGCTGCTGCTCGACGAGCCGTCGCTCGGACTGGCGCCCAGCACCGCCAAGAACGTGTACGACGCGATCCGGCGCCTGCGCCTCGAGTCGGGCATCGCGATGCTCGTGGTCGAGCAGAACGCGAACCTCGCCTTCGGGATCGTCGACACCGCCACGGTGCTCGAGACCGGCCGCAGTGTGCTCACCGGCACGTCGGCCGAGCTGAGGGGCCGTGACGAGATCCGCCGGGCGTACCTGGGAGGCTGACGTGGGCACCTTCATCCAACTCGTCGTCGACGGCCTCGCCATGGGGTCGATCTACGCGGCGCTGGCGCTCGCGATCGTCATCGTCAACCAGTCCACGGGCATGATCAACTTCGCGCAGGGCGGGATGGCCGTGCTGTCGGGCTACCTCGCGTACGCCTTCCTCGGCCTGGGCCTCCCCCTGCCACTGGCGATCCTCGCGGCGGTCGCGATCTCGTTCGCCCTCGGCGCCGTCGTCGAGCGCTTCCTGATCCGGCGGTTCGAGGGCGGCGACCCCGACACCGCCGTCGTGGCGACGATCGGCCTGCTCACCCTCATCACGGGCGTGTGCGGCTGGATCTGGTCGTACAACAACCTGCAGTTCCCGTCGCTGTTCCCGCCGGACTCGTTCCCGCTGCTGGGCGCTGCGATCAGCTGGCGCTCGCTGGGGACGTTCCTCACCATCGCCGCGATCATGGTGCTGCTCCAGCTGCTGTTCCAGCGCACCAAGGTCGGGCTGGCGCTGCGCGCGGTGGCGGACAACCCCCGGTCCTCGTCCTTCTCGGGCCTCCCGGTAGGGCGGCTTCTCATGGTCGGATGGGGCCTGGCGGCCGCGCTCGGCGCCGTGGCGGGCGCGCTCGTGGCGCCCCGCCTGTCCCTCACACCGGGCATGCTCGACGGCGCGCTCGTCTACGCGCTCGCGGCGGTGATCCTCGGCGGGGCCTCGAGCCCGATCGGCGTCGTGGTGGCGGCATGGCTGATCGGCGTGCTGGAGAACCTCGCCGCCGTGTACGTGCCCTTCATCGGCCACGATCTCAAGATCGCCGTGCCGTTCATCCTGCTCTTCGTCGTGCTGCTGATCAGGCCGCAGGGCCTGTTCGGGCGCAAGACCGTGGTGCGTGTCTGATGGGGGGCCTCAAGATGCTGTGGAGCAGGGGCTGGGTGCGGATCGCGGTCGGCGCGCTGATCGCGCTCGCGCTGATCCTCGCGCCGCTCAACTTCGACGTCGCCACCAACCAGGCCCTCGCACGGGTCGGGGTCTTCGCCGTCGCCGTCCTCGGCCTGAACGTCATCATGGGCTACACCGGCCAGGTGTCCCTGGGCCAGATCTTCTTCCTGGGCCTCGGCGCCTACGTCACCGCGTACGGCGTCAACCAGGACTGGAACATCCTCCTCGTGTTCGCGCTCGCGGTCCTCCTCCCCGGCCTCTCCGGCTACGTCGTCGCGCTGGCGGCGGCGCGGCTGGGCGGACTCGCGATCGCGATGGTCACGATCGCCCTGCCGATCATCGGCGTCCCGCTCGCCAAGCGCCTGGCCGAGTGGACCGGCGGATCGCAGGGCACGTCGGCGCGGTTCTCCTCCGCGCCCGACTGGTCGGGCCTCGCCAACGACCAGTGGCAGTACTACCTCGTGCTGCTCATCACGGCCGTCGTGTTCCTCCTGATCCGCAATCTCGTGCGCGGCAAGTTCGGGCGGGCGCTCGCGATCGTCAAGGAGAACGAGGCGGTCGCGTCGTCGATGGGCATCTCGCCGTACCGCTACAAGGTGATGGCGTTCACGATCGCCGCCATGATCGGCGGGGTCAGCGGATTCCTCTACATGGTGGTCGTGCAGTACACGTCCCCCGAGACGCTCGCGTTCCACCACTCGATCAGCCTGCTCGCGTCGATGGTGATCGGCGGCGCGGCCAGCATCGTCGGCTCGCTCATCGGCGGCGCCTACTACGTGCTCGTGCCCAACGTCACGAACGAGATCGACGCGACCCTCACCTCGCTGCTGCAGGGCGCGATCCTGCTGGTCGTGCTGTTCGTCCTGCCCGGGGGCGTGGTGAGCCTGCCCCGCGTGATCCGTCGGCTGCTGCGCCGGCGCGGCGGCGAGCACGGCGCGCATGCACCGGAGGAACCCGGCTCCCCCACGTAATCCCCACCCCCCACAAGAGAGAAGGTCAGCATGGACATGCGCAGCAGAGCCCTCGGCATCGTCGCCGGCGGAGCCATCCTCGCGCTCGCCCTCGGCGGCTGTGCGCGAGGCGCCGACGGCGGCGGCACCGGAGGCGGGGACGGCGGCTCGGCCGCCAGCCCCGGCATCACGGACGACACCATCACGCTGGGCGTCACGACGCCGCTCAGCGGCGCGACGGCCGGGCCGGGCAACTGCACGGTCGCGGGTCTCGTCGCCTACTTCGGCGAGACCGGGCCGGTCGAGTTCGGCGACGGCAAGACGCGCGAGGTCGTCATCGAGGCGTTCGACGACGCGTACGACCCCCAGAAGGCGCTGTCGAACTTCCAGCAGAACCAGGCGGACGTGTTCGCGTTCACGTCGGGCCTCGGCACTCCCACCAACCGCGCCTACCGCGAGGCCGCGATCGAGGAGGAGGTGCCGCAGGTGCTCGTCATGACGGGCGACCCGCTCTTCAGCGACCGCACCGAGAGCCCGTGGCAGCTCGGCTTCGTGCCGATCTACCAGAACGAGGGCGAGGCGTTCGGCGAGCTCCTGGCCTCGTCGGGAGAGGACCTCACGGTCGCCATCCTGTCGCAGAACGACGACTACGGCGCCGGCTACGTCGAGGGCTTCAAGACCGCCGTCGAAGGCGCCGACAACATCGAGATCGTGAAGGAGCTCACGTACGAGGCGACCGACACCTCGGTCGACGCGCAGCTGACCGAGCTGGCCGCGACCGACGCGGACGTGTTCTTCAACGCCATGTCGATCACCCCGCTGGTGATCTCGTCGATCGAGAAGGCGCGCGAGCTCGACTGGGAGCCGAGCTGGTTCCTGCCGTCGAACACGTCGAGCCCCGTGGCGATCCTCGGGCCGGCGGGTGCCGACCCCGAGCACGGCTACTACTCGGTGTCGTTCGCCAAGGCGCCCCAGAGCCCCGCGTTCGCCGAGGACGAGGACGTCAAGACGTTCCTCGCGGCGCTCGAGGAGCACTCGGGCGACTACACCACGACGCCCGACTTCCCGCACTGCATGTGGAGCTGGATGGTCGGCGCGACGCTGCAGGAGGCGTTCGCCGCGATGGAGGAGCCCACGCGCGAGAGCTTCATGGAGGCGCTGCAGGGCATCTCGGGCTTCACTGCGCCGCTGATGCTCGAGGGCACGTCGATCGACACGACGCAGGATGGGCAGCCGGCCGTGTCGACCGTGGTGGTCCAGCGCTACAACGGCCAGGGCTACGCGGAGGCCGAGACGTTCGAGGACTGATCGGATGACGAAGGGCGCCCGGCGGGAACCCCCCACCGGGCGCCCGGCGGGAATCAGCGCATGTCGGACAGCAGCGCGATGATGCCCTCGAGGTGCCGGCGGGTGGCCTCCGCCGCGGCGTCCGGATCGCGAGCCAGCACGGCGTCGATGATCGCGATGTGCTCCGGCGCGGACTGGTTGATCCGGCCGGGGTGATAGGCCAGCCGGAACTGGTGACGCGCGGACTGCGCGAGGAGCCGCTCGAGCAGCCGCGTCGCGGTGGCATGACCGCTGATCTCGCGGATGCGCCGGTCCATCTCCTGGTTCAGCGACGCGTAGCCGACCAGATCGCCCGCCGCGACGGCGGCCTGGATGCGCCCCCGCAGGTCGACGAGGCCCGACGCGTCCTCCTCGGTGAGGTTCTCGGCGGCCTTCCGCGCGCACAGCACCTCCAGCCCGATGCGCACCTCGACGATCTCGATGGCCTCATCGACCGTGATCGCGCGCACGCGGGCTCCGCGGTTGGGCAGCCGTTCGACCAGCCCCTCCCCCGCGAGGTTCATCAGGGCGGTCCGCACGGACGCGCGGCTGGCCTCGAAGCGGTCGCTGAGGTCGGCCTCGATCAGGCGCTGATGCGGCGCGAAGTCGCCGCTCAGCAGGGCCTCGCGGATGCGGTCGGTCAGTTCGGCGGCGGCGGGGCGGGCGGCGCCCTCGACGCCCGCGGTCTGCGGCTCGGTGGTGGTCGGCACGCTTCCTCCTCGCGCGGTCTCCGGGGCGCGACCATGCCCCTCCCGCTCATTCTCGCCGCAACCGCCAGGATCGTCCCACATATTGGCGACAACCCTTGTCGTACCGCGCGACCCCGATGAGACTGGGCGATACACGCCGCGGCGCTCGACGGCCGGCGTGACCCCCCCAGCGCGATCCCACAGAGAGGTGAGTGATCCCATGACGGACACCGAGAACGCCGTGGTCAGCACGGACGCGGCATCCGGCCCGGCGAACGACACGGACGTCGGCACGGCGACCGAGTCGGCCGTACGGACCGGGCTCTACATCGGCGGCGAGGAGCGGTTCACGGGAGAGACGCTCAAGATCGCCGACCCCGGCAAGCCGGGCGCGGTGGTCGGCGAGGCCGCGGCCGCGTCGCCGCAGGACGTCGCCGACGCGGTGGCGGCCGCGAAGGCCGCGTTCCCCGCGTGGTCCGCGCTCTCCGCGCAGGAGCGCGCCAAGGCCATGGCCGACGCGATCGCCGGCATCGCGGACGACCGCGACGAGGACGCCGCCATCCTGTCGCAGGAGAACGGCAAGATCCGCATGGAGGCGTGGATCGACGCGCTCGTATTCGAGATCCGCTGGAACCTCGCGCTGGCCCTGGCGGACGAGGTCGACCAGGGCAAGGTGCTCGAGCCTGCACCAGGCATCCCCGTGACGACGCAGGTCGGCTACCAGCCGCTGGGCGTGACGACGATCATCGTGCCGTTCAACTGGCCGATCGCGATCCTCGGCGCCTCGCTGCCGCACGCCCTCCTGGCGGGCAACACCGCGATCGTGAAGCCGCCGCCCTCCGCCCCGCTCGCCACGGCGCGCGTCGTGCAGCGCGTGGCCGAGAAGCTGCCGCCGGGCGTGCTCAACATCGTGACCGGCAAGGACGAGAACATGGCGGGGCTCATCCAGAACCCGGATGTCGCGAAGCTGTGCTTCACCGGCAGCGTCAACGGCGGCAAGCGGATGATGGAGATGGCGTCCAAGACGCTGACCCGCGTGACGCTCGAGCTGGGCGGCAACGACGCGGCGGTCGTGGCCGAGGACGCCATCCTGGACGACACGCACCTCGACCGGCTGTTCGCGGCCATCTACGACACGACCGGCCAGATCTGCATGAACGCCAAGCGCGTCTACGTGCACCGCTCGCGGCTGGACGAGCTCGTCGCCGGCCTCGAGGCGCGGCTGCAGAAGGTGCAGCTCGGCTACGGGCTCGACGAGGGCACCACGATGGGCCCGCTGCACCAGCCGGCGCAGAAGGCGTTCGTGGAGGAGATCATCCAGGAGGCGAAGGACGCGGGGGCCGAGGTGCGCGAGTACGGCGAGCTGCCCGGCGGCGAACTCGCGGGCGGCAACTTCCTGCGACCGGCGCTCGTGATCGATCCGGATCCGTCGCTGCGTGTGGTCACCATGGAGCAGTTCGGCCCCGTGATCCCTCTCATCCCGTTCGACACCGAGGACGAGGCGATCGCCGCCGCCAACGACACCTGGGGCGGCCTGTGCGGCTCGGTGTGGACGGCCGATCCGGGGACCGCGCAGCGGATCGGCGCGCAGCTGCAGTGCGGCTACGTCTGGGTCAACGACCACGGCGCCACCCGCCTGGACCTGCGCGCGCCGTTCGGAGGCATGAAGCAGTCGGGCTTCGGCCGCGAGCAGGGCATCGAGGGTGTCCGCGCCTTCCAGGACACCCGCTCGATCGCCGTGCTCGACGAGGAGGCGCTGAAGGCCATGGCGCACTGAGAGGCGGAACGGAGCGGGCTGCGGTCGCGAGAGAATAGGACACGATGTCCGATTCACCGCGCCGCAGCCCGTTCGCCCGTCCCGCGAGGGACGACGGCCCCCGCGCCACCGTGCGCCAGCTGCTGCCGTTCGTGTTCGAGCACAAGCGCGTGCTGGTGTGGGTGTCGATCCTGAGCGTGATCGCGGCGCTGACGACCCTCATCCAGCCGCTCCTCATCGGCGAGGTGATCGCGCGAGTGCAGGACAGCGAGCCCCTCGGGCTGCTGATCGTGGCGCTGATCGCCTTCGTGATCGTCTCGTCGGCGGTCAGCGCGTACCAGCACTACCTGCTGCAGCGCACCGGCACCGCGGTCGTCCTGTCGAGCCGGCGCCGATTGATCGCGCGCCTGCTCCACCTGCCGATCGGCGAGTTCGACGCGCGCCGCACGGGCGACCTGGTCTCGCGCGTCGGCACCGACACCACGATGCTCTACGCGGTGCTCACGCAGGGCCTCGCCGACAGCGTCGGCAGCATCCTGCTGTTCGCCGGCGCGCTCATCGCGATGCTCGTGATCGACCCGATCCTGCTGCTCAGCATCGTGGGCGTGCTCGCGCTGAGCGTGCTCGCGGTCGTGTCGCTGAGCGGCCGGATGCGGCGCGCGACGGCCGCGCAGCAGGCGCGCGTCGGCGAGCTCACCAGCGGCGTCGAGCGGGCGATCGGCGCCGTGCGGACGATCCGCGCGGCGGGCGCCTCCGACCGCGAAGAGCGCGCCGTCGCGGCCAAGGCGACGGAGGCGTTCGAGGCGGGCGTCGAGGTCGCGCGCGCGTCGGCGCTCGTGGTGCCGATCGCCGGGATCGCGCTGCAGGCGTCGATGCTCGTCGTGCTGGGCGTGGGCGGCATGCGCGTGGCGTCCGGTGCCGTGTCGGTGTCCAGCCTCGTGACGTTCGTGATGTTCCTGTTCCTGCTCGTGATGCCGCTCGCCTCCGCGTTCGGCGCGATCACGAGCGTGGGCCAGGCCCTCGGCGCTCTGGGCCGCATCCAGGAGATCCTCGACCTGCCCGACGAGACCGCGGCCGATCCCGAGCCGCGTCCGGCCGCACCGGTCGAGGGCGCGCCGGCGCTGGCGTTCCGCGACGTGCGCTTCCGCTACCCGGAGGCCGCTGTCGCGGCGCGTGAGCGCGCCGCGAAGGAGGCCCTCGAGGCGCACCTGCCGCTCGACGAGAGCGCGGTCGACGAGGCGGAGGCGGGCGCCGAGGCCGCGCACGGCGACGTGCTCCGGGGCGTGACCTTCGAGGTGCCGCGCGGGGCGCGCGTCGCGCTTGTCGGCCCGAGCGGCGCAGGCAAGTCCACGATCCTCGCCCTGATCGAGCGGTTCTACGACCCGATCTCGGGCCGCATCGAGCTGGACGGCCAGGACGTGCGCGAGCTGTCGCGCACCGAGCTGCGCTCCCGGTTCGGCTACGTCGAGCAGGACGCCCCGACGCTGGCCGGCACGCTCGCCGACAACCTGCGCCTCGCTTCCCCCGACGCGAGCGACGCGGACTGCGAGCGCGTGCTGCGGGCCGTGAACCTCGGCTCGGTGATCGACCGCGGCCCGCTGGGGATCGACACCCCCGTCGGCGAGGACGGCGTCATGCTGTCGGGCGGCGAGCGCCAGCGCCTCGCGATCGCGCGGGCTCTGCTCGCCGCCCCGCCCGTCCTGCTGCTCGACGAGTCGACCTCGTCGCTCGACGGCCTCAACGAGCAGCTCATGCGCGACGCGATCGACGCGGTGGCCGAGGGCCGCACGCTGCTCGTGATCGCCCACCGCCTGTCGACGGTCGTCGACAGCGACCGGATCATCGTGCTCGACCACGGCCGCGTGATCGGCCAGGGCACCCACAGCGAGCTGGTGGCGAGCGTGCCGCTGTATCGCGACCTCGCCCGCCACCAGCTGCTGGTCTGAGCCAGCCGTTCGCCGAACCCGCACTCCCTCACCGACCCCACGCGCGATCTGACGCGGACTCGGCGAACGGGTGCGGGTTCGCCGGACCGCTCAGCGCGCGAGCGACCACCCCGTGTAGGCCTCCGCGAGGTAGGCGCGGCCGTGCTCCGACTCGACCACGGAGCGCAGCTCCCCCACCTGCCGGCGGCGGTCGAAGTCGCTGGCATCCGGCGCCACGTGGAGCATGCTCGTCATCCACCAGGAGAAGTGCTGGGCCTTCCAGATGCGCTCGAGGGCGCGCTCGGGGAACGCCTCGAGCGGCCGGTCGTCGCCCTCGAGGAGGAGCGCTCGGAGCGCATCCGCGAGCAGGACGACGTCCGCGACGGCGAGGTTCATCCCCTTGGCCCCGGTGGGCGGCACCGTGTGGGCGGCGTCGCCGACCAGCACGACCCGTCCGCGCAGCAGGCGGTGCGCGACGAAGCTGCGGAAACGCAGCACGTCGCGCTGGAAGATCGGCCCCTCGTGCAGCGTCGTGCCGGGAACGCGCTCCTGCAGCATGTCCCACAGCTCGCGCTCCGAGAACCGCTCCGGATCCTCGTCCGGGTCGCACTGGAAGTACATCCGCTGCACGGTGGCGCTGCGCTGGCTGATGAGCGCGAAGCCCGCGGGTGAGTTGCTGTAGATCAGCTCGTCGGCCGAGGGCGGCGCCTCGCACAGGATGCCGAACCACGCGAACGGGTACTCGCGGAAGTAGCCGCCATGGGCGCCGGTGACCGCCTGCCGCGTCACGCCGCGCGACCCGTCGGCGCCCACGACCACGTCCGCCTCGATCTCGATCCGCTCGCCGTCCGGGCCCGTCGCGAGCACGCGCGGCCGGTCGGTCTCGACATCGTCGACGGCATCGGCGGTCACCCCGAAGCGGATGTCCTGGACGGCCGCGA
Source organism: Microbacterium sp. MEC084 (assembly GCF_004514465.2). Classification (NCBI taxonomy): domain Bacteria; kingdom Bacillati; phylum Actinomycetota; class Actinomycetes; order Micrococcales; family Microbacteriaceae; genus Microbacterium; species Microbacterium sp. MEC084. Next base: position 128,116 of record NZ_MYFP02000004.1, on the reverse strand, counting down.
GCCGCGCGGCGACGAGGTCCTTGAGCACCTCGTGCTGCGGATAGAGCCACACCGCGCGCCCCACGGTCGCGGCGAAGTCGATGCGGTGGCCCTCGCCCTCGAATCGCAGCTCGATGCCCTCGTGGCGATGACCGACGGACCGAACGCGGTCGGAGGCGCCGCTCTCGGACAGGACCTCGACGGTCCCCTGCTCGAGGATGCCGGCCCGGATGGTCGTCTCGATCTCCTCGCGCGTGCGGGCGTCGATCACGATGGACGCGATGCCCGCCCGATCCAGCAGGTGCGAGAGCAGCAGGCCCGCGGGCCCGGCCCCGACGATGGCAACCTGGGTGCGCTCGGTCATGGTGTGCCCTTCCTCCTCGAAGCGGCCGGCGTCCTCACTGGGTCCGTCTTCCGAGTGTCGGATGCCGCCGCACTCCGGCGCGATCACGTGCCCGTTCAACGGGAATCAGGCGGGCGGCTCCTCCAGCGCACGCGTGATGCCGGCGGACGCGCGTCGCAGCTCGTCCGCTGCACCGGCGGTCGGAGCGTCCCGCGGCAGCACGGCCGACAGGGCCGCGACCACTCGGCCGCGCTCTCGCACGGGCACGGCGACCGCGGTCGACACCGGCTCTACATACCCGTGCGCCACGACCACACCCTCGCGCCGCACCCGCGCGAGGATCGCCCGGAGGGCCTCAGGATCGGTGACAGTCTCGGGCGAGACCGCGGGCAGAGGCCCGGACAGCACCCGCCGTCTGAGTTCCTCATCCGCGAAGGCGAGCAACACCAGTCCGGCCGACGACGCATGCAAGGGCAGGCGCCCGGCCACCCGAGCGATGTTCGACACGGCATCCGGATGGGACAGCCGCTCGAGGAACAGGGTCTCACCCTGCTCGAGGACCGCGAGCTGCGTGTGCTCACGCAGGCGGGACTGCACCCGCTCCATGAACGGCAGCGCGGCCTGCCGCAGGCGGAGGGCCCGCGAGCCGCGCTGGGCCAGCTCCCACAGGTGCATCCCCAGCCGGACCTGGCCGCCCTCGTCTCGATCGAGGATGCCGTTGTCGACGAGCTCCGCGATCAGTCGGTGCGCCGTCGAGGAGGGCAGTCCGGCGCGCCGCCCGATCTGCGTGGGTGTCTGCGCCGTGCGGTCGACGTCGAACGTCTCGAGCACGCGCACGATCCGTTGCGCGACGGACTCCCCGGACCGCGAATTCGCCACGCACTCACTCTGTCAGACGCATGAACGGCCCGCCCCCGGATCGGAAGAGGGGCGGGCCGTTCCACGTCGCGGGCTCCGGTGTGTGCGGCACCGGGCGAGCCCGCGGCGAAGGACCGAGTGCGGTCAGTCCTTCGCAGCCTTGAGGCGGGTGCGGAGCGCGTCGAGCTGCGCACGCAGGGCCGCCGGGGTCTTGTCGCCGAAGAGCGAGTAGAACTCCTCGGTGAGGTCGGCCTCCTCGAGCCAGGCATCGGGGTCGATGGAGAACAGCTCGTCCAGGTCCTCCTGCGGCACCTCGATGCCGTCGAGGTTCAGTGAACCCGGAGCGGGGATGAGGCCGATCGGGGTCACGACCGCCTCCGCCTCGCCCTGCAGGCGGCGGATGACCCAGTCGATCACGCGCGAGTTGTCGCCGAATCCGGGCCACAGGAACCGGCCGTCCGCACCGCGGCGGAACCAGTTGACCTGGTAGATCCTCGGGAGCTTCTCGGCCTTGCCGCCCATCTCGAGCCAGTGCGCCATGTAGTCGCCCATGTTGTAGCCGCAGAACGGCATCATGGCGAACGGGTCGCGGCGCAGCTCGCCGACCTTGCCCTCGGCCGCTGCGGTGCGCTCCGACGAGATGGTCGATCCGAGGAACACACCGTGCTCCCAGTTGAACGACTCGACGACGAGCGGCACGTTGGTGGCGCGACGTCCGCCGAACAGGATGACATCGAGCGGCACCGCCTCCTCCCAGTCGTCCGCGATCGAGGGCGCCTGAGCGGCCGAGACCGTGAAGCGGGAGTTCGGGTGCGCGGCCGGGCGGCCCGAGTCGGGCGTCCAGTCGTCGCCGCGCCAGTCGATCAGGTGGTCGGGCGCCTCGTCGGTCAGGCCCTCCCACCAGACGTCGCCGTCGTCGGTGAGCGCGACGTTCGTGAAGAGGACGTTGCCCCACAGCGTCTCGACCGCGGTGACGTTGGTCGACTCGCCCGTGCCGGGCGCGACGCCGAAGAACCCGGCCTCGGGGTTGATCGCGTACAGGCGGCCGTCCTCACCCGGGCGGATCCAGGTGATGTCGTCGCCGAGCGTCTCGACCTTCCATCCCGGGATGGTCGGACGCAGCATCGCGAGGTTGGTCTTGCCGCAGGCCGACGGGAACGCGGCGGCCACGTGGTAGGCGCGGCCCTGCGGGTCGAGCACGCGGATGAGGAGCATGTGCTCGGCCATCCAGCCCTGGTCGCGGCCGAGCACCGAGGCGATGCGCAGCGCGTAGCACTTCTTGGCCAGGATCGCGTTGCCGCCGTAGCCCGAGCCGAACGACCACACCTCGAGCGTGTCCGGGAAGTGCACGATGTACTTCTCGTCGTTGCTGGGCCAGGCGACGTCCTCCTCGCCGTCGCGCAGCGGGGCGCCGACCGAGTGCACGGTGCGCACCCACGGCTTGCCCTCGGCGATCAGCTCCGTGACGGCGTCGCCCACGCGGGTCATGATCTCGATCGAGACGACCGCGTAGGGGCTGTCGGTCAGCTGCACGCCGAGCTGCGAGATCGGGCCGCCGATCTTGCCCATCGAGAACGGCACGACGAACATCGTGCGGCCCCGCATGGAGCCCTCGAACAGGGGGCGCAGCGTGGCGCGCATCTCGGCGGGCGCGACCCAGTTGTTGGTCGGGCCGGCGTCCTCCTCGCGCTCCGACGAGATGAAGGTGCGCGACTCGAGGCGGGCGACGTCGCCCTCGTCCGAGCGCGCCAGGTACGAGCCCGGGCGCTTCTCGTCGTTCAGCTTGATCAGCGTGCCGTCCGCCACCATCTGCTCGAGCAGCGCGGCGTTCTCCTCGGCCGAGCCGTCGACCCAGTGGATGCGGTCCGGCTGCGTGAGCGCGGCGACCTCGTCGACCCACGCAACGAGGGCGGCCATGCCCGGTCCGTCGATGTCGGGCTGGGCGCCGAACGATGCGAACTCCGTCGTCGCACGGGCGGTGGGGCTCTCGATGATGGCCATCCGTAGTTCCTAACCAAGAGGGTTGCGGGGGACTTCTCCAGGATGACCCCGCTCGGGCGCTCCTTTCCGACCAATCGGAGCAAAAGAATCCGAAATCTTTAGATATGATCAAGGAATGACCCCTCGTGACGATCACAAGAGCGGGATCGAGCTGAAGACGCTCGGCCACCGGATCCGGCACTACCGGCTGCAGCAGGGATTCACGCTCGACGAGCTCGGCGCCGCGGTCGGCGTGGCGGGCAGCCAGCTCAGCCTGATCGAGAACGGCAAGCGCGAGCCGAAGCTGTCGCTGCTGCAGGCGATCGCGGCCGCGACGCACACGGCGGTGACCGACCTGATCTCGGGCGAGCCGCCGAACCGCCGCGCGGCCCTGGAGATCGAACTCGAGAAGGCGCAGTCGAGCTCGGTGTTCCGCAGCCTCGGCATCCCCCCGGTGAAGGTCACCAAGACGCTGCCCGACGAGACGATCGAATCGATCCTCGGCCTGCACCGCGAGCTGCAGCGCCGCGAGAGCGAGGCGATCGCGACGCCCGAGGAGGCCCGGCGCGCCAACACCGAGCTGCGCCTGCGCATGCGCTCGCTCGACAACCACCTGCCCGAGCTGGAGCAGCTCGCCGAGCGCCAGCTCAAGGCCGCGGGCCATGTGCAGGGCGCCCTGACGCACCGCACGGTGAGCATCATGGCCGAGCAGCTGGGCTTCGAGCTCATCTACGCGAACGACCTGCCGCCGTCGACCCGGTCGATCACCGACCTCGAGAACGGCCGCATCTATCTGCCGCCCGCCTCCATCCCCGGCGGGCACGGCCTGCGTTCGATGGCACTGCAGGCCATGGCGCACCGGCTGCTCGGCCACAAGCCGCCCACGTCGTACGCCGACTTCCTGCAGCAGCGGCTCGAGATCAACTACTACGCCGCGTGCTGCCTGATGCCGGAGGGCAACTCGGTGGCGTTCCTGCAGCAGGCCAAGAAGGACCGCAACCTCGCCGTCGAGGACTTCCGCGACGCGTTCGGCGTCACGCACGAGGCGGCGGCGATGCGGATGACCAACCTGCTCACGACGCACCTGGACATGCCGCTGCACTTCCTGCGCGTGGGTGAGGCCGGGCAGATCGAGCGCGTCTACGAGAATGACGGCCTGCCCGTGCCCGAGGACGTCACGGGCTCGGTCGAGGGTCAGATCGTGTGCCGCAAGTTCGCCGCGCGCGACGCGTTCGACCAGCAGAACCGCACGACCGAGCACTACCAGTACACCGACACCCCGGGCGGCACCTTCTGGTGCTCGACGCAGACCGGCACGAGCGACCACGGCGGGTTCTCGATCACGGTCGGCGTGCGCTTCGACGACGCGAAGTGGTGGCGCGGCCGCGAGACCCAGAACCGCGAGGTCTCGACGTGCCCCGACGAGAGCTGCTGCCGCCGGGCCCCCGCGGAGCAGGCCGCCCGCTGGCGCGACCGCGCCTGGCCGAGCGCCCGCGTGCACACGCACATCTTCGCGCCGCTCCCCCGCGGCCGCTTCCCCGGCGTCGACGAGACCGCGGTGTTCGAGTTCCTGGACCGCCACCAGGAGGCCTGATCCGCCCCACACGCAAGCGCCCCGGGACCGAGGTCCCGGGGCGCTTGTGCGGTCTGCTCAGGCGATCGAGCGCTCGGCCGCCTCCACGACGTTGGTCATCAGGAGCGCGACCGTCATCGGGCCCACGCCGCCCGGGTTGGGCGACAGGAATCCGGCGACCTCGGCCACATCCGGGTGCACGTCGCCGAACACCTTCTGCTTGCCGGTCTCGGGGTCCTGCTCGCGGGTCACGCCCACGTCCAGCACGGCGGCGCCGGGCTTGACGTCCTCGGCCTTCACGAGGTGCTTCACGCCCGCGCCGGCGACGATCACGTCCGCCTGGCGCAGGTACGGGCCCATGTCGGGCGTTCCGGTGTGCACCTGGGTCACGGTCGCGTTCACGTCGCGGCGCGTGAGCAGCAGGCCCATCGGCCGGCCGATCGTGACGCCGCGGCCGACCACCACGACGTGCTTGCCCTTCAGGTCGTACCCGTTGCGGGTGAGCAGCTCGATCACGCCGCGCGGCGTGCACGGCAGCGGCGTCGTGATCGGCGAGTTGACGTTCAGCACGAGGCGCCCGAGGTTCGTCGGGTGCAGGCCGTCCGCGTCCTTGGCCGGGTCGATCCGCTCCAGGATCGCGTCGGTGTCCAGGTGCTTCGGCAGCGGCAGCTGCACGATGTACCCGTGGCACGACGGATCGGCGTTGAGCTCGTCGATCAGCGCCTCCACCTGCTCCTGCGACGCATCCGCCGGCAGCTCCCGCTGGATCGAGTTCATCCCGATCGCCTCGGACTGCTTGTGCTTCATCCCGACGTACAGCTGCGACGCCGGATCGGCGCCGACGAGCACGGTCGCGATACCGGGCGTGACGCCGCGCTCCTTGAGCACGGCGACCCGCTGGGCCAGCTCCTCCTTGATCGCCTTCGCGGTGGCGACACCGTCGAGCCTCTGCGCGACCACGCTTACTCGCCGAGACCGGGGTAGAGCGGGAAAGCGTCGGCGAGGCGCGCGACGCGCTCGCGCAGCGCGGGCAGGTCGGCGCCGGGCAGAAGCGCGAGGGCGATGACGTCGGCCACCTCGGTGAACTCGGCGTCGCCGAAGCCGCGGGTCGCGAGCGCGGGCGTGCCGATGCGCAGACCCGAGGTGGTCATCGGCGGGCGCGGGTCGTTCGGCACCGAGTTGCGGTTCACGGTGATGCGGATCTCGTGCAGCAGGTCCTCGGCCTGCTTGCCGTCGATCGCGGCGTTGCGCAGGTCGACGAGCACCAGGTGCACGTCTGTGCCGCCCGAGCGGATCGTGATGCCGGCGTCCGCGACGTCCTGCTGCGACAGGCGCTCGGCGAGGATCTTCGCGCCGCGCAGCGTGCGCTCCTGGCGGTCCTTGAACGCGTCCGTCGCCGCGAGCTTGAACGCGGTCGCCTTCGCGGCGATCACGTGCATGAGCGGGCCGCCCTGCTGGCCCGGGAAGACGGCGGAGTTGATCTTCTTCGCGATCTCGGGGTCGTTCGACAGGATGAAGCCCGAACGGGGGCCGCCGATGGTCTTGTGCACGGTCGACGAGACGACGTGCGCGTGCGGCACGGGGCTCGGGTGCAGACCCGCGGCGACGAGACCCGCGAAGTGGGCCATGTCGACCCACAGGAGGGCGCCGACCTCGTCGGCGACCGCGCGGAACGCGGCGAAGTCGAGCTGACGCGGGTACGCCGACCAGCCGGCGATGATCACCTTCGGCTTGTGCTCGACGGCGAGGCGACGGACCTCGTCCATGTCGATCATCGACGTCTCGGGGTCCACGCCGTACGCCACGATGTCGTACAGGCGGCCCGAGAAGTTGATCTTCATGCCGTGCGTGAGGTGACCGCCGTGGTCGAGAGACAGGCCCAGGATGGTGTCGCCGGGGCGGGCGATGGCGTGCAGCACGGCCGCGTTCGCGGAGGCGCCCGAGTGCGGCTGGACGTTGGCGAACTCGGCGCCGAACAGGTCCTTCGCGCGCTGGATGGCCAGCTCCTCGGCGACGTCGACCTCCTCGCAGCCGCCGTAGTAGCGGCGGCCGGGGTAGCCCTCGGCGTATTTGTTGGTGAGCACCGAGCCCTGCGACTCGAGCACCGAGACGGGCACGAAGTTCTCGGATGCGATCATCTCGAGGAATCCGCGCTGCCGGTCGAGCTCGCGCTGCAGCACCTGCGCGATCTCGGGGTCGACCTCGGCGAGGGGGGCGTTGAACAGCGGATCGGTCATGGCGATCTCCAGACGACGTGCGGGTAGGGATGCTCGCATCGGCCCAGGCGTGCGGTCGAATGCCGTCTCGGTCGCTTCCCGGTGGTGCACCACCTCAACGCCAGTCGCGACACGCCCAGTGTAGCGGCTGCGGGGCGGCCGGCCGCGACGACCTGATCCCGCCAGGGGACGGTCGGAAGAGTCGGGGCCCGGAGCTCCTCCCCCGAGCAGTCCGGGCCCCGCACGGCAGCCGAACCCGAATCGCTGCTGTGCAGCCGGACGCGAACCCCCCTCTCGCCCGCGTCCGGCGACGTCTTCATAGGAGAGACGCACGGATCCCGGATCGGTCACGCGGTTTCCCCACGAGATCTTCCGAGGGTGCCCGCGCGCTACCTGGGCACCGTTGGGCGAGGCCGGTCGACGCGCGACAATCGAGGGGTCCGTGCACCCCGGCGGCGCCGCCGCCGGGACTCCCCGAAGCAGGTCCGCCGTGCAACCCAGCCCCGCCGATCCGTCGCTCCCCGACGCGGAGCTCGTGCGCCGCTCGCGCGCGGGCGACGCCCACGCGTTCGCCGCCCTCTGGGACCGGCATCATCGTGCGGCGCTCGCGGTGGCTCGGTCGACGGGCGCGGCCGCCGACGCGGACGACCTTGTGCAGGAGTCGTTCGCCCGGGTGTTCGGGATCCTGCGCCGCGGCGGCGGCCCCACGGGACCGTTCCGCGCCTACCTGTTCACGGCCATCCGGAACACGGCCGTCTCGTGGGCGCGCGCGCGGCGCGAGACCTCCGCGATCGAGGAGCTCGAGGCCGTGCCGGATCCGACGACCACCGAGGACGCCCTGCTGGCCGCCGACGACCACTGGCGGGTCCTCCACGCGTTCCGCACCCTGCCGAGCCGCTGGCAGGAGGTGCTCTGGTACTGCGAGGTCGAGGGGCTGGGCCCCGGTGAGGCCGCGCCGCTGCTCGGGATGACGCCGGGTGCCGTGAAGCAGCTCGCCTTCCGTGCACGCGAGGGCCTGCGTGAGGCCTGGATCCAGGCCCACGTGGCCACGATGGGCGACGGCGAGGACTGCGCCGGACCATCGAGCGCCTGGGCGCCCACGCGCGCGGCACCCTCACGGCCTCGAGACGTGCGCGGGTCGACGCGCATCTGCAGGCGTGCCCACCGTGTGCAGAGGTGGCCGCGGAGGCTCGCCACGTGGGGACCCGCCTCGCACCCGCGCTTCTTCCTGCGCTGATCGGCTCCGCCGCCGCGGCAGCCTACCTGGCGCCGGCGGGGCGCGCGATGGCGGCCGCCTCCGCCCTCACGCCCCTTCCCGCCGCGCTGGCGCCCACGGGAGCGCTCACGATCGCCGCGTCGGGCACCCTCGCCGTCGGCACGCTCGTGTCGACCGGGTTCGCGACCCTGGCGCTGGCCGGCGCCCTGGTCGGCGGGGCCGTGGCCGCGGCTCCCGTGTCGCCCGCGCCGGTCTCGGACCTCGCGACGACGCAGGCGCCGATGCCCGGAACCGCCACCCCACCGGTGGCCGAGACGCGATCGGCCGCTCCCGAGACGACGCCGGCACCGGCGGTCACGGCCCCTTCGGCGCCCGTCGTGGTGCCCCCGGCTCCCGAGCCGTCGCTCCCCGTGCCGATCGCACCGGCACCCACGCCGCCCGGCGAGGTCACCGTCGCCGCGGAGGTCGCGGGGGTCGTCGATCTCGACGTGGCGGCCGGCGGCGACGGCGTCTCCGCCGGGGTGGACGCACTGGACTCGGTCCGGGGCGAGATCGCGATCACGGAGGACTCGGCGACGATCGACGGCTCGGCCGGGCTGACCGTGCCGGTCCCGGTCGACGCCGCAGTCGACGCCGCAGTCGACGCCGCAGTCGACGCCTCGATCGACGCCTCGATCGACGCCTCGATCGGCGCCGGCGTCTCGGCGGACCCGAGCCCGGAGGCGGCGCTCGGTGCGTCGGTCGACGGCGAATCGCCCGGCGCGGCGGTCGATGCGTCGCTGGGCGCGCGCGTGGAGATCGCGGACGGCGCGGCGACGGCCGGCGTGGACCTCGAGGTCGCGGACCCGATCGGCTGACCGTAGGCCGCCTCGGCTCGTGTTCCGGGGCGGGGCGCGGAGGTTCCTCCCCAGGTCCTCCGCGCCCGCACCGCCCCGGCCGGTGGGCGGCACCTCGGTCGTGCCGCACCGGCCCCATCGTGAGAAACGGGGCCGAGAGCCCTCCCCCGAGAACCTCTCGAGCCCCGTTGCGCTGGGAATGGGCATCCCCGGGCGCCTGCCGTCCGCGAGCCCCCCGGCAACGCGGAGCGGACATCGGTGCTCTCACCCCAAGAGATGCGGCGACGGGGGATCTATTACGCGGGTTCCGGAAGTTTTTTCAGAGCTCTCAGACAAGGGCCTCCGGAGCCCGGAATCGCCCGATAATCCGGCTCTCCGCTGGCGCGGACACCCGTGTCCGGGACACAATGGGAGCCGTGTGCGCGTGCCCGACGCGCCCGTGGCGGATGACCCGCCCTTCGCCTCGCCTGAGCAGGATCATGACCACGAACGAGACTCCCGACGCCCCGGAGACCGCGCCCGACGCGGATCTCGTGCTGCGTTCGCGCTCGGGCGACGGCGAGGCGTTCGGCGAGCTGTGGCGCCGCCACTACCGCTCCGGCATCGTCGTGGCTCGGTCGGTCACGTCCTCGATCGACCCCGACGACCTGGTGCAGGAGGCCTACGCCCGCATCTTCCAGGCCATCCAGCGCGGCGGCGGCCCGACGGGCTCGTTCCGCGCCTACCTGTTCACGTCGATCCGCAACACCGCCGCGGGGTGGGGACGCACGCAGAGCGAGCAGACGATCGACGAGCTCGAGACGCTGGAGGGTCCCGAGTCGACCGACGAGGCGACCCTCGCCGCGCTCGACCGCAGCCTGACCCACACGGCGTTCCGCAGCCTGCCCACGCGCTGGCAGGAGGTGCTCTGGTACACCGAGATCGAGCAGCTCAAGCCGGCCGAGATCGCTCCCCTGCTCGGGATGAAGCCGGTCGCGGTCGCGCAGCTCGCGTTCCGCGCCCGCGAGGGCCTGCGCGAGGCGTGGATCCAGGCCCATCTGGCCACGGTCGCCGACGGCTCGGAGTGCCGGTGGGCGATCGAGCGCCTCGGCGCGCACACGCTGGGCAACCTCACCGCGCAGCAGCGCGAGCGCCTCGACAGCCACCTCGGCTCGTGCGCCCGGTGCGCGATCGTGGCGAGCGAGGCCAAGGAGGTCGGCAGCCGGCTCGCGCTGGTGCTCCTGCCGCTCACGATCGGTGTGTCCGCCACGGCCACCTATCTCGCGTCGCTGCAGCGCGACGACGCCGCGATCGTCGCGCTGGCGGCGATGCCGTCGAGCGTCGTCGAGGGCGCGGTGGTCGCCGGCGGCGGCCTGCTCGCCGGCGTCGGCGGCGCGGGCTCCTCGAGCTCGTCCGGGTCGTCGGGATCGTCGGGCACGGCCTGGACCGTCGGCGGACTGGTCGCGGCAGCCGCGGCCGCCGTCGCCGTCGCGGGCGCGGTCGTCGCGTCGGTCCTCAACCCGGGCGGCCCGTCGCCGACCACGGCGCCGTCCGCCGCCGACGAGGCCGCGCCTCCCGCAGCGGCTGTCGAGGCCGACCCCGCGCTGATCGACGCCCTCGCGAACGCCATGGACGACGCCGCCGAGCCCGCGCCCCCGCGAGCCACGCCCGCGCCGACGCCCACGCTCGAACCCGTGCCCCCGCGCAGCACCGCGCCCGTTGTGCGCTCGGCGCCTCCTGCGGTGGAGAGCGCGCTGCCCGCTCCTGCAGAGGTGGTGGATGAGGTCGTCGACGAGGTCGAGGCTCTCGATCTGGTGCTCGACGGCGCGCGGGTGCGCGACGACGGCACGGTCGAGCTCGACGTTCGCGGCGACGCCGATCGCGAGGTCGCCGTGTACGCGCTGTCGGACGCGACCACGGCGGGCGGCGGGCTGTCGGTCGGGGTCCCGCTCGCGGTGGCGATGGCCGGCACCGAGCCCGCGGTCGTCGGCACGCTCGGCCCGGAAGGCGCGGCCACGCTCGTGTTCTCGCTCACGCACGAGCAGGCGCTCGCCGACGTGACCCTCGAGGTCGCGTACACGAGCGGCGAGGGTGCTCCCGCGTCGCTCTCGCTGAACGGCCTGGGGATCCGGGATGCGCTGCTCGCTGCGCTCGCGCCGGAGGAGCGCGAGACGCCCCCGACGACTGATGAGCCGGTCCCCCCGACGGAGCTCGCGCCGATCGACGTCGTGGGCGTCGAAGCCTCGAAGGAGTCCGGCGAGGTGAGGATCGCCCTGCGCGGAGCGGTCGACGCGGACGCCGCCGTGACCGCCGGCGGCGCGCCTGTCGCCGAGGTGCGCTTCGATCCCGCGGGACTCGCCGCTGTGACGCTCGCGCCCGAAGTCCACGGCTACGCGCTCGACCTGGCGGTCGCCGTGACGTACCGGGAGACGGGTGCCGTCACCCGCAGCCTCGGCGACCTGCTGGCGGGGCAGGACATCCTGATCGACTCGGCGCTCGCGTTCGGGCAGGCGAACCGGGGCGCGCAGCCGGGCCAGATCGTGGTTCCACTCAGCGGCGAGCCGGATGTCTCGGCGCAGCTCGTCTTCGACGGCGCCGCCCAGACCGTGCGCTTCGACTCCGCCGGCCTCGCGTCCGCCGCACTGACGCCCTCTCCGCAGCAGTGGGACGCCGACGCGACGTTGAGCATCCGGTACACGTCCCCCGTGGCACAGCAAGGCGAGGCCCGCACGACGCTGTCAGCGGTCGCCGGGCACCTGGCCGCCGCGCCGCCGGCGCCGAGCCTGTGCGATGACGTGCCGCCGGGCCGGCAGCACTTCGTCACGAGCCTCGGCGACGTCGCCGGAGCGACGCTCGTGATCCAGCGCAAGGGCGGCGAGATCGAGACGCGACCCCTCGAGCTCGGGCTGTGCGTCGACGCCCGCGACACATTCGCTGTGGTCGCGGCCGACGGCGCCGAACTGCTCGGCGACGACCTCGTTCGGCTGCTTCTGCTCAGCCGCTGACCTGCACCTCAGCGGCGCCGGCCGGTGCCGAAGATGCCGCGGATCACGCTGTTGATCAGCGTCTGCGTCGTCCGCGAGCCGAGCACCTTCTCTATCGTCGACCTCTCGGCGCGCGACGACGTGCGCCGCGAGCCGCCCGAGGTCTTCTTGAGCAGGCGCTCGTACTCCTGCTGCGCCTTCCGCTCGGCGGCGGCGTTCGCCTTCGCGAGCTCGGCCTGCTGCTTCGCCAGCTCGGCGTCGACCTCGGCCTGCCGAGCCGCGGCGTCGGCCGCGTTCATCTTGGCCGTCAGGATCTCGTACGCCGACTCGCGGTCGACCCGCTCCCCGTACTTGGGCGTGAGCGGCGACGCGGCCACGGCCGCGTCGATCTGCGCCTCGGGCGTCGGCTCCATGAGGCCCTGCGGCGCGCGCACGCGCGTCCACGCGACCGGTGTCGGCGCGCCCTTCTCGCTCATCACGGTCACGATCGCCTCGCCGGTGCCGAGTTCCTGGAGCACGCGCTCGAGGTCGTATCCCGACTTCGGGTACGTCCCCACGGTCGCCCGCAACGCCTTGGCATCGTCCGGTGTGAACGCCCGCAGCTGGTGCTGCACGCGCGACCCCAGCTGCGCGAGCACATCCGGATGCACGTCCTTGGGCGTCTGCGTCACGAAGAACACCCCGACGCCCTTCGAGCGGATCAGGCGCACGGTCTGGGTGATGGCCGCGAGGAAGTCCTTGGACGCGTCCTTGAAGAGCAGGTGCGCCTCGTCGAAGAAGAACACGAGCTTCGGCTTCTCGGGGTCGCCGACCTCGGGGAGGATCTCGAACAGCTCGGCCAGCAGATACATCAGGAAGGTCGAGAACAGTTCAGGCCGGTCCGCGACGCCCGGCACCTCGAGCAGCGACACGAATCCCCGCCCGTCGGGCGCCATCCGCAGGAAGTCGGCGACGTCGAACTCCGGCTCGCCGAAGAACACGTCGGCGCCGCCCTCGGCGAACGTGATGAGCTCGCGCAGAATGACGCCCGCGGTCGCGCTCGAGAGCCCGCCGAGCTCCTTCAGCTCGGTCTTGCCCTCGTCGCTGGTCAGGTACGTCAGCACCGACCGAAGGTCCTCGAGGTCGACGAGCGGCAGCCCCTTCTTGTCGGCGTAGTGGAAGACGAGCCCCAGGCTCGACTCCTGCGTGTCGTTGAGCCCGAGGACCTTCGACAGCAGCAGCGGGCCGAAGCCGGTCACGGTCGCGCGCACCGGCACGCCCTTGCCGATGCCGCCCAGCGCGAAGTACTCGACCGCGGCCGCCTCGGGCTTCCAGTCCTGCCCGATGCCCTTCGTGCGGGCCAGGAGCTTCTCGCTCGGCTGGCCCGGCGTGGCCATGCCCGACAGATCGCCCTTGATGTCGGCGGCGAACACCGGCACGCCCTTGGCCGCCAGCTGCTCGGCGAGCCCCTGGAGGGTCCGGGTCTTGCCCGTGCCGGTGGCGCCCGCCACCAGCCCGTGGCGGTTCAGCATGCCGAGCGGGATCCGGATCTGGGCCTCGGGCAGCGGCTCCCCGTTGACGAGCGCGCCGATGTCGAGCGTCGTGGTCTCGAACGTGTACCCGTCGACGATCGCCCGCACGGCGTCCGCATCGAGCGGGCCCTCGGTCTTCGCAGCGCGTTCCGCCGGCTCGGACGAGGCCGTGTCCGCCGGAGCCTGCTCCACGGCTTCGGGAGCGTCCCCCGCGGCGGTCTCCGCCCCGGGCACGGGATCGGCCGGAGCGGTCTCCGGATCCGCGGCCTCCCCTGCCTCCCCCTGCGCAGCGGCGGCCTGGGCGGCGGCGAGCCTAGCTTTCGCCTCGGCGGCGCGCAGGGCGGCTTCAGCGGCCTCGGCTTCGGCCTGCAGGCGGGCGAGCTCGGCCTCGGCGGCGAGGACGGCGGGATCCTTCTCGGCGGTCATGCCGCCAGCCTAGCGACGGCCGGCCGCGCGGTGAGAGGGCGCGTCAGCCCCGTCCGCGGCGAGCGCGCCGCTCCACGACCAGGCCCCGCGAGAACGCGACGGCGACCAGCAGCGCGGCTCCGGCGCCGATCAGCGCGCCGCCGACCGTGTCGGTGAGCCAGTGCGCCGACAGGTACGTGCGCGAGAACGCCATGACGGCTATCCAGACGCCCGCGATCGCCGCCATCCACGGCCGGGGCAGGATGACCCACAGCGCGATACCCAGCGTGGCGGCGTTGGCGACGTGGCCAGACGGGAACGACCCGACATCCACGGTCACCAGGATGTCCTCGGGCCGGGCGCGCCCCAGCACGTGCTTGAGCACCTGCACGAGCCCGGCGCTCACGAGGAGCGCGACGGCGAAGTACCCCGCGGCCCAGGGCCGCTTCAGCGCGAGCAGCAGTGCGAGGATCGCCAGCGGCACCCACAGGATGGCGTAGCGCCCGCCTCCCACGGTGTCCATGAGGAGCGAGAGCCGGAGCGCGGGTCCGTCCGGGGTGGCCGACAGGACGGCGTCCCACCAGATGTCGACCGGCGTCGGGTCCATGCCGGGGATCTGCAGGACGGCGCCGACCGCCAGACCGCCCGCGAGCAGACCCAGGCCCCACCACATCCACGTGCGTCGGGTGCGCGCTTGGCCGCCGCTCATGGCGCCCTCCTCCTCGATCGCGTCAGGGTTCAGGTCAGGGGTTCAGCATCTCGACCGTACGCGGCCGCACGACTGCCCAGAGCGTGATCACGGCGACGAGCGCGCATCCGATCATGACGACGGCCATGGACGTGCCCGTGATGCCCTCGGGCCCGGCGACCGCGCCGACGATCGGCGAGATGAGCCCCGCGACGCCCGCGTTGCTCGCGCCGAGCAGCGAGGCCGCCGTGCCCGCGGCCTTGCCGTGGCGGTCCAGCGCCAGCACCTGCACGCACGGGAACGTGAACCCGCACGCGGTCATGAAGAACCACAGCGGGATCGCGGTGCCCCACAGCCCCAGTCCCAGCTGGTCGAAGACCACGATCAGCGTCGCCGAGACGACGAGCACGACGGTCGAGAACGCCAGCACCCACTGCGGCCCGAAGCGCGCCGCGAGGCGGGCGGCGACCTGGTTGCCGACCACGAGGCCCAGGGAGTTGCTCGCGAACAGCAGCCCGTACTGCACCTCGTCGAAGCCGTAGCTCTCCTGGAACAGGAACGGCGAGGCCGACAGGTACGAGAACAGCCCCGCGAAGGTCAGGCCTCCGATGATCAGCAGGCCGACGTACACGCGGTCCGTCAGCACCGAGCGATAGCGCTGCCACACGGTGCTCGCGCCGCGCTCGTGCCGTCGCTCGCGCGGCAGGGTCTCCGGGATCACGAACAGGGCCGCGAGGAGCATGAGCGCGCCGTAGGCGGCCAGCACCCAGAAGATGCCCTCCCAGGGCATCACCCCGAGCAGCATCGAGCCGATGAGCGGGGCGACCACGGGCGCGACGCCGGTCACGAGCGCGAGCCGCGACAGCATGACGACCAGGCGCTTGCCGCCGAACAGGTCGCGCACGATCGCCATGGCCGCGACCGCGCCCGCGGCCGCGCCGAAGCCCATCGCGACTCGCGACGCCCCGAGCAGCGCCAGGTTCGGCGCGACCGCCGCGGTCATGCTCGCCACGACATGGAGCGCGGTGGCGAGCAGCAGCGGCAGCCGCCGCCCGACCGTGTCGCTGAGCGGCCCGACCAGCAGCTGCCCGAAGGCGAAGCCGATCATCGTGCCGGTCAGGGTGAGCTGGATGGCCGCCTCGTCCGTCGCGAACGCGTCCTGCAGCAGGGGGAACGCCGGCAGGTACAGGTCCACCGTGAAGGGCCCGAGGGCGGTCAGGGCGCCGAGCAGCAGCACGTACAGGAGACGGCGCGACGCCGGGATCGCATCGCCCGGGTGCAGGACGATCGGCGCGGTCGCCGGATCGGGTCCGAGCGTGCGGATCGCGCCGGTGGCGGACGGGATCGGGATGGGGCCGGTGAAGGGGAGGGAGATCGAATCGGTGCGCGGGTTCGAGGCGTCAGGCACGGCAGGCTTTCGTCGGCGGCGGAAACATACATGCTACGCCCGCGGGGGCGCCCCGGGGACCGGTCCCACTGAGCGGATCCCAAGCGGCACCGCATACGATTCTGTTATGCCCTCCACCCCGCGTTCCGGCAATCCGGCCAAGCAGGCTCAGCTCCAGCAGACCGCCAAGCAGCAGCGTGAGGCGAAGCGTCAGGAGAAGCTGGCCGAGTACCAGCGTCAGCTGAAGAAGCGCCAGCGCGGCAAGCTCGTGTGGTGGATCGTCGGCGGCGCCGCGATCCTCGCCGTGGCCGCGATCGTCGTGGCCTCTCTCGTGACCGCACCGCGCAGCTACACGGCCGGCAGCGAGGGCGTCGAGATCGAGGGCGTCGAGACCTTCGAGCTCGAGTCCGACCACGTCGACGGCGTCGTCGAGTACGAGCAGAACCCGCCCGCGGGCGGCCCGCACAACAGCGCGTGGCTGAGCTGCGGCGTGTACACGGAGCCGCAGCCGAACGAGAACGCGGTGCACTCGCTCGAGCACGGCGCGGTGTGGATCACCTACGACCCCGCGGTCGTGCAGGGCGCCGACCTCGACGCGCTGCGGGCCCTGGCGCCGCGCACCTACGCGATCGTCTCGCCCTACGAGGGGCTCGACACCCCCATCGCCGTCAGCGCCTGGGAGCACCAGCTCAAGGTCGACTCGGTCGACGACCCGCGCATCGCCCAGTTCATCGAGGAGTACTGGCAGGGCGGCACGGCCCCCGAGCTGGGCGCCTCGTGCACGGGCATCGAGGGCCCCGGCAAGATCTGACCCATGTCGGATGAGGAGACCGCGCCGTACCGGCCGCGTCCCTGGGCGCTGATCGCGCTCGGCATCCTGCTCGTCGGCGGCACCGCCTTCGCGATCGGCCGGTTCTCGACCTTCGGCGGCGCCGAGCCGGGCCCGAACGCGGCCGACGTCGGCTTCGCGCGCGACATGCAGGTGCACCACGCCCAGGCGGTCGAGATGGCGATGATCGAGTACCGCGCCACCTCGGACGAGGAGCTGCGCCTCATCTCGTACGACATCGCGACCGCGCAGGCGCAGCAGTCCGGCCAGATGTTCGGCTGGATCGTCAACTGGGGTCTCCCCCAGCGCGGCTCGGATCCGCTCATGGCGTGGATGGCCGAGGACGGCGGCCACGACCACGGCGGATCGACGGGCGAGCCGGCGAGCGAGGACGAGCTGCGAGCCGAGATGGGCATGGCGAGCGACGCCGAGCTCGACGAGCTGCGGGCCGCGACCGGCGCCGAGCAGGACTGCCTCTTCACGGAGCTGATGATCCGGCACCACACCGGCGCGATCGAGATGGTGGACGCCATCCAGCGCCTCGGCGGCGACCCGATCGTGCTGCGCACCGCCGAGGGCATGGCCGAGTCGCAGGAGCGCGAGATCCAGGCACTGGAGTCGGTCCGCGCCCGCCTCGCCTGCGACTGACGCGCTCCGGCGCATCCGGCGCATGAAGAAGGCCCCCGGGACCCGTGCGCTCCGCGCGGATCCCGGGGGCCTTCCGTCTCGTCAGCCCTTCGCGCTCACCCCTTGGCGGAGCCGGCCAGCAGGCCGCGCACGAAGTAGCGCTGCAGGAACAGGAACACCAGCAGCGGCACGATGATCGCGATGAACGCGCCGGCCGTGAGCAGGTGCCAGTCCTCGCCGCGCTGACCCACCATCTGCGCCAGCAGCTTCGTGATCGGCGCCACGTTGCCGTCGGCGAAGATCAAGGCCACCAGCAGGTCGTTCCAGACCCACAGGAACTGGAAGATCGCGAACGAGGCGATGGCCGGCATGCTCAGCGGGAGCACGATGCGGAAGAAGATCTGCCCGTGCCCGGCGCCGTCCACGCGGGCCGCCTCGATCACCTCCCCCGGGATCTGGGCGATGAAGTTGTGCAGCAGGAAGATCGCCAGCGGAAGGCCGAAGATCGTGTGCGCGATCCAGACCTGCGCGTAGCCGGCCTGCTCCGAGAACGCCTGGATGATCGGGAAGCCGAACAGCTCGCCCTGCGAGAACAGCTGCAGCAGCGGGATGAACGCCATCTGGATCGGGACGATCTGGAGGGCGAACACCAGCACGAACAGCAGGTTCTTGCCGCGGAACTCCATCCACGCGAAGCCGTACGCGGCCAACGTCGCCAGGATCAGCGGGATGATCGCCGACGGCAGCGTGATCGCGAACGAGTTCACGAACGCGCCCAGCAGGCTGAGCCCGCCCGTCGAGGTGTTGAGCGCCTCGACGTAGTTCTCCGTCGTCCAGCCCCAGTTCTGCAGGGCCGTCCACCATCCGGTGGTCTGGATCTCCACCCGCGGGCGGAACGAGGAGACCAGGATTCCGAAGGTCGGGATCGTCCAGATCGCCGCGATGATGATCGCCGCGAGCGTCGCCCACGGCGACGTCAGCCGCCGCTTGGCTTCCCCGAAGGCGGGCGCCTTCGCCTTGCGGCCGGTCGTGATCAGCTCGGTCGCGGTCATCAGCGCACCTCCCTCTGGGCCTTGAGCTGCCTGGCGTTGTAGATGACCAGC
Source organism: Microbacterium sp. MEC084 (assembly GCF_004514465.2). Classification (NCBI taxonomy): domain Bacteria; kingdom Bacillati; phylum Actinomycetota; class Actinomycetes; order Micrococcales; family Microbacteriaceae; genus Microbacterium; species Microbacterium sp. MEC084. Next base: position 109,602 of record NZ_MYFP02000004.1, on the reverse strand, counting down.
GGCAGCACGAGGATGAACAGGATCACGGCGTACGCCGCCGACCTGCCCGGCTCGAAGCTGCGGAACTGCTGGTACATCTCGTTCGCCAGCACGGACGTGTTGTTCGCGCCTGCGGTCATCGTTCGGACGATGTCGAAGATCTTCATCGACGCGATCGCGATGGTCGTCAGCACGACGATCAGCGACGGCCGGATCCCCGGCACCACGACGTTCATGAACCGCTCGTAGCCGTTGGCGCCATCGAGCTCGGCGGCCTCCAGCTGCTCCGTGGGCACGCCCTTGATCGCCGCCGAGAGCACCACCATGGCGAACCCGGTGTAGATCCAGACGAACACGACGATGAGCGCGAGCGTGTTCCAGGGCTGCACCTGCAGGAACGGCACCGGACTGCCTCCGAGCCAGACGATGATCTGATTCACGAAGCCGATCTGCTCCGCATCCACCGGACGCGCCGTGTACATGAAGCGCCAGATGATCGACGCGCCCACGAACGAGATCGCCATCGGCAGGAACACGAGGATCTTGTAGACCTTCTCACCCCGTGTCTTGTCGATGAAGTACGCGTACACGAGCCCGATCACGGTCGAGACCACGGGCGCGATCAGCACCCACACGATCGTGTTCACGATCGTCCGGATGCCCTGCGGCTGCGTGAGGATCCACACGAAGTTGTCGAGCCCCACGAACGCGGTTCCCCGGGAGTTCATGGTCGAGGCGACGAGGGTCTGGATCACCGGCAGGACGAGGCCTACCAGCAGCAGGGCGAGCGCAGGGGCGAGGAAGCCGAACAGCTGGAACAGCGAGCCGACGCCCCCGCGGGAGCGCTGGTCGAGCCAGAAGAACAGCAGACCCAGCACTCCCGCGGCGGCGATCGCCCACCACCACGACTGCAGCGCCCACATGATCCCGAGCGGGATCAGGACGCAGGCGGCGAGCCGGGCGATGGTGTACGCCCGGCCCGCGCGCGGCGCGATCTCGATGAAGAAGAGCAGCACACCCACCGCGAACACGAACACCCCGATGATGATCGGGATCTCGAGCCACGGCGAGAGCGTGCTCAGCCATCCGAAGAAGTCGGCCATGTCGGGCTATTCAGCCGGCCAGCCCGACTCGATCTGCTCGAGCACCTGATCCGTGGGCGTGCCGTTCACCCAGTCGCGCATGCCCTGCCAGAACGAGCCCGCACCCACGGCCGAAGGCATCAGGTCGGAGCCGTCGAAGCGGAACGTGGTCTCCTCGTTCTGCAGGATCTCGATCGCCGCCTGCAGGATGGCGCTCTGCGCGTTGGCGGGGTCGAGGCCCTTGTTGGCGCTGATCACGCCGCCGAGCGAGACGCGCGAGTTGGCCCACTCGGGGCTCGACAGGTACTCCTGCACCTTGACGGTCGCCTCGTCGTCGCTGAACGCGCCGACGATCTCGCCGCCACCGGTGACGACCTCGCCCTCGGCACCCGACTCGAACGGCGGCAGCATGAAGGCCCAGACGTCGCCGTCCTCGCCCACCTCGCCGCCGGCGTCCACGATGAAGCCGTCGAGGAACGACGCCTGGTGCGTCAGCTTGCAGTCACCCGACACGAGCGCGTTCGCCACGTCGCCGAACGGCGTGGAGCCGATCGAGGAGACGTCGCCGAAGCCCGCGTTGACGTACTCCGGGTTGAGCAGGATCTTCGCCGTCTCGTCGAACGCGGCCTGGATCTGCGGGTCGGTGAAGGGCACCTCGTGCGCGACCCACTGGTCGTACACGTCCGGTCCGGCCTGGCGCAGGACGAGGTCCTCGATCCAGTCGGTGCCGGGCCATCCGGTCGCGGCGTCCGAGCCGAAGCCGGCGCACCACGGCGGCTGACCGTGGTCGTCGACCATCTGCTGGGTCAGGTCGAGAAGACCCTGCCAGTCGGTCGGGACCTCGTAGCCGTTCTCCTCGAAGAACGCCGGCTGGTACCAGATCCAGCCCTTCACGTTGGCCATCAGCGGCGCGCCGTAGACCGTGCCGTCGAAGGACGCGTAGCCCTCCCAGTCCTCGGCCCAGTGCTCGCGGAGGTTGGAGACGACGCCCTCGGGCGCCTCGAGCAGGTAGCCGCGGCTGGCCATGTCGGCCAGGAGGCCCGGCTGCGGGAAGATCGCGAGGTCCGGCGGGTTGCCGCCCTGCGCGCGCACGGCGATCTGCGCCTCGAACTCCTGCGAGCCCTCGTAGACGATGTCGATGCCGTTCTCCTCCTCCCAGTCCGCCCAGGACTGCTCGAGGAGCTCCGCCTCGGCATCGACGATCGTGCCGTAGACGGTCACCTCGGCGCTCTCGCCGTCGCCCCCGCCACCGCCGCCGCCGTTGGAGACGCCCGGGCCGCTCGTGCAGGCGGCCAGCGTGAGCGCGGTGAACCCGATCCCCGCGGTGGAGAGGATCGCCCTCTTTCGAACTGCAGTCAACATCGTCTGCTCCCGTCGTGTTTGTCACGATCAAAACGGACCGTAGACCCCAAAACTAGGAGCACCGTCCGGGGAGCACAACGTCCGACGCGCGAACCGATACATAACCGTGGCGTATATACCGAAAGCGCCGTCACACCGGTGCCGGGGAACGACGAAGGCCCCGGGATGTCCCGGGGCCTTCGAAGAAGTGGATCCGAATCGGATTACTTGAGGGTGACCGTCGCGCCGGCCTCCTCGAGGGCGGCCTTCGCCTTCTCGGCGGTCTCCTTGTTCGCGCCCTCGATGACAGCCTTGGGGGCGCCGTCGACGACGGCCTTCGCCTCGCCGAGGCCGAGCGAGGTGAGCTCGCGGACGACCTTGATGACCTGGATCTTCTTGTCACCGGCGGCCTCGAGGACGACGTCGAACGAGTCCTTCTCCTCGGCCTCCTCGGCGGGGGCGCCACCGGCGGGGCCCGCGGCGGCAACCGCGACGGGCGCGGCGGCGGTGACGTCGAAGGTCTCCTCGAAGGCCTTCACGAACTCGCTGAGCTCGATGAGCGTGAGCTCCTTGAACGCGTCGAGCAGCTCCTCGGTGCTGAGCTTCGCCATGATGTATCTCCTAGTTATTCGGGGTTTCGGGGGTGCTTATCGCACGGCCTGTCAGGCCGCGGTCTCCTGCTTCTCACGCAGCGCCTCGACCGTGCGCACGGTCTTCGAGAGCGGTGCCTGGAAGAGGGCGGCAGCCTTCGCCATCGAGGCCTTGAGGAGGCCCGCCGTCTTGGCGAGCAGAACCTCACGGCTCTCGAGGTCGGCGAGCTTGCCGACCTCCTCGGCGGTCAGGGGCTTGCCATCGAAGTAGCCGCCCTTGATCACCAGAAGAGGGTGTGCCTTGGCGAAGGCGCGCAGACCCTTGGCGACGGCGACAGGGTCGCCGTGCACGAAGGCGATGGCGGACGGGCCCTTGAGCTCGTCGTCCAGCGCCGAGATCCCCACGTTGTTCGCGGCGATCTTGGTCAGCGTGTTCTTCACCACGGCGAACTCCGCGTCCTGACGGATGCTGTTGCGCAGCTCCTTGAGCTGGGCAACCGTCAGACCGCGGTACTCGGTCAGCAGGACGGCGCTCGAGTTCTCGAAAGACTTCGTGAGCTCGGCGACCGATGCTTCCTTCTGCGCCATGGCCACTCCTTGATGTGAACGAGGTGCCCCACGGTGGTGGGGAACCGACCGAGCCCGCCCCGAAACGCAGAAACGCTCCGGCGCAAGCGCACGGAGCGGGGATCCGGAATCCGGATGTATCGTTCGTGACACCTGCGCGGGCCCCTGCATAGCAGTGCTTCGATCGCTCCGCGCTTGCGCGCATCACGATGACCGGCGGTCTTCGGCTTCCCCAAGGCTACCACACCGCACGCACCGCTCCCGACGCCACCCGGCGCCTGCCACACTCGGGTCAGTCGGAGAGGGCGAGGGCGCGGAACATGTCGCGCTCGCGGAGCGCCTCGCGGTTCGACGGCGGCGCGGCCGGGCCGTCGAGCGGCGCCGGCGTGACCCGGCGTCCCGTGGTGCGCTGGTAGAGCTCGTCGATCAGGCGCGTGGCGAGGCGCACGAGCTGCGCGATCTCGCGGTCGTCACGGTCGATCCAGGTGCAGCGCGGCTCGTCGTGCAGCGGCTGGAAGTCGCGGTGCTCCTCCCAGACGAAGAGGGTCCGCTCCGCGCCCAGCACGTGCTGCTGCCACCAGACCTGGCGCAGATAGCTGCGCGGGATGGAGCGCCACGACTTGTTCGTGGTCTTGATCTCGGCGAGCGAGACGCGACCCTGCCCGTCGACGCCGATGCCGTCCGGGGTCGCCAGGTGCCGCTTCTCGACCACCGCATGGAACAGCGCGCTCGAGGGCTGGATGCCGTGGGTGGCCGCGATCCACGCGGCGATCTCGGGCTCGCGGCGCCGCCCGTGGTCGGTGTACGCATTGCCCGAGAAGCGCGAACCCATCAGCTTCTGGTCCGCCGCGCGCTTGATGGAGACCTCGCTCGCCGTGAGCATCGCGACATCCGTCGCCGTGATGCCACGCGAACGCGCGCGCAGCCACCCCACCCGGTCGCGGGAGTCCGCGAGGATCCGGGCCTGCAGTTCGGGTGTCACCCGACGACCCTAACCCCGCCCAGCGACACCCCTCGACCGCAACGCCGAGCGACCTGGAGCCCGCAGACCGAATGGTTGCGAAAAGTCAACGAACACGCCTATAGTTGACCTCTCGCAACTTTCTGCGCGCCGACGTCGCCGCGCCTCTCCGTTGGAATCGCAGGAAAGGGTCGCATGACCGACGCATCCACCCGCATGTCCCATCGCCAGGTCCTCGAGGCCATCTCCGGCCTCCTGCTGGCAATGTTCGCGTCGATGATGGCCAACACCATCGTCGGCACCTCGCTGCCGATCATCGTCCCCGACCTGGGCGGGACGCAGACCGACTACACGTGGGTGGTCACCGCATCGCTGCTCACGACCGCGATCTCGACGCCCATCTGGGGCAAGCTCGCGGATCTCACGAACCGCAAGGTCCTCGTCCTCGTCGCGCTCACACTGTTCCTCGCGGCGAGCGCCGTGGCGGGCTTCGCCCAGAGCCCCGGGATGCTCATCGCAGCGCGCGCCTTCCAGGGCGTCGGCGCCGGCGGCGTCGCCGCGCTGAGCCAGGTCATCATGGCCGACATCATCAGCCCGCGCGAGCGCGGCAAGTACATGGGACTGTTCGGCGTCGTGATGGGCGTCTCCACGGTCGGCGGCCCGATCATCGGCGGCGTGCTCACCGACACGGTCGGCTGGCACTGGAACTTCTTCGTCGGCATCCCGCTGGGCCTCATCGCCTTCGCGGTGATCGTGAAGACGCTCACGCTGGCGCCGCGCGCCAACCGCCGCGTCCGCATCGACTACCTCGGCATCGTGCTGCTCTCGGTCGCCTCCAGCCTGCTGCTCATCTGGGTGACGAACGTCAAGGACTACGGCTGGCTGAGCACCGAGACGTACGTCATGGTGGGCGGCGCGATCGTCGCGACGGCGCTGTTCATCTGGGTGGAGACCCGTGCCGCGGAGCCTCTCGTGCCCCTGAGCCTCTTCCGCAACCGCACGTTCACGCTGGCGGTGCTGGCATCCATCTCGATCGGCGTCGCGATGTTCGGCACGGCGGTGTACCTGGGCCAGTACTTCCAGATGGCGCGCGGCTTCGACCCGACCGGCGCGGGGCTGATGACCATCCCGATGGCCGCCGGCATGCTGATCTGCTCGACGGTCGTGGGCCAGCTCGTGACCCGCTTCGGCGCGTGGAAGCGCTACCTCGTGATCGGCGCCGTCGTCATGACGATCGGCAACGGCCTGCTGGCCACCCTGACGGCCGACACCCATCTGGCACTGGTCGGCCTCTACATGTTCCTGCTCGGCGCCGGGATGGGCATGACCATGCAGAACCTCGTGCTGGTCGTCCAGAACACCGCCCGCTCCCAGGAGATGGGCGTCGCGAGCTCGGGGGTCAACTTCTTCCGCACGATCGGCGGCACCGCCGGCGTCGCGGTGATCGGGTCGGTCCTGGCATCCACCATGACCGACCTGCTGGCCCAGCGCCGGGATGAGCTGATGACCGCGATCGCGGGGCTCGGCGCACGGGGCGCCGAGGTCGCCGAGCAGTTCCGGTCGGGCACCATGCCGGTCGCGCGCGACCTCCCCGAGCCGGTGCGCGTCATCGTCGAGCAGGTCGCGGCCACGTCGATCGCCCATGCGTTCCTGGTCGGCGTCCCCCTCGGCGTGCTCAGCATCCTCTGCATCGTGTTCCTGCCCAACATCCCGCTCGGTCGCAAGAACAACGCGGAGCGGATGCGCGAGCAGGCCGCAGCGGGGATCGGCGAGGAGATCGTCGACGATGCGCTCGCCCAGGCGGGAGTCCCGCTGGCGACCGGCGCCATCCCGGTGACGGATGATCAGAGCCGGGCCACTCAGGACGCGGACGCTCCCCGCGGCGGGCGGCGGTCATGAACGCCGGGAGGCACGACCGCGCGACGGAGGACCCGTCGGAGCGCGCGAGCGCGGTGCGCTCCGTCGAGCTCGAGTTCTCGGAGCTCATGGCCCACGTCCGGCGGCTGATCTCACGCCGCGCCGAGCGCGTGAGCCCGGGAATGCTCCCGGGTGCCTACAAGGTGTTCACGGCCATCGCCGACACCGGCCCCGTCACGGCGTCGGCCATCGCCGAGCGCCTGATGATCGACAAGGGTCAGCTCAGCCGAACGGTGCGCGAGCTGGAGGACCTCGGGCTCGTGGCGCGCACGCCGGATCCGGCTGACCGCCGCGCGCACCTGCTCGAGGCGACCGATCTCGGTCGCGGCCGTCTCGAGCAGGCGCGCGCGCCCGAGGAGCCCGGGCTGTCCCGTGCGCTCGAGCACTGGGACCTCGCCGACGTGCGGCGGCTCGCCGCCCTGCTGCACGCGCTGAGCCACGACGAGGTGCCGGACCGAGACGGAGCCGCAGACGCCTGACGGACCCCGTCGCATCCCGTAGCACCCAGGAAACACCGGCGTGACGAAGGCCGGATTGACTGTGGGCACGGGATCCGCGACGGCGCGCGATCCCCCCGACGCTCGGAAGAGGGGAAACGATGAGATTCCGGCCGCCGCGCTCCGCCGCACGCACCACCACCGCCCGCGCGCCGCGCGGCGCACTCGCCGAGACGGTAGAGGCGCCGCCCGAGCACATGCGCGCGGTCCTGTTCGACGGGCCCGGCGATGCCTCCGCGCTGCGGGTCGACACGATCCCCGTCCCCTCCCCCGTCATGGACGAGGTGCTCGTCCGCGTCGTCGCCGCCGGCGTGAACCCGATCGACGCGAAGACGCGCGCGGGCGGCGGGGTCACCCCCGGGATCGCCTCATACCCCGTCGTTCCCGGCTTCGACCTATCCGGCGTCGTCGTGGCGTCCCCGTTCGAGGCGCACCCGCTCCCGCCCGGCACACCCGTGTTCGGGATGGCCGCCGTGCCGCGCACCGCGGGAGCCTACGCGGAGTACGCGGTGGTGCCCTCGACCTCCCTCGCCCGCAAGCCCTCGTCCCTCTCGCACGTCGAGGCCGCCGGCGTGCCGCTGGCGGCGCTCACCGCCTGGCAGCTCATCGTCGAGACGGCGCACGCGCACGAGGGCCAGCGCATCCTGATCCACGCGGGCGCCGGCGGGGTCGGCCACTTCGCGGTGCAGTTCGCGTCGTACTTCGGCGCTCATGTGACCGCGACGGCGTCCGCGGCCAACGCCTCGTGGCTCCGCGAGCTCGGCGCTCACGTCGTGATCGACCACACCACGACCCGGTTCGAGGAGGTCGCCACCGACGTCGACGTGGTGATCGCGCTGCTGGGCGACGAGAGCACCGTGACGCGCTCGCTCCAGGTGCTCCGCCCGGGCGGCCTGCTCGTGGTCGTGCCGTCGAGCGGATGGCCCGGCTACGCGGAGGCGGCCGCGGACGCGGGCGTGCGCGCGACGCGGTTCAAGGTCGTGCCGGACGGGGTCGCGCTCAGCACGATCGGCCGGCTCCTCGACTCCGGCGCCATCCAGGTGTACATCGAGGACGTGTTCGACCTCGAGGACGCCGCCGACGCGCACCGCCACCTCGAGACGGGGCGCACGCGAGGCAAGCTCGTGCTGCAGGTCTCGGACGGCTGATCGCCGAGCTCAGGCGGGCGCGAGCGCGGCCCGCGCGCCGACGACCACCGCGTCCCGGATGTCCGACAGCAGCGGCGAGCGCAGGTTCCACTGCTGCCAGTACAGGGGCACGGTGATCGTCGGACCGTCGAGGCGCACGAGCCGGCCGTCCTCCAGCGCGGTCTGCGCCTGCAGCGGCGGCAGCAGCCCCCATCCGAACCCGAGCTTGATCGCCGTGGCGTAGTCGTCCGACGCGGGCACGTAGTGCCGCGGCGGACGCGACGGGTCGACCCCGCGCTCCTGCAGCCACCGTCGCTGCAGGTCGTCGCCGCGATCGAACTCGACCACGGGCGCGGACGCCAGGGCGTCGAGCGTCGAGCCCGCGGGCAGCCACCGCTCCACGTACGCGGGCGAGGCGACCGGGTCGTAGGTCATGACCCCGAGCGGCGTCACGACGCATCCGCCGATAGGCGCCCGCTGGGAGGTGACGGCGGCGGTCACGGTGCCGGCCTCGAGCAGCGCGGCCGTCCGGTCCTGATCGTCGCGATGCAGTTCGAAGCCGACCTCGTGCGTCCTCAGGACGCCCTGAAGGGCCGGGAGGAACCAGGTCGCCAGGGAGTCGGCGTTGACCGCGATCGGCACCCGCATCCGCCCGGGTCCCTCGAGCCCCAGCTCGACGCCGGCGTCGTGGCCGAGCAGGGCGTACTGCCGCGCCAGACGGACCACGACCGCGCCCGCCTCCGTGACCCGCGCGGGCTTCGACCGCACCACGAGGACGCGACCGAGCTGTCCTTCGAGCGTCCGCAGCCGCTGGCTCACGGCCGACGGCGTGATGCGCAGGGCGCGGGCGGCGCCCTCGAGGCTGCCCTCGTCGACGACGGCCGCGACCGTCTCGGCGAGATCCGGGGCGATCCACATGAAGCATTCCTTAGGTTGGTGCAGAATCGTGAACGTCGCTTTTGATTATGCCCGCGCGCTCCCTAGCGTGGAGGCGTGCTCGCCGCTTCGTCCTCCTCCGTGCTCGCCGCGCTCGCGGCCGGCCTGGGCCTCTGTCTGTCGCTCATCATCGCCCCGGGCGCGCAGAACGTGTTCCTGCTGCGCATGGGCGTGCAGCGGCGACACGCCGTGGCGCTGGCGATCACGTGCCTCGTCAGCGACGCCGTCCTCTTCACGGCCGGCGTGGCCGGGTTCGGCGTCGTCGTCGAGCACCTGCCCTGGCTGTTCGAGCTGGTCCGCTGGGCCGGCGTGGTGTTCCTCGCCGTCTACGGCCTGTCGGCGGCCTGGCGCGCGCTGCGCCCCAAGCACGCGTCCATCCGGATCGAGGAGGACGCCCCGGATGCGCCCTCCCCCACCGCGGATGACGCCGCGGACGCTCCGAGCGGCTCGGGCGGGACGGCGACGCTCACGCGTCCCGCGCGCACCACGCGCACGGGGACGGGCACGCTGCTCCCGGCGATCCTGTCGTGCCTGGCGATCACGTGGCTGAACCCGCACGCCTACCTGGACACGGTGTTCCTCGTCGGGTCGGTGTCCGCCAGCTACGGCGCCCTGCGCTGGGCGTTCGGGCTCGGCGCGATCCTCGGCAGCGCCATCTGGTTCTCGTTCCTCACGGTCGCCGCCCGCTTCGCCGCCCGCCGGCTCCGCTCGCCGCGCGCGTGGCGCATCCTGGACGGCCTCATCGCGGTGGCGATGCTCGCTCTCGCTGCCGGCCTGGCGTTCTCCTGACCCGCGCGCACGGCGCGAAGCAAGGGCCCTTCCGCGCGCGATCCGGTCGCGCCACCATGGATCCATGAGGCATGTGCACGTGATCGTCCATGGCCGGGTGCAGGGCATCGGCTACCGCTACGGATTGCGCGAGCAGGCCCAGCGGCTCGGACTCGCGGGGTGGGTGCGCAACCGCCACGGCGACGCCGTCGAGGCGGTGCTGGCGGGCGACGCCGGCGCCGTCGAGGCGGCGCTGGCGTGGATGGAGCACGGTCCCGAGGGCGCCGAGGTGCAGTCGCTCGAGACCTCCGGCGGGGCGGCCTTCGCGGTGCCGGAGGACGGCGGCTTCGAGATCCGCCGCAGCGCCTGACGCGGCCCCGGAAAGCGGAACGACCCCGCCCTTCCGGACGGGGTCGCTCAGCTAACTGACGCTCTGCGTCACGCGATGGCGTTGACGTCCAGCGGGATGCCGGGGCCGAACGTGGTCGACACGGCGCCCTTCTGGATGTAGCGGCCCTTCGAGCTCGACGGCTTCAGGCGCACGATCTCGTCGAGCGCGGCCTGCAGGTTCGCGTCCAGCTGCTCGGCCGAGAACGAGGCCTTGCCGACGATGAAGTGCACGTTGGCGTGCTTGTCGACGCGGAACTCGATCTTGCCGCCCTTGATCTCCTCGACCGCCTTGGCCGGGTTCGGGGTGACGGTGCCGGTCTTGGGGTTCGGCATCAGGCCGCGGGGGCCGAGGACCTTACCCAGACGACCGACCTGGCCCATGAGCTCCGGCACGGCGACGGCCGCGTCGAAGTCGGTCCAGCCGCCGGCGACCTTCTCGATGAGCTCGGCGCCGCCGACCTCATCCGCACCGGCCGCGATGGCGGCCTCGGCCGCGGGGCCGTTGGCGAAGACGATGACGCGGGCGGTCTTGCCCGTGCCGTGCGGGAGCATGACGGTGCCGCGCACCATCTGGTCCGCCTTGCGCGGGTCGACCGAGAGCTTCAGCGCGACCTCGACGGTCGAGTCGAAATTCTTCGAGCCCGTCTCCTTCGCGAGCGCGACGGCCTCGGTGGGCGTGTAGTACTTGCCGGCCTCGATCTTCTCGGCGGCGGCGGCGTAAGCCTTGGACTTGGTAGCCATTATCGTGATCCCCCTCAGTCCTCGACCGTGATGCCCATGGAGCGGGCGGTGCCGGCGATGATCTTCGAGGCGGCCTCGAGGTCGTTCGCGTTCAGGTCGGGCTGCTTCGTCTTGGCGATCTCGGTGACCTGCTCCTTGGTGAGCTTGCCGACCTTGACCGTGTGCGGCGTCGCCGAGCCCTTCTGCAGGCCGGCGGCCTTCTTGATGAGCTCCGCGGCCGGCGGGGTCTTCAGGACGAACGTGAAGCTGCGGTCCTCGTAGACGGTGATCTCCACGGGGATGACGTTGCCGCGCTGCGACTCGGTCGCGGCGTTGTACGCCTTGCAGAACTCCATGATGTTGACGCCGTGCTGACCCAGGGCCGGGCCGATCGGCGGCGCCGGGTTGGCTGCACCGGCGTTGATCTGAAGCTTGATCAGGCCGGTCACCTTCTTCTTCGGTGCCATTTCCTCTTCCTTTCATCGAGCGGATGCCGGTTGCGATCCGCTCTCCCGCACACAGCGCGATCCCGGAGGATCCTGCGAGCGGTGGGATGCCTGCGCAGACAGGGCGCAAACCAGTAGATCCTACCAGAAACAGAAGAGCCGGCCCCGTGAGGGACCGGCTCTTCAGAAACTCATCTCACACCATCTTGGTGACCTGGTCGAACGACAGCTCGACCGGGGTCTCGCGCTCGAAGAGCGACACCAGCACGGTGAGCTTGCCGCTCTCCGGCTTGATCTCGCTGATCGTGCCGGGAAGACCCGCGAACGAGCCCTCCTTGATCGTGATCGTCTCGCCGGCCTCGAAGTCGACCTCGGCGGGAAGCACGCGGGCCTGCGCGGCCTGACCCTTGGGCGCGCCGCTCTTGGCCTGAGCCTGCGCCTCCTTGATCTCGACGAGGGGCTTCAGCATGTTGAAGGCCTCCTCGAAGCGCAGCGGGGTCGGGTTGTGGGCGTTGCCCACGAAGCCGGTGACGCCCGGGGTGTGGCGCACGACCGACCAGGTGTCCTCGTTGAGCTCCATGCGCACCAGCACGTAGCCGGGGATGCGCACGCGCGTGACCATCTTGCGCTGGCCGTTCTTGATCTCGACGACGTCCTCCATCGGGACCTCGACCTGGTAGATGTCGTCCTCGACCTCGAGCGTCGACTTGCGCTGCTCGATGTTGGCCTTGACCTTGCGCTCGAAGCCCGCGTACGAGTGGATGACGTACCACTTGCCCTCCTGGGCACGCAGCTCCTGACGGAAGGCCTCATACGGGTCGTCCGACTCGGCAGTCTCGCCGTCCTCGTCCTCGTCGCCGTTCACGTCGGGGCCGTCGTAGGGGGTCACCTCGTCGGCGGCCAGCGCAGCGGCCTCCTGGGCCTCCTCCGCGGCGGAGTCGGAGAGAACCTCGGCCGCGGCCTCGACCTCGCTGGTCTCGTCGATGTTCAGTGCGTCGTTCACGATCGCGTCGGCCTCCGGGTCGTCGATGTCGATGTCTTCGTCGCTCGCGTCGTCCTCGTCCGCGGCTCCGTCGTCGATGTGCATGGCGAGATGCTCGGCGGCCTCGCTGGCGTGCGCCTCGGCGTAGAGCACGTTGCCCTCCTGGGCCTCGTCCTCTTCGCTCGACTGCTCGGCTGCCGGGGCCCAGTCGGCGTCATCGACATGCTTTTCAGACACTGACAGTCCTATCCATAACCAGAGTCTCTTCCATTACGCGGCGGATGTGCAGAGGGCACGTCCACCCGGCCCGACGGGCCGTGCGTCAGTCGATCAGGCCGGGACTCCGAAGACGACCGTCGCGACCCACGAGAAGAGGTAGTCGAGCCCGTAGACGAACCCCATCATGACGACCACGAAGCCGAGCACGACGGCCGTGAACTTCAGCAGCTCCGAGCGGGTCGGCGTGACGACCTTGCGGAGCTCGGCGATGACCTGGCGGAAGAAGATCACGATCCGCGCGAAGAAGCCGGGCTTCTTCTCGCCGTTCGCGCCTGCCGCGACGATCTCGCCGTTCGCTGCGTCCTGGACCATTCGCTGCCTTTCGTGAGTCAGCTGACGCTGACGCGCAGGGCGGACAGGAATCGAACCTGCAACCTGCGGTTTTGGAGACCGCTGCTCTGCCAATTGAGCTACCGCCCTAGAGGTCCGAAGACCCCGGGATCATCCGATCCTCCAGCCGCTTCCGGAACCCGGGCACAGCGAAAGAATGCAGACGACAACTGCGTACCAAGCATACGGCATGCCCGAATGGGCCGCGAACCGGGGCGGGATCCCGCGCGTGGCGCGGGGTGCCCGATGCCCGGCCACGAGCGGACCTCCGGGGCCGGATCAGCGGGCCGGCCCGGGAAGGGCGACGCCGTGCAGCGCCTCGACGAGCGGGGCCAGCTCGGGACGCCCCTCCGCCTCGCCCAGGGCGCGCTCGAGCGTCTCGTCGTGCACCGGCCGGGCGCTGAGGTACAGCTCGCGGCCGCGGGGCGTCAGCTCGGTGTAGATGCCTCGCCGGTCGTCCGCACACAGCACACGAGAGAGCAGCCCCCGATCCTCGAGACGGGTGACCAGCCGGGTGGTGGCGCTGGGGCTCAGCGCGGCCGCTCGCGCGAGCTGCTGCATGCGCATGTGCCAGCCGTCCTGCCTGTCGAGGGCGTCCAGCACCGTGTACTCCACCACCGACAGACCGGCGGCGGCCTGCAGCGACCGCTCCAGCTCCGCCTCGATCAGGGAGTGCAGTGCGGCCAGCGTGCGCCACCCCTCCATGCCCATCGGATTGATCGCCCTGGCCGTCGGCGCCTTCGGCATCGGCCTCACCGAGTTCGTGATCATGGGCCTGCTGCCCGAGGTCGCGCGCGACTTCGCCGTCGCGGAGGCGACCGCCGGCTGGCTCATCTCCGGATACGCGCTCGCGGTGGTCGTCGGGGCGCTCGTCCTGACGGCGGCCACCACCCACCTTCCCCGTAAGCGCGTGCTGCTCGGCCTGCTGATCCTGTTCGTCGCCGGGAACGTCCTGACGGCGCTCGCCGACGCGTACGCCCTCGCCATGATCGGAAGGATCCTGGCGGCGCTCAGCCACGGCGCGTTCTTCGGGATCGGATCCGTGGTCGCCGCCGGACTGGTGGCACCGGAGCGGAAGGGCGGCGCGATCGCCCTCATGTTCACCGGCCTGACCGCCGCGAACGTCCTCGGCGTGCCGTTCGGCACGTTCCTCGGCCAGCAGCTGGACTGGCGCGCCACGTTCTGGGCCATCTCCGCGATCGGCGTCATCGCCTTCGCGGGCATCGCCGCCCTGGTGCCGGCCGACCGCTCCGTGACCGAGCGCGTGAGCCTCCGCGGCGAGCTCTCGGCGTTCCGCTCCACGCAGGTGTGGCTGTCCCTCCTGGTCACCGTGCTCGCCTACGGCGGGATGTTCGGCGCCGTCACGTACATCGCCTACACGCTCACCGAGGTGAGCGGCTTCGCGACGGGCGACGTCCCGTGGCTGCTCGTGCTCTTCGGCGCCGGCCTCGTCGTCGGCAACTGGCTCGGCGGACGTCTCGCCGACCGGTCGATCGACGCCACGCTCATCGGATTCATCGCCGCGCTCGCCGTCATCCTGGCGCTGTTCGCCCTGCTCGCCGGATCGGGAGCCGCCACGATCGTCGCGCTGTTCCTGATGGGCGGCTTCGGGTTCGGCACGGTGCCCGGGCTGCAGAGCCGGATCATGGGCTACGCCGGGCAGGCGCCGACCCTGGCGTCGGGCGCCAACATCGGGGCGTTCAACATGGGCAACGCCCTGGGCGCCTGGGCCGGCGGCGTCGGGATCTCGGCCGGGCTCGGCTACACCTCCCCCATCTGGATCGGCGCCGCGATCACGGCGATCGCGCTGGTCGTGATGATCGCGGCCGCCGCGAGTGCGGCGCGCCGGATCCCCGCTGCGTCCGAGACCCCTGTGAGCGGAGCGACCGGCACGATCGCGGTCGCGCGCTGATCCCGGATCGGCGAGAGGGGGATCCGCGCACGCGGATCCCCCTCTCGCGTCTCCCGCGCGGGGCCTCAGGCGTTCGGCAGCAGCGTGTACTTCGTCGAGAGGTACTCGTGGATGCCCTCGAAGCCGCCCTCGCGGCCCACGCCGGACTGCTTGACGCCGCCGAACGGAGCGGCGGCGTTGGACACGACGCCCGCGTTGAGGCCCATCATGCCGGTCTCGAGGCGCTCGATCATCCGGTGCCCGCGCTGCAGGTCCTCCGTGTAGACGTACGAGACGAGGCCGTACTCGGTGTCGTTCGCCATGGCGACGGCCTCGTCCTCGGTCGAGAACGTGGCGATCGCGAGCACCGGACCGAAGATCTCCTCGCGCAGGATCGCGCTGCCCGCCTGCACGCCGGTGACAACGGTCGGCTGGTAGAACGTGCCGGGCCCGTCGAGCTTCTCGCCGCCGGTCAGGATGGTCGCACCGCGCCCGGTCGCGTCGGCGACCAGCTCGGCGGCCTTGTCGACCGCGTCCTCGTCGATCAGCGGGCCGATCTCGACGCCCTCCTCGGTGCCGCGGCCGATCTTCATCTCCGACACCCGCTCGGTGATCCGCCGGCCGAACTCCTCGGCGACCGACTCGTGCACGATGAAGCGGTTCGCGGCCGTGCATGCCTGCCCGATGTTGCGGAACTTGGCCTGCAGCGCACCGGTGACGGCCTTGTCGAGGTCGGCGTCCTCGAACACGACGAACGGGGCGTTGCCGCCGAGCTCCATCGAGACACGGAGCACGCCCTCCGCGGCCTGCGCGATGAGCTTGCGGCCCACCTCGGTCGACCCCGTGAAGGAGAGCTTGCGCAGGCGGGGGTCGGCGATGATCGGGGCCGACACGCGGCCGGACGACGCCGACGTGACGACGTTCACGACGCCCTTCGGCAGGCCGGCCTCGACGAGCAGGCTCACGAAGAACAGCGTGGTGAGCGGCGTCAGCTGCGGCGGCTTGATCACCACGGTGCAGCCCGCGGCGAGCGCGGGAGCGATCTTGCGGGTCGCCATCGCGAACGGGAAGTTCCACGGCGTGATGAAGAACGACGGGCCCACCGGGCGCTGCGACACGATCATCCGGCCCGTGCCCTCGGGGTTCGAGCCGTAGCGGCCCGTGATGCGCACGGCCTCCTCGCTGAACCAGCGGTTGAACTCGTTGCCGTACGCCACCTCGCCCTTGGCCTCGGCGAGCGGCTTGCCCATCTCGATCGTCATGAGCAGCGCGAGGTCGTCGGCGCGCTCGCGCACCAGCTCGAACGCGCGACGCAGGATGTCGCTGCGGGTTCGGGGCGGGGTGGCCGCCCACTCGTCCTGCACGGCGGCCGCGGCGTCGAGCGCCTTGACGCCGTCCTCGGCGGTGGCGTCGGCGACCGAGGCGACGACCTCGTTCGTGGCCGGGTCGCGCACGTCGAAGGTCTTCGCCGACGACGAGTCGACCCACTCGCCGCCGATGAACAGCTGGGTGGGGACGGACGCGAGCAGCGCCCTCTCACGATCGTTCATGGTTCTCCTGGAGTCTCGGGGGTCGTGGGGTGGGGGTGGTCTGTGCCGCCGGGCTCACGCCTCGGCGAGCGCCTGCGCGATGACGTCGAGCCCCTCGTGGAGCAGCTCGTCGCCGATGGCCAGCGGGGGCAGGAAGCGGATGACGTTGCCGTACGTGCCGCAGGTGAGCGTCACGACGCCCGCCGCGATCGCGGCGCGCGCGACCGCGCCGGCCAGCGCCGCGTCCGGCTCGCTCGTGGCGGGGTCGACGAACTCGACCGCCATCATCGCGCCCAGGCCGCGCACGTCGCCGACGCGGGCGTCGGAGACCTGCAGCGCGGTCAGTCGCTCGCGCAGGATCGCGCCGATCTCGTTCGCGCGCTCGATCAGGCCGTCGTTCTCGTACGCGTGGATCGCGGCCAGGGCCGCCGCGCAGGCCACGGGGTTGCCGCCGTAGGTGCCGCCGAGGCCGCCGGCGTGCGCGGCGTCCATGATCTCGGCGCGGCCCGTGACGGCCGCGAGCGGCATGCCGCCGGCGATCCCCTTCGCGGTGGTGATCAGGTCGGGGACGACGCCGAAGTGCTCGCTGGCGAACATCGCGCCGGTGCGGGCGAAGCCGGTCTGCACCTCGTCCGCGATGAACACCACGCCGTTGGCGCGGGCCCACTCGACGAGGGCCGGCAGGAAGCCGTCGGCCGGGACGATGAACCCGCCCTCGCCCTGGATCGGCTCGATGATGATCGCCGCCAGGTTGTCCGCGCCGATCTGCTTCTCGATCAGGGTGATGGCGCGCTTGGCGGCCTCGGGGCCCGAGAGCCCGTCGCGGAACGGGTAGGACAGCGGCGCGCGGTACACCTCGGGGGCGAACGGGCCGAACCCGCTCTTGTAGGGCATGCTCTTGGCGGTCAGCGCCATGGTCAGGTTGGTGCGGCCGTGGTAACCGTGCTCGAACGCGACGACGGCCTGGCGGCCCGTGTGCTTGCGCGCGATCTTGACGGCGTTCTCGACGGCCTCGGCGCCGGTGTTGAACAGGGCGCTGCGCTTCTCGTGGTCGCCCGGGGTGAGGCGGTTGAGCGCCTCGGCGACCGCGACGTACTCCTCGTACGGCGAGACCATGAAGCAGGTGTGGGTGAAGCGCGCGGTCTGCTCGGCGACCGCGGCGACGACCGCCGGGTGGGCGTTGCCCACGGTGGTCACGGCGATGCCCGAGCCGAGGTCGATGAGGGAGTTGCCGTCGATGTCGACGATGACTCCCCCGCCGGCCGCGACCGTGGCGATCGGCACGCTGTGCGCGACGCCGGGCGCCACCGCGGCGGCCTTGCGGGCGAGGATCTCGGCCGAGCGGGGCCCGGGGATGGACGTGACGAGGCGTCGTTCCTGCGGCAGCGAGGGGCCGCCGGTGATCGCGGGGGTGGTGAGCGTGGCGTCGGTCATGCCGCGAGCGTACGACCGCGCCATCCGCCGGTCACTGTCCCGCCCGTACAATACGAAAGGCGGGATTCGCCCGCGCGTACACCGGAGGCGCCCATGGCCGCGATCACCCCGCCTACGCTCGGCGCGCTCCTCGACCGCCCCGACCTCGCCCTGAGGCTCGTCACGCCGCTCGCGGACGGGGGTCGCCCCGTGCGCTGGGTGCACAGCTCCGACCTCGAGGATCCGACCCCGTTCCTCGCCGAGGACGTCGTCCTGCTGACGACGGGCACCCAGTTCCGCGGCGAGGACGCCGCACAGTACGGCGCGTACGTGGAGCGCCTCGCGCGCCGGGGAGTGACGGCCGTCGGGTTCGGCACCGAGGTCGTCCGCGCGGGCGTTCCGGCCGGACTGATCGCGGCGTGCGAGTCGGCGGGTCTGCCGCTGTTCGAGGTGCCCTTCCGGATCCCGTTCATCGCGATCGCTCGCGCGAACGCGGAGGCGATCGCCGCGGAGTCGTATGCGCGGCGCAGCTGGGCGCTCGCGGCCCAGCGGGCGATCTCGCTCGCCGCGCTGCGTCCGGACGCCCTGGATGCGGCGCTCGCGGAGCTCGCCCGCCAGCTGGGCAGCTGGGCCGGCCTGTACGACGCCGCGGGCACCCTGCTGCATGCCCGCCCCGCTCGGCTTCCGAACGAGGTCGGCGACGCTCTCCGCGCCGAGGCCGAGGCCCTGCTCGCCAAGGGCGTCCGTGCGGCCGACACTGCGCGGATCTCGGGGCGCACGTTCGCGCTCCAGACGCTCGGCCGCGGCGGAGAGCTGCGCGGCGTGCTCGCGGTCGAGGCGGAGGGACTCGACCAGGACGCCCGGGGCGTCGTGACCAGCGTCGTCGCGATGGCGGGGTTTGCGCTCGAGCAGAACCAGGCGCTCATCCGCGCCCGCGGCGCCCTGCGCGCCGGAGTGGTGCGCGCGCTGCTGGCGGGAGACGCCGCGCTCGCGCACGACGTCGCGGCCTCATCCTGGGGCGGCCTGCCGGACGAGCCCGCCGTCGCGGCCGTGACATCGGCCGCCCCCGAGCAGCTCGCCGCCTTCCTGGAGCTGCGCGCCGCGCAGCTCCGCGGCCGGTTCTTCTTCGGGGCGCTCCCGGATGGCGACGGCCTCCTGCTGCTCGCGGCGCGCGACGCGGACGCGCCGTTCGCCGAGGCCGCCGCACGCGGCGGCGGCGCGGTGGGGGTCTCGCGCCCCACGACGTACGCGCGCCTCGCGGCGGCGATCGAGGAGGCCCAGGTCGCGCTGGCGCGTTCGGCGGAGGGCGTCACCGGCATCGACGACGTGCCGGACGCGCTGCTGAGCTCGCTGGGCGAGGGCGCGCGCACGGCGGCGCGTGCCCTGCTCGCCCCGCTGGTCCGCTACGACGAGACGCACGGGACCGCGCTGCTCGGCTCGCTGCGGACGTGGCTGGAGCACGACGCCCGGTTCGAGGACACCGCGCGCGCCCTCGGCGTGCACCGCCACACGGTGCGCTCGCGCATCGGGCTCGCCGAGCAGCTCCTGGGCCGCGACCTGTCGTCCTTCGCGTCGCGCGCGGAGGTCTGGCTCGCGCTGGTCTCGGTGTCCTGATCCGGACGTCGTCATCCGGTGCGCGGGGCGTGTCATCGACCTCTCGGACCGCGGATCCGGCGGCTACGCTGATCGGTGTGACCGACCGCGCCCCGCTCTCCCGCAAGCTCTCCGCCATCGCCGAATCCGCCACCCTGAAGGTCGACGCCAAGGCCAAGGCCCTCAAGGCCGAGGGCAAGCCCGTCATCTCGTACGCCGCCGGCGAGCCCGACTTCTCGACGCCGCAGTTCGTCGTCGACGCCGCCGCCGAGGCCCTCCGCGACCCCGCGAACTTCCGTTACACGCCCGCCGCCGGTCTTCCCGTGCTGCGCGAGGCGGTCGCGGCGAAGACCCTTCGCGACTCGGGCCTCGAGGTGCCCGCCTCGCGCGTGGTCGTGACCAACGGCGGCAAGCAGGCCGTGTACCAGGCGTTCCAGGCCGTCGTGAACCCGGGCGACGAGGTGCTGCTGCCGGCGCCGTACTGGACCACCTACCCCGAGGCCATCCGCCTCGCCGACGGCGTGCCCGTCGAGGTGTTCGCCGGCGCCGACCAGGACTACAAGGTGACGGTCGAGCAGCTCGAGGCTGCCCGCACCGACCGCACCACCGTGCTCGTGTTCGTCTCGCCGTCCAACCCGACCGGATCCGTGTACACGCCCGAGGAGACGAAGGCGATCGGCGAGTGGGCGCTCGCGCACGGCATCTGGGTCATCAGCGACGAGATCTACCAGAACCTCGTCTACGAGGGTGCCCGCGCGGTGTCGATCGTCGAGGCCGTGCCCGAGCTCGCCGAGCAGACCATCCTGCTCAACGGCGTCGCCAAGACGTACGCCATGACCGGATGGCGCGTGGGCTGGATGGTCGGCCCCGCCGACGCGATCAAGCTGGCGGCCAACCTGCAGTCGCACCTGTCGAGCAACGTCAACAACGTCGCGCAGATCGCCGCCGCCGCGGCGCTGAACGGACCGCAGGATGAGGCGCTGAAGATGCGCGAGGCATTCGACCGCCGCCGCCGTCTGATCGTCGAGGAGCTGTCGAAGATCGACGGCGTCGAGGTCCCCAACCCGCTCGGCGCGTTCTACGCGTACCCCGACGTGCGCGGCCTGCTGGGCCGCGAGTGGGCCGGTCGCACGCCGACCACGTCGCTCGAGCTGGCAGATCTCATCCTGGACCTGGCCGAGGTCGCGGTCGTGCCGGGCGAGGCCTTCGGCCCCAGCGGCTACCTGCGCCTGTCGTACGCGCTCGGTGACGACGCGCTGCTCGAGGGCATCCAGCGTCTGCAGAAGCTGTTCTCCTGACGCGAGGCGCATCGAGCGCGAGACCTCATCGACGACACGAGACCGCAGCGATCCGCTGCGGTCTCGTGCGTGTGATGAGGTCTCGTGCTTCTCCGCGGCGGCTCAGCCGACGGGGACGGTGGGGCTCACTTCCTGAGTTCGGGTGCGACGACGCGGATCACGGCGGAGTCGTCGAGGGCCCCCAGGCCCTGCGCCTCGCCGAGCAGGAACAGCTGCTCCGCGGCAGCTGCCACGGGGGTGGACAGGTGCGCCTTGCGCGCGGCCTGCCCCACGATCCCGAGGTCTTTCACGAAGATGTCGAGGCGGCTGAGCACCTCGGCGCCACCCTCGTCGTACGCCTGCAGCGCGCGGGGGCCGCGGTTGCCGAGCATGAACGAGTCGGCCGCACCGGCCGTGAGCGCCTCGAGCGTTCGGGCGCGGTCGAGGCCGAGCGCGTCGGCGAGCGCGAGCGCCTCGGCGGCGGCGGCGATGTGGACGCCGCACAGCAGCTGGTTGACGGTCTTGAGCGCCTGGCCGTCGCCGGGCTTGTCGCCCACCACCGTCAGCGTGGACGCGAGCTGCTCGAGCACCGGGCGCGCCGTCTCGAGGGCCGCGGGCTCCGCGCCGACGACGATCAGCAGGTCGCCCTCGCCGGCGCGCACGGGTCCGCCCGAGAGCGGCGCGTCGACGAGGCCGGCGCCGCGCTCGGCGAGCCGTGCCGCGATGTCGGCGATGCCCTCGGTGCCGACCGTGCTGGTCAGGATGACGACGCTCCCCTCGCCGAGGTGGGCCGAGAGCCCCGCCTCGCCGAACAGGAGGTCGTTCAGCTGCTCGCCCGTGCGCACGGCGACGAGCACGGCATCCGCGCCCGTCACCGCGGCCGCGGCCGAGTCCGCGGGCGCGACGCCCTGGTCGGCGGCGAGGGCGAGGCGCTCGGCGGCGAGGTCGTAGCCGCGCACCTCGAAGCGCTGTGCGAGACGGGCGGCCATGGGAAGGCCCATGGCCCCCAGGCCGATGACGGCGACGGTGCTGGTCATGCGATGTCCTTTCGACGGGGAGGTCGGTGCTCGTCCGCGAGCGTCGCGACGACGCGGGAGAGCGAGTCGGGGCCGCCGACGTTTCCGGCGAAGACGACGTACGGGATGCCCACGGCGGGGCCGCTCTCGGGCCGCCACAGCGACACGATGCCGGGCAGCATGGGGCCCACCACCGTCGCGCGACGGATCTCGAGCGCCTCGCTCGCGACGTCGCTCGAGGTGATGCCGCCCTTGGCGATCACGAAGCGGGGCGGCGCGATGCGCAGCACGCGGCGCACGAGCTCGACCACGCCGCTGGACACCTGCCGGGCGATCTCGAGGCTCTGGTCGGGCGATCCGCCCGTCACGAGGTCGCGCGTGGTGTGGACGATCACGGTGCCGTGCGCGAGGGCCTCGGAGACTCGCGCGGCGCTCTCGTCGAGGTGGGCCTCGCGGCGCTCGTCGATCAGGCGGCGCACGTCCAGCTCGACCGTGGCGGTGTCCGGGCGCTCCGCGCGCAGGTGCTCCAGCTGCGCGGTGGTGAGGGGGACGTGGCTGCCCACGACGACGAGCCCGCCGCGCCCCTCGGCGAGGTCCAGCTGCGACGCCTGCACGGGCTCGGCGATCTCCTGGCCGATGTGCGCGCGCAGGTACGGCGGGCCCACGCGCAGCAGCACGTCGCGCTGCAGGCGGTGGAGCGCCAGGGCGACCGCGCGCATGTCTGCCTCGTCGACCACGTCGACCGCCACGACCGTGCCGTCGGGAAGGGCCGCCAGGAACTCCCCCACCGCGTCGGGGCCACGGCGGATCACGTCGATCGTGAGCGCCGCGACCGCCTCGGCGGGCACGCGCCCGTCCGTCTTCTCTTCTACCCAGTCGCGCAGGTCCGATGATGCGAAGCCGAAGGTGGCGTCCTGCGCGAAGGGCGTCCGCCCGACGGGCGTCGCGACATCGTCCACGACCCAGTAGTGCACCGAGCGCACCGTGAGGCGACCGGCATCGGGGAACGCGGGGACCAGCAGAGTCAGCGCGGGGGCGGTCTCGCCGTGCGCGGCGACCTCGGCCGCGAGGACGTCGGTCTCGAGCGGGAAGTGCCCGCGCAGCGTCGAGTCGCTGCGCGACACGAACGTGACGCGGCGGCCGGCGGCGCGCGCGGCGGCGAGCGATACGGCGACGATCTCGCGGTTGCGCTCCGCCGCCGTGTCCTCGTCGAGCGAGCGCGTGTTCGTGAGCACGTAGACCGCCGGCGCGCCGGTAGCGAGCGCGGCATCCAGGTCCTCGCGCTCCCAGCGCGTGAGCACCGGAAGATCCGCGACCGACTGTGTGCCGGTGGGGTCGTCGTCCAGCACGATGAAGACCGAGGCCGGGTCGAGCGCGGCGCGCACGTGGTCCGCGCGGATGTCGAGCGGGGCGGGCAGGTCCGCGAGCAGGGTCGCGACGGGCAGGCTGCCGGCGGGCAGGTTCTCGGGGGGCACGAGAACTCCTTCGTTCACGGATGGAATCCGCGCGGCGGTGCGGCGGAAACCGAGGTATCAGATATCAGATACCGACTGTACGCCCAGACCGCGCTCTCCGCCACACGAGCGACCGGCCGAGCGGCCCGGGCCGTGTCAGTGCTGGTGCACGAAACGCAGCAGATCGTCGCGCGTCTGGCGCATGTGGCTCGCCATCGCATCCCGGGCGGCCAGCGGGTCGCCGGTCTCGAGCGCGTCGAGCACGGCGGCGTGCTCGGCGATCGCGTGCTCGCGGATGTCGAGCACGGCGCTGGTCTCAGCGCGCGTGGCCTCGAGCATCGAGGTGAGCGGGCGCATGGTGGCCAGCAGGATGCGGTTGTCGGCGGCGCGCAGGATGACGTCGTGGAAGTCGAGATCAGCCGCCACGAACGGGTCGACGTCCCCGTCCGCGTGGGCCCGCCGCATCCGCTCGAGGTCGGCGCGCAGCGCCTCGAGATCGTCCGCCGAACGGCGCTCCGCGGCGAGCTGCGCCGCGCCCGTCTCGATCATGACGCGCACCTCGAGCAGCTCGAGCGAGGAGCGCTCGCGCGCGCCCTCCGTGCGGGCGTGCCGCACGACGGCCTCCAGTCCGGTCCACTCCGACGCCGGAGCGATCCGGTGCCTGCTGCCCGGCACCTGAACGATCACGCCCTGCGCCTGCAGCAGGCGCACGGCCTCCCGCACGGTGAGCCGCGACACCCCGAGCTGCGCCGCGATGTCGCCCTCCGGCGGCAGCTGCTCGCTGGCCCGCAGCTCGCCCGCGATGATCGCGTCGAGCAGCCGGTCGACCACCTCGCGCGTGCGGGACACCTTCGCCATGGCCGTCAGAGCTCGACGCCGACGAGCACCGGCTCCGGCTGCAGAACGATGCCGTACTCCGCTGCCACCCGGCTCTGCACGAAGCGCGCCAGCTCCGCTATCTCGCCGGCGGTCGCGCCGCCCCGGTTGGTGAGCGCGAGCGTGTGCTTGGTCGAGAGCGAGGCGCGCGAGCGCGGCAGGTGGAAGCCCTTGCCGAGCCCCGAGTGCTCGATCAGCCAGGCGGCGCTGACCTTGACGAGCGTCTCCTGCGGCGGACGAGGCGGCACGAAGCCCTCGTACGCGGACAGCGGGATGACCGCGACCGTGTCGAGCTGCGGCGTCATGGGCCACCGCGGGCACTCCGCGGGGAGCGTGCGCGCGACGTGCTCGTCCACGATCGGGTTGTTGAAGAACGACCCGGCGCTGTGCGTGTCGGGATCCGGGTCGTCGAGCACCATGCCCTTGCCGCGGCGGGTCGTGATCACGGTGTCGCGGATCCACTGCACGGACACCGCGTCGTCGGTCGACAGACCGAGCGCCGAGCGCAGGCGCGCGTCCTCGATCGGGCGCGGCCCGTGACCGACGTGCACCAGGTCGAGCGTGAGCGACAGGACGACGGCGGAGCGCTCGGCGGTGGAGCCGTAGTGCTGCTTCAGCACCGAGGTCCGCGGGCCGAGGCCCAGCTCGGACGCCGGCACGGTGGAGACCTCGCCGGTCTCCTCGTCGATCAGCTCCACCTCGACGAGCGTCTGGACGATCTCCTGGCCGTACGCGCCCACGTTCTGGATGGGCGCCGCGCCGGCCGTGCCGGGGATCCCCGACATCGCCTCGATGCCCGACAGCCCCTGCGCGACGGTCCAGGCGACGAGCTCGTCCCAGTTCTGGCCGGCCTGCACGCGCAGGCGCACGGAGCCGGCCGGTGCGCCGGGGACGACCTCGAAGCCCGAGGTGAGGATCCGGATCACCGTGCCGGGGAACGCCTCGTCGCCCGGCAGGAGGTTGGATCCGCCGCCGAGCACGAACCACGGGCCGCCGTCGGCCCACACGTCGCGGAGGGCCGCGACGAGCTCGTCCTGCGTGCGGGCGTCGATCATGCGCGCGGGCGTAGCGCCGACGCGCAGGGTGGTGAGGCTGCGCAGCGGGATCGGCTCGATCTCGGGCATCGACGTCACGCGGTGCGGACCCGCACCTGCGCCTTGCCGAGCACGGAGGTGCCGGCGTGGGTCACGGTGAGGTCGATGCGCGCGGTGCCCTCGGCGACCTCGCCGACCTTCGCCGTGACGGCGACGTCGGCGCCGTCCTCCGGGTCGACCACGACCGGGCGCGTGAAGCGCACGCCGTACTCGACGATCCGGCCGGCGTCGCCGAGCCACGGGACGATCGTCTCGACCGCGAGGCCCATGGTGAGCATGCCGTGCGCGAGCACGCCGGGCAGGCCCACGCGCTCGGCCACGTCGTCGCGGTAGTGGATCGGGTTGAAGTCGCCGGAAGCGCCCGCGTACCGCACGAGCGACTCGCGCGTGAGGTGCACCGTGCGCTCGGCGACGACGTCGCCGACCTGGATGGCGTCGAGCGCGCTCATTCCTCTCCCCCGATCAGCAGCACCGAGGTCGCGGTGACGACGTGCGCGCCGTCCGCGTCGGTGATCTCGGCCTCGCTCGTGACCATGGCGCCCTGCCCCATGGCCCGCAGGCCCGTGACGGTCAGCTGCCCCGTGAGCTCGTCGCCGGCGACGATCGGCCGCGTGTAGCGGAAGCTCTGCTGCGCGTGGATCGTGCGCTCCAGCGCGATGCCCGAGTCGGGCTCGGCGAGCAGCTGCTGCAGGGTCATGTCCTGGATCACCATCGCGAACGTCGGCGGGGCGACGACGTCGCCGTAGCCGAGCGCGCGGGCGGCCTCGGGGTCGTGGTGCTGGGCGTCCTCGGCGAACACGGCGCGCGCGAACTCGCGCACCTTCTCGCGTCCGACGAGGTACGGCGCGGTCGGCGGGAATGCGCGACCGAGCAGTTCGGGATTCACTGGCACCGGCTCATCCTATCGACCGCCCCTGACCGGGCCGTCGACCGGCCGGGCTCACTCCTTCGGCTTGCGGGACGCGCGGATCGCGCGCTGGGTCATCTGAGCCGTGATCACGACGAGGAAGATCACGAACAGGATGTTCGCGACCTGCGGGTCGATCACGTTGGCGACCAGGGTGCCGAGGGGCGCGGTGACGCATGCCGTGACGCCGATGCAGAGCCCGGCGACCAGATCGACGTTCTTGTGGCGGATGTTGCCGATGGTGCCCGACATGGTGGTCGGGATCATCATGAGCAGCGACGTGCCCTTGGCTACCAGGTCGCTGGCGCCGAACAGCAGGATCAGCACCGGCACCACGACGATGCCGCCGCCGACGCCGATCAGGCCCGACAGGACGCCCGTGACCAGGCCCGTCAGCACGAGCGCGGCACCGGCCCAGAACGTGAGAACCAGCTCGGCGTCGCGCGACGGGATGATGACGAACAGGCTGATCATCACGACGATCAGGAATCCGACGAAGAACCACCGCAGCACGGGCTCCGACAGGCGGTGGAGCAGCCGCGTGCCCACCTGCGCCCCCACGACGGCGCCCGCCGCGAGCAGCAGGGCGGCGATCCAGTCGACGTCCCCATTGGCGGCGTACGCGATGACGCCCACCGCCGCGGTCGGGATGATGGCCGCCGACGACGTCCCCGACGCAAGCTTCTGCCCGAACGCGGCCAGCATGACCAGCAGCGGGACGATCACCGTGCCGCCCCCGACGCCGAAGAGCCCCGAGAGGAATCCGGAGAGGAGGCCGATCGCCACGAACACGACGATGACCCGGGGACCACGGGCGCTCAGCGCGCCGATCATGCCTCGATCACTGTTCCACGGTATCGCGCGTCGCGGCCCCTCCCGTGTCCCGCAGGGGAACGGATGCCCGGACGTGTGGCACATCCCGGCCGCGAAGGCAAGCACTTGAGCCGTCCGGAACCGCGATGTGACCCTGGCGCGACACGCGATCCGCAGAGAGGAGCCCCCATGAAGGCGATGGTCTATCGCGGCCCGTACAAGGTCAGGGTCGAGGAGAAGGACATCCCGGCGGTCGAGCACCCGAACGACGCGATCGTGCGGGTCACGCGGGCGGCCATCTGCGGCTCGGACCTGCACCTCTACCACGGCATGATGCCCGACACCCGCGTCGGGACGACGTTCGGTCACGAGTTCATCGGGGTGGTCCACGAGGTCGGCCCGTCGGTCGAGAGCCTGAAGGCCGGCGACCGCGTGATGGTGCCGTTCAACGTGTACTGCGGCTCGTGCTGGTTCTGCTCGCGGGGCCTGTACTCGAACTGCCACAACGTCAATCCGAACGCCACCGCGATCGGCGGGATCTACGGCTACTCGCACACGTGCGGAGGCTACGACGGCGGGCAGGCCGAGTTCGTGCGCGTGCCCTTCGCGGATGTCGGGCCCAGCACGATCCCGGACTGGCTGGACGATGACGACGCGCTCCTGATGACGGATGCTCTCGCGACGGGGTACTTCGGAGCGCAGCTGGGCGAGATCGCGGAGGGCGACACGGTCGTGGTGTTCGGGGCGGGGCCGGTGGGCCTGTTCGCGGCGAGGTCGTCGTGGCTGATGGGCGCCGGTCGCGTGATCGTGGTCGACCACCTCGACTACCGCCTGGAGAAGGCGCGGGAGTTCGCGTTCGCCGAGACGCTGGACTTCGCCGAGCACGACGACGTGGTCGTGGCGCTGAAGAAGGCGACCGACCACCTCGGGGCCGACGTGGCCATCGACGCGGTCGGGGCCGAGGCCGACGGCTCCCTCGCGCAGCACATCACGGCCGCGAAGCTCAAGCTGCAGGGCGGATCGCCCGTCGCGCTGAACTGGGCCATCGACTCCGTCCGCAAGGGCGGCAACGTGTCCGTCATGGGCGCCTACGGTCCGATGTTCTCGGCGGTCAAGTTCGGCGACGCGTTCAACAAGGGGCTGACGCTGCGGATGAACCAGTGCCCCGTGAAGCGGCAGTGGCCGCGGCTGCTCGAGCACATCCGGCACGGCTACCTCAAGCCGAGCGAGATCATCACGCACCGCATCCCCCTCGACGACATCGCCGAGGCCTACCACCTGTTCTCGGCCAAGCTCGACGGCTGCATCAAGCCCGTCATCATCCCGAACGCGGCCTAGAGAGGAGCACCGCATGCCGTACACCGCGAAGGATCCGACGCACACGCGGTCGCCGGAGGAGCTGCGCGACCGCATCCCCGGATGGGGAGCCGACCTCGATCCGGCCGACCGCCCGGCGCACCCGAAGCTCCGATACGACCCGAACGCGACGGGCGCGCACTGGGAGGAGCCCGAGCAGCAGCCGGAGCTGGTCCCGCGCGAGCGCTCGATCGAGCACGCGCGCCTGACCCCGGTGTTCGGCACCGCGGCGCCCCTGCATGGGCTGTCGGGCGCCGTGCGACGATACGCCTATCGCTTCAGCGAGGCCCGGGCCGCGCACTGGCTGCTGCTCCTGCTCGGCGACCGGATCGACGCGGTCGAGAGCCACCTCGTCTCCCTCGTCAGGGGACGGCCCGACGACCCCGTGACAGAGTCGGGGATCGAGGCCGAGCGCACGCGGCACGGGC
Organism: Microbacterium sp. MEC084; assembly: GCF_004514465.2. Classification (NCBI taxonomy): domain Bacteria; kingdom Bacillati; phylum Actinomycetota; class Actinomycetes; order Micrococcales; family Microbacteriaceae; genus Microbacterium; species Microbacterium sp. MEC084. Next base: position 81,043 of record NZ_MYFP02000004.1, on the reverse strand, counting down.
TCGCATCACGCCTCGGGCGAGGTCGCGTCGACGTGAAGCACCACTGGATGGACCCGCTCATCGTCGCCGGGCCCTGGGTGCTCGCCGCGTGGGGGGTCGTCTCGCTGGTCCGCCGGGTCGCCTCCCGACGCTGACCGCCGCGGTCAGCGCGGGCGGACGGTGAGGGTCTGCGCGAGCGTCCCGAAGGGGCCGCGGTCGTCGTGCAGGACGCTGTGGGTCAGGCCCGCGCCCCGCGGGCCGAACGACGCGGTGGTGTCGCACGCGACCCACTCCCCCTCGGGTTCCCGCAGCAGGTGCGCCGCGAAGTCCAGGCTGGGGAAGATCGCCACGTCGGGGCCCACCCGCGCCATGAGCCCGTTCGCCACGTCGATCATGGCCATGATCCGCGCGGTGGGGCTCACCTCCCGACCGTCGATCACGCCCACGACCGGACGCAGCCAGGTGACGCCGCGCCCCTGCCCCTCCTGCGCGCGCCGCGCCTCGAGGGAGCGGACGAAGCCGCCGGGCCACACCGCGCCGGGGTCCCACGCCGAGAGGGCGTCCCGCGCCGGCACGGGCGGGAACGCCGTGCCCGAGATCGCCGCCGTGTCGAAGACCGCCGCCAGCCAGGCCCGAGCGATGAGGGCGGGGCGCCCGTCCTGGGCGAGCCTCGCCTCGACGAGCTCGATCGTGCGTCCCGTGCGCAGCACGGTGACGGCGATCTCGACCGGCTCGAGCCGGAGGACCCCCAGGACGTCGACCGCGAGCCGGGTGATCCGGAGGTCGTCGGCGCGGCGCGCGTCGCGGTCCCGCTCGATCGCGTGGGTCAGCAGTCCGATGGCCGGCGCGACGTGCTGCTCGTCGGGGTTCCAAGCGCCGCTCACATGCGCCGTGGGCACGAAGCGCGTGTCGCTCTCGGGGATCCAGTATGCGGAGGTCTCGGCCATGACGCCGCTCAGTTCTCGGGTGCCGGCTTGCGTCCGCCGAACGCGGCCGTGAGCGCGTCTGCCGCGTTCACCACGGAGTCGACCATCTGCTTGCACACCTCGATCGGCATGCGCAGGGTCGGCCCCATGACGGTCAGTGCGCCGACGAGCGCCGAGTGCTGATCGAATACCGGAGCGGCGAGGCCGGACGCCGCCTCGAGGCGCTCCCCGACCGTGATGGCGTACCCGGCCGCACGGGTCTGGGCGACGGCGCGGCGCAGCTCGTGGGGGTCCGTGATGGTCGCGTCCGTCAGCGCGGGCAGCGGCGCCGACGTGATCTGGTCGAGCAGCCCCTCGGTCCACGCCAGCAGCACGCGTCCCGAGCTGCCGACGTGCAGGGGCTGGATGCGCCCCACATACATCTCCTGTTTCAGCCCGTGCCGTGTCTCGGCGAGGCCGATGCACACACGAGAGCCCTGCTCTGCCCGGAAGAAGCATGCCGTCTCGCCCGTCTCGTCGCGCAGCGCGCGCAGCTGGGGGGTGAGCAGCTCGACGAAGTCGCGGCTGCGCGCCGCCGGCCCGGCCCAATACGCCATGCGCACGCCGATCCGGTACTGCTCCCCAACCCTCTCGAGGAAGCCGTGGTCGACGAGATTTGCCAGCAGACGATGCGTGGTCGATGCCGGCAGCCCGGTGGCTGCGCGGATCTCGCCGGCCGTTCGCAGCGGCTGAGAGAGCGTGAAGGCGTCCAGGATCGCGGTGATCTTGGCGAGCACGAGGAGCGGCTGTTCGGCCATGCGCCGATCCTATGTCCGTTCGACGGGTTGCCCACATCGTGGGTTACGTCCTACAGTGTGGAATCACATGACCACCTCAGCTTCAAAGGAGAGGCTCGCCGTGAACGAGTGGTACACATTGGGAGTCGTCGGGCTCGTCATCGTCGCGGTCGTGTTCGCGATCGTGCGGTTCCGCATCAATCCGGTCATCGCCCTGGCCCTGGGCGCCGCCGCCATCGGCCTGCTCACCGGGCTCGGGCCGGCCGACACCGTCGCCACGATGACGCGCGGCTTCGGCGACGTGATGATGGAGGCGGGCCTGCTTATCGCGTGGGGCGTGCTGATCGGAGCGATGCTGAACGAGATGGGCGCCATCACCCGGCTCGTCGACGGACTCCTGCGGACATTCGGGAGGCGCGGCGTCCCGTATGCACTGGGCCTTTCGTTCGCGACCTACCTGCAGACGATCTTCATCGACGTGATGATCGTGATCGCCGCTCCCCTGGCCCGCCGCATCGCGCCCCGCCTGGGCCGCTATGGCACGGGGATCATGGGCGTCGCATTCGCGGTCGGCCTTGAGGCCGGGATCGTCCTGATGGTGCCCGGCTTCGCCGCCGTCGCACTCGCGGGTCTCCTGGGCGTGCCGCTCGGCGTCATGCTGATCGGCGGGTTCGCGGTCGTCGTGCCCACCGTGGCGCTCACCATCCTGCTCATGACGATCGGGTTCCGCCTCGGGTTCTGGACACCCGAGCGCGACGAGAAGGCCGTCGTCGAGGACGCAGTCCCGGACGCCTCGGCCGAACCCGCGCACGTGAAGGTCGACACCGCGTCCGCGCCACGCATCGACACGACCCCCACGGGCACGGTGCGGACCGCGATCGGCGGCGTGCCGCACGGCCACACGCTCACAGCCGAGCGCACCCAGCGCGAGCGCCCCCTCATCCTGCTGTTCGCCCCCATGCTCGCCGCGCTGCTGCTCATCGCCGTCCAGGCCGTCCTGACGGTCATGGAAGTCGAGCTGGCGGCCATGCAGTTCCTCGGCAACCCCGTGATCGCGCTGCTGCTCGCCGTGATCGCCACGGGCGTGATCGGCCGGTCGGCGATCGGCACCAAGCGCATCGAGAAGTCGCTCGTCAAGGGCTTCCAGGACGGCGGCCAGATCTTCGTCCTCACGGGTGTGGGCGGGTCACTCGCGGCGGTGATCGCCGAAGGCGACCTGGGCAGCATCCTGCAGGGCTACTTCCAGGCCACCACGTTCGCCCCCATCCTCGTCGTCTGGGTCATGGCCGCGCTGCTGCACATCGCCGTCGGCTCGGTGACGCTCTCTGCCATCACCGCGGCGGGAGTCATCGCACCGGTCGCCTCGACGCTGGGGCTCAACCCGCTGCTCATCGCGCTCGCGGCCGGCGCCGGCGCACTGTTCTGCATCCACGTCACGTCGAACACGTTCTGGTTGCTGCAGTCGTTCCTGGGCCAGTCCGTGCGAGGCGCGCTCAAGACGGTGACCGTGGGTGTCTCGCTCGCCTCGGTGATCGCGCTTGCGATGACCCTTCTGCTGGCGGTGTTCATCTGATGCGACCGTTCCGACCGCTCCAGGGCGTCCGAGTGCTCGAACTGGGCAACTACATCGCGGCCCCCACGGCCGGACGGCTGCTCGCCGACTTCGGCGCCGACGTGATCAAGGTCGAGCGCCCTCGTACGGGCGACGAGTTGCGCCGGTGGCGGTTGCAGAGCGGTGACACGTCGATGCTCTACCGGACGATCAACCGCGGCAAGAGGTCCGTCGTGCTCGATCTGCGCGATGACGAGGGCCGCTCGATCGCACTGGACCTGATCCGGAACTCCGATGTGCTGCTCGAGAACTTCCGCCCCGGGACACTCGACCGCTGGGGCCTGTCCAGCGAGGTGTTGGAGCAGACGAACCCGGACTTGGTCGTGGCGCGCATCTCTGCGTTCGGACAGACCGGACCGCTGTCCAACCGCCCGGGCTTCGCGGCAGTCGCTGAGGCGTACGGCGGCTTCCGCGAGCTGGTCGGCGAGCCGGGACGCCCGCCGAGCCGTACGGGCGTCTCGATCGGGGACACGATCGCCGGCATCTACGCGGCATTCGGCGTGGTGATGTCGCTGTACGCGCGACTCCGGGATGCCGGACAGCTCGCCGAGACGCCGTTCGACGAGCGCGTGGTCGACGTCGCGCTCAACGAGGCGATGCTCTCGGTGACCGAGTCGCTCGTGCCCGAGTGGGAGGCGTACGGTATCCGCCGCGAACGCACCGGGGGCCGGATGCAGGGCATCGCCCCGTCGAACGCATACCTCTGCGCGGACGGGAAGAGCATCGTCGTGGCAGGCAACGGCGACTCGATCTATCAGCGCTACATGACGGCGATCGGCCGCGACGATCTCGCGAAGGATCCGGCGCTGCAGTCGAACGAGGGGCGCTGGGAGGCTCGCGATCTGCTCGACGACGCGATCGGCGGGTGGGCCGCGACGCTGCCCAGCGCGGAGGCGCTGCGCATCCTGGATGCGGCGGGCGTGCCGTCGGGCCCGATCTACACGGCCGAGGACGTCTGCACGGACGAGCAGTACGCGGCGCGCGACATGATCCAGCGGTTCGACGTCGACGACGGCGCTGGCGTGCGACCGGCCGTCGGGTTCCCGGGCATCGTGCCGGTCTTCGGCGGCCGCTCGCTGCCGATCTCGCACGTCGGCCCCGACCTGGGCCAGCACACGCGTGAGATCCTTGCCGAGCTCGGCTGGGACGACGCCAGGATCGACGCCTACGAGGAGGCACTCCGATGACGCTGCAGTACCGCGACGTGACGCTCCGCGACGGCTTGCAGCTGGCAGGCAAGCCTCTCCCCACGGAGCGCAAGGTCCGGCTCGTGCGCGAGCTGTTCGCGCTGGGCCTGGAGCACATCGAGGTCGGCTCCATGGCGCGGCCAGATCTCGTGCCGACGCTCGCCGACACCCTGGACGTCATCGCGGCGCTCACGCCGGAGGAGCGCGACCGCGTGTGGGTGTGGGTCGCGACACCGCGTCACGTCGAGAAGGCCGCGGCCGCCGGCGCGCGGCGCTTCCAGTACTGCTTCTCGGCGTCGGACAGCCACAACCAGGCGAACATCGGCCGCGACACCGAGACGTCGCTCGCCGCCATGCCCGACGCCATCGCGGCCGCGGCCGAGGTCGGCGGCAGCGTGCAGCTGTGCATCGCGACGTCGTTCACGTGCCCGTTCGAAGGCGAGGTGCCGATCGAGCGGTTCGCGGGCGTCCTGAACGACCCGCGCACCGCGGGGGCCGTGGACGTGGTGGTGTGCGACACGCTCGGTCAGGCCCACCCCGCGGAGGTGCGCGAGCGCGTCGCTCTGGCGGCACGCGAGCGCGCCGGGCTCGGGATCGTGTACCACGGGCACGACACGTGGGGCCTCGGCGTCGCGAACGCCGCCGCGGCCGCCGACGGCGGCGCGACGGTCGTGGACGGCGCCCTGGGCGGGCTGGGCGGGTGCCCGTTCGCCCCCGGCGCATCCGGCAACACGGCCACCGAGGATCTCGTGTTCGCGTTCCGTCCCGACTGGCTGACGACCGAGTCCTTCGGGACGCTCGTGCACCTGGGCGAGGAGATCACCGGACAACTGGACGAGCCCAACCGGTCGCGCTCGCGCTCGGGCGCGCGAAGCAGGGCGAAGGCGTTCCCCTGGGTGGTCGCCTGACGCCGCTCAGTCCGTGACCGGCGACGGCGGCGTACCAGCGGCGGGGCGCCTCAGCCCTCGATGGCCTCCTCGGCCTTGATGGCCGAGATCTCGAACTCGAGCGTGATCTTCTCGGAGACAAGCACGCCGCCCGTGTCGAGCGCGGCGTTCCACTCGAGGCCGAAGTCGCGGCGGTCCAGGCGGCGCGTGCCCTCGAAGCCCGCGCGGAGGTTGCCGAACGGGTCGCGCTCGATCCCCGTGAACGACAGCGGGATCGTGACCTGGCGCGTGATGTCGCGGATCGTGAGGTCGCCGATCACGTTGAGGGCGTTCTCATCGACCTCGTCGACGGCGGTGCTGCGGAACACGATCTCGGGGTACGTCTCGGCGTCGAAGAAGTCGGCGCTGCGCAGGTGCTCGTCCCGCTGGGCGCTGCGGGTGTCGATGCTCGCGACCTTGACGCGCACCTCGACCCACGAGTTCTCGGGGTGGTCCACGTCGACGTGGATGCGCCCCTCGACGTCGTTGAACGCGCCGCGGACCTTGGTGACCATCGCATGCCGGGCCGAGAAGCCGACGCGGGTGTGGTCGGGATCGAACAGCCAGTCGCCGTTCATGGAGGCATCGACAGCAGTCATGGTTCTCCTCGGGTGAGAGTCCGTGCGGATCGTCAGCACGTCGCCCCAACGCCGCGAGGCCTCCCCGAGCGAGAACCCGCTCAAAACGAAAGAAGCGCCCCGCAGGGCGCTTCTTCTTCGCTGTAGCGGAGGCGGGACTCGAACCCGCGACCTCACGATTATGAGTCGTGCGCTCTCACCAACTGAGCTACTCCGCCGCGCAGACATCCGGCGGATGTCGAGAGCCCCGAGTCAGGATTGAACTGACGACCCCTTCCTTACCATGGAAGTGCTCTGCCACTGAGCTATCGGGGCGTGCTGCCCGCATCGGGGCAACCAGAAGAGGATATCACCCTCCGGGCCCGTCCTCGAAACCGAGTGCGCGCCCGCGCGAGTCTCACTCGCCGGCGACCCCCTCGACCGCATTCTCGGCGGCGTCCGCGGCCTCGCCGACGGTCTCCTCGACCTGGCCCTTCGGGTAGTGCGTGCCGGCGTGCTCCTTGAGCCACGGCATCGGGTCGATGGCCTGACCGCCCGGCAGACGCAGCTCGAAGTGCAGGTGCGCGCCGAACGAGCGGCCCGTGTTTCCGACGACGCCGAGGACGTCGCCGACCTCGACCTGCTGGCCGGGGACCACGTTGAGCGAGCCGTACTGCATGTGCGCGTAGTGGCTCGAGATGACCTGGCCGTCGATGACGTGGTCGATGTACACGTGCACGCCGTACGCGCCGCCCGCCTCGGTCGCGACGCGCACCGTGCCGTCGGCGATCGCCTGGATCGGCGCACCGTTGCCGGGCGTGAAGTCGATGCCCTCGTGCAGGCGGCCCCAGCGCTGGCCGAACGCCGACGACATGCTCGTGCCGAGCACGATGGGCCACTGGATGTCGGCGGTCGGGTCGTTGACGTACACCGCGTTGGCGGTGTTGATGCCCGTCACGGCCGCGAGCTCGGCGAAGGTCGCGGTCTCGTAGCCGCTGGCGCGCTCGATCTGCGCGTTCTGCACCTCGGCGGGCGCGACGAAGGCCTGGATCTCCTCCTCCGCCGCATCCTCGGCGCCCTCGGCGCTGATCGCGGTGGTGGCGGCGGAGAGGTCCACGTCGGAGGCGAGGGCCGTGATCGGGGTCGTCATGCCGACCGCGAGCAGGCCGACCACGCCGAACGCGCTGATCGACGCCGCGACCGTCACGACGCGACGGAAGGCGGAGGGGCGGCGGCGGGCGACGTGGTGGGCGCCCGTCTGCGGCTCGGCCTCGAGGGCCGGGCTCGGCTCGACCGAGGCGACCGGCGCCTCACCCGTGAAGTTCAGGGCGCGCGCGGCCTCGATGAACAGGTCGACCGGGTCCTCGGGCAGCGGCTTCTCGTCGGCGGGGGCCTCGGCCGCAGGCTCCTCGGCCCGGGTCACCGTCTCGGCGATCGTCACGGGCTCGGCCTGCGGCGCGGCGGCCGCGGGCTCGGCATCCGCCTCGAAACGGATGTGCCGCACCGGCGCCTCGGGCGCGGGCACGGCAGGCAGGTCGGACTCGGGAGTGCGGTGGGCGCCGTCGGCGCCGAGTGCGCGCAGCTGGCGGCGCGTCAGCGGCGCCTGGGATACGGGGCGCGTATCTGCGACGCGGCGAGAGCGGCGCGTGGGCGCGGGCTCAGCCGAGGGGACGTCGAAGGGCACAGAGGATCTTTCGGTAGGCGCCGCGAACGGGGAGGACGGCGCGCCTGCACGGGAGGGAGACCGCTGCCCTGTCTCGGGCGACAGAGTAACGATTGGATAAACACTATCGGGTTCCGGCTGAAAACGCCATGTGGCGGGATCCCGGCCTGCGGGCCTGTGGAGAACGGCCCGCGCGGATCAGCCCAGGATGCGGCTGCGGAGCTGCTCGTAGAGCTCCGGTCCGGCGACGATCGTCAGCGCCCGTCCGTGCTCGTCGGGCTCGAACCACCCGGTGCGTCCCCCGGCCTCGTCGACGAGCAGCCGGCCGGCGGCCAGGTCCCACGGCTGGAGCCCGCGCTCGAAGTACCCGTCAAGCCGACCGGCGGCCACGAAGGCGAGGTCGAGCGAGGCGGCGCCGATCCGACGGATGTCGCGCGCGAGCGGCATGACCCGCGATAGCACCTCGAGGTCGCCGGCGTGCGTGCTCTGGTCGTAGCCCAGGCCGGTCGCGATCAGCGCGCCCGCCGGGGTGTGCTCGGTCACGGCCAGGCGCTCCTCTCCCAGCCAGGCGCCCTCGCCCGCCGCCGCGCGGAAGGTCTCGCCGAGCGCGGGCGCGTGGACCACTCCGGCGAGGGCGCGCCACTCCCCCGGATGCACCGACCCCTCGACCGCCGCGATGCTCACGGCGTACGACGGCATGCCGAAGGCGTAGTTGACCGTGCCGTCGATCGGATCCACGATCCAGGTCACTCCGCTGGTCCCGCCCGCGTCGCCGGACTCCTCACCGAGGAACCCGTCCTCCGGGCGCGCCTGCGCGAGGCGGTCGCGGATGAGCGCCTCGACCTCGCGGTCCGCCTCGGTGACGATGTCGGCGATGGTCGACTTGCTCGCGGCGATCGACACCCCCTCGCCGCGCCGGCGCCGGGCGAGCTCGCCCGCCTCCGTCGCGATCTCGAGGGCGATGTCGTGCAGCTCGAGGGGCGTCGTCATGCCCCCACGCTATCGCCGCCGGTCAGCGCGGCGGCTGAACGGTCGGAGGCTGTTCGGGGTATCGGGGCGCCTGCGGCGGGAGCGGCGGCGCCGGCGGGGCCGCGTGCGAGCCGGGACCCGGCGCGGGCTGTCCCTGCGGGGCGGGAGCCGCCTGCGGCGGCGCGGCGTGCGGCGCCATGGGCGCCTGCGGCACCGACGGCACGCCCGTGTAGTACGCGTTCCAGTCCGGCGAGCCGTCGGGCAGCACGGGCAGCGGGGTGCGGCCGTCGGCGTAGGTCGGCCACTGAAGGACGGGCGCGGCCGGCGGGACGAATCCGGCGCCCGCGACGCCGTGCGGAGCGACGGGCCGGGGTCGCGGGGCGAACAGCGCATTCAGCAGCGGGATGAGCGTCGTTCCGACCGCGACCAGGATCGCCAGGGCGACGACGAACCGCCAGTACAGCTCCGGGTAGTCGAACGCATCGGGGAACGCCAGGTAGAACACGAGCAGCAGCACGAGGATCCCGAGCAGCGCCGAGGTCACGAGGGCGATCGCGCGCGTGAACGTGGTGACGTAGCGCGCGTGGGCGCGCCAGAACAGCCGCTGGTGCAGCAGCGCGAGCTGCAGGACGCCGATCGTGAGGATGAGGTGCCAGACCCGCTCGACCGGCTCGTACGAGGCGTACCCGTACTCGTCGACATGCTCGGGCGACCAGATCTTGACCGCGCCGACCAGCAGGGCGATCACCCACGTCGCCATGCTGGCGATCACGAGCCAGCTGGGGCGGCGTGCCGCGAGGTTGGCGTCCAGCAGCGCGACGCCGGCGAACGCGGCCAGCAGCAGGATCGTCAGGAACGCTTTGCCGATCAGCCCGTTCTGGTCGCCGATCAGGACCCACACGACGCAGACCAGGGCGGCCGCGATGAGCGCGCCGATCGCGACCCAGATGGCGCCGCGGAGCATCAGCGGCATCTTCTCCTGAGCCGGCGCCGTTCCCTCCGGCGCCGTTCCCGGCGTCGGCTGCGGTGCCGGCCGGTCCTGCGGTGCGCCCGCGTGCGGAGTCGACATGGAGATCCCCCTTCTCGCGCGCCCCCACGGCCCGCGCAGTCATCCTGGCACGCGGACCCTCTCCCGCACACCGGGCCTTTCGGAGGACACGTCGCGCGCGACCGCGGAAGCAGGCTCTCCCGGGAACGACGAAGGCCGACCCGTGCGGGTCGGCCTTCGTCCATCCGGTGGCAAGTGAGGGATTCGAACCCCCGAAGCATTACGCGGCTGATTTACAGTCAGCTCCCTTTGGCCGCTCGGGCAACTTGCCATGCGCACCCGACCGACTTTTCCAGACAACCGGAGGCGCAAACGTCCATATTACCCGCACACGGCGCAGGGTCGAAATCGTGCCGTGCGACCGGGCGCGGCGGCCACCGGGGCGCCGGTCAGGCCGCCGTCTCGAGCACGCGGGCCACGAACTCGCGCGTGCGGCGCTTCGTGCCGTCGATCTTCATGTCGACGCTGCCCCGGTACTCGTTCGGCGCGAGAGGCATGGCGAGGCGGACGTTCTCGTGGCACGACAGATCGGCGCACATGTAGGTGCCGACGCTGTCGCCGTGCGCGCCCGCCGTGCCGGCCTTGCGGGCCGTGAACAGCGAGACCTGGTTGCCGGGCTGCATCGTGCGGCAGATGTTGCAGAAAGCCGATCGGGCGCGCGACGATCCCTCGGCCGCGCGCAGCAGCACGCCGGTCGGGGCACCGTCGACCTCGGCGACGATGTAGCCGCGCCCGCGCGAGCGGGGATCGCGCCAGGCGAGGAAGTCGAGGTGATCCCATTCGGTCAGCACGAAGTCGTGCGGCAGGGTCATGAGGGCGACGTCCGCCGGATCGGCGTTGACGAACGAGCCGCGCAGCTCGGATTCGGTGAGCGGGCGCATACGACCTCCCGGATGTCGGATGGCTTTCGCCCAGCAGTCTACGAAGCGCGCGCAGTAGGCTGGCCCGCATGGCCGACAGCAGCTTCGACATCGTCAGCAAGGTTGACAAGCAGGAGGCGGACAACGCCCTCAACCAGGCCCGCAAGGAGGTCGAGCAGCGCTACGACTTCAAGGGGACCGGAGCCTCGATCGCGTGGAGCGGCGAGCAGATCCTGATCACCGCCAACAGCGAGGAGCGGGCCAAGGCCGTGCTCGACGTGTTCCAGTCCAAGCTCATCAAGCGGGGCATCTCGCTCAAGAGCCTCGACTCAGGCGAGCCGACCGCCAGCGGCAAGGAGTTCAAGCTCGTCTCCAGCCTCAAGGACGGCATCTCGCAGGAGAACGCCAAGAAGATCGGCAAGATCATCCGCGACGAGGGGCCCAAGGGCGTCAAGTCGCAGATCCAGGGCGACGAGCTGCGCGTCTCGAGCAAGAGCCGCGACGACCTGCAGGAGGTCATCCGCCTGCTGAAGGCGGCCGACCTCGACATCGACCTCCAGTTCATCAACTACCGCTGAGGATTCGGATGGACGGGTTCGCACCGATCGACTCGGGCAAGCGTCTGCTGGCGGACGCCGTCTTCCAGCATCTGAGCCGCGCGATCATCGAGGGCCAGCTCGACCCCGGCGAGCGCATCCGCGACGCCGAGCTCGCCGAGCAGCTGCAGGTCTCGCGCATGCCCGTGCGGGAGGCGCTGCAGCGCCTCGAGCGCATCGGGCTCGTCGAGATGATGCCGAGCCGCTACACGCGGGTGACCGAGGTGACCGAGGAGGTCATCCGCCACTCGATGGCGTACGCGGCCTACAAGCTCGGCAACGACATCCACATCGCCGCGACGCGGCTCACGGACGACGAGCGCACCCGTGCACTCGAGCTGCTCGACGGCATGGCCGACGCGCTCGGCGACACCGAGACGTCGATCGCGGCGCGGATCGCCTTCTCGCGGTACATCGCGTCGACCCTGCCGCAGAGCGTCTACAGCCAGCATCTCGACGACCTCGACGTGGCGCTCGAGCGCAACCTCAACCACATCGGGCCCGTGCTGGGCGACGACGAGCTGCGCGAGAACTACGCGGAGCTGCGCGAGGCGCTCGTCTCGCGCGACGCGGGCGCCGCCGAGCGCCTGGTGCGCGCCCAGTTCGGCCGCTGAGCCCGGACGGACTCAGGAGCCGGCGGTCGCCGCCGCGAACGCTCGGACCCAGCAGTCCAGGCGCGCGTACGCGTCGCGGCGCACCTCGGGCCGCGACAGGAACACGTCGTGCAGCGCGCCGTCGAGGCGCTCGACCGTGACGGACGACCCGAGCCGCAGCGCGGCGCGCGCGACGTCCTCGACGTAGAGCACGGTGTCGGAGCGGGTCAGGTCGTCGCTCCAGCGGACCGGCAGCGTGCTGCGCGCAGACAGCAGCACGCAGACGGGCGCGCGGACGCCGAGCCCGCGGGCCACCGCGTTATGGCCGCCGAGGATCGCGTCCATCCACCCGGCGTAGACCGGGAACCCGCCTGCGGGACGCCAGTCGGGGTCGATCGTGACCGGATCGTCAGGGTCCGCCGCCTCCTCCTGCGCGCGCGAGTAGAAGCCGTGATCCGTGATCCGGATCCTGTCGAGCGGGCGCAGTCGGGCACGCAGCTCGACCACCGGCGAGAGGGCGGTGCGCGCCACGGCGCTCAGCTGGAACTCCAGCCACGGGCTGTTGAGGATGAGCGCCGCCGCCGCGTCGGGATGGCGCCCGGCCCACAGGCTCAGCACGAGCCCGCCGGTCGAGTGGCCGAGCAGGATGAGCCGCCTGCCGACGCTGTCGCCGCGCGCGTCGAGCGCGGCCCGGATGTCCTCGTCGTACGTCGCGAGGTCCGTCACGTATCCGGGGGTCTGCCATTCGCGCAGGCTCCGCCCGTACTTGCGCAGATCGAGCGCGAAGAAGCGGGCGCCGCGGTCGGTCCAGAAGCGCGCGAGCCGACGCTGGAAGAAGTAGTCCGACCAGCCGTGCACGTACAGCACATCCACGTCCTCGAGCAGGCGCGGCCGGCTCCAGGGCCGGCGCCGCGCGGGCAGGTGCCGGACCAGGGTGGCGACGACCTCGCCCTCCTCGTCCGCGCCCAGCGGGAGGGTCCGCTGCTCGAACCCCTCGCCGAGGACGTCGGCGACCCACACATCGGACACGGGGTTCAGCCTACGAGCCCGCCGTCGTCACCAGCCCAGCCGGCGGGCGACGGCGTCGGCGGCCGCGCGGGGGAAACCGGGCCCGCCGTCGTCGAGCGCCTCGCGCGCGATTGCGAACAGCTCCCGCGCCGCGTCCTCAGCGGGAAGCGCGAGAGCGTCCGCGATGCGCGCCGCCCAGTCCGGGAAGTCCAGCTCGAACCGGCGCAGCGCGTCGATGCGGTCGCGCGCGTCGCTCGAGCGCTGCGGGAAACGCCCGCGGAGCGCGCGGGCCAGCGACTGCACCGCCCAGCCGCGGATGAACTGCCCGCCCACGAGCACCTCGCCCCGCCGCACGCGACCCACCCCGATCAACAGCTTCACGAGCACGAGGCGCGCCTCGTTGCCGACGTCGATGCGGTCGCCGGCCGCGGCATTCGCCCGGCCGCGCTCCACGAGCGCAGCCGTGGTGCCGTCCTCGTCGTCCACCGCGACGGTCGCCTCGTTCACGAGGGCGCCGGCGAGCTCATCCGGCTCGGCGACCGCGAACTCCATGACGTGCCCGTCGTCGTACACCGCGACGAAGCCGATCTCGCCCTCGCGCGCGGTCAGGACGAGCGCGTCCTGGTCGGGCAGCCACGACAGGTCGGGCCGCACGGAGCGTCCCGCGTCCGGCCGCACGAGCGCGAAGAAGTCGTGATCCGACCACTCGTCGCGGCGCGCGACCGCCTCGTCGGAGGCCGAGCCGAGCAGCACCAGCCCGATGAGGTCGGGATGCGCGCGCACCGCCTCGGCGAGATCCGCGCTGCGGCGCTCGTAGCGTTCGGGTGCCGCGCTCACGAGGCACCGCCTTCCGGGACCGCGACGCCCGGGAGCGCCCAGGCCGCGAACGCCGGCCCGCCGGCGCGCACGACGCCGCCCTCGAGCTCGAGGTCGCCGTACAGCCGCTCGGCGCGCGCGAGCCCGGGCACGAGGGCCTCGTCCAGGGCGGCCTCGAACGATCCCGACGCAGCCACGACGAGGACGGTCTCCTCGGCCGACTCGCGTACGAACGCGAAGCCCTCGTCGCCGACGGCCAGGATGCGCAGGCCGCCCGTCCCGAGAACCGGGTGCGCGCGGCGCAGCGCGATGAGGTCGCGGTACAGCGCCAGTCGCTCGGCGGTGCCGGGGGCATCCTCGGTGCCCCACGGGATCGGGGTGCGCGCGATCTCGCCGTCCTCCCCCACCAGGCCGAACTCGTCGCCGGCGAACAGCACAGGGACACCCGGCAGCGTCATCGACAGGCCCACCGCGACCGGCACGACGTCGTCCGGCGCGTTCGTCGCGAACCGCGCGGTGTCGTGCGTGTCGAGCGCCTGCATGTTGCCAAGCCGGACGCGCCACGGGATGCCGGCCGTGAACCGCGTCATGGCGTCGACGAAGTCGCGAGCGCTGTAGCGCGGGATGCCGCCGATCGGCTGGCCGAAGAACCACGGCTCGGTGCGCTCGACGCCCTGCGCGTCGAGGTACGGCGCCCCGGTCGGCCGGCACAGCCAGCCCCACAGCGGGCGGGTGAACGCCGGGTACGTCATCGCCCCGTGCCATCCGTCGCCCTGCAGGTCGCTCGCGGCGTCGTTCGTGGACTCGCCCAGGAGCACCGCGTCGGGGTTGATCTCGAGCATGGTCTCGCGCAGCAGCTGCCGCACCTCGGCGTTCAGGTCGACGTCGCCGAGGCGGCCGGTCATGTTGGCCACGTCGATGCGCCATCCGTCGATCCCGAACGGCGGCTTGAGCCAGCGCGCGACGACCGAGTCGCCGTCCGTGATGAAGCGCTGGCGCAGCTCGATCGACGACCAGTCGAACTTCGGCAGGGTCGGCGTGCCGAGCCACGACTCGTACTCGGTGTTGCCCTCGTCGCGGAAGTAGTAGAACCGCTCGGAGTGGGCGCCCGGGTTGCCCAGCGCGTCCTGGAACCACTCGTGCCGATCGCCCGAGTGATTGCTCGTGAGGTCGCCGATCACCCGCATGCCGCGCGCGTGCGCGGCCTCGATCAGGCGGACGTACGCCTCGTCCCCGCCGAGCAGCGGGTCGACGCGCTCGAAGCTCGCGGCGTCGTAGCGGTGGTTCGACGCGGCCGGGAAGACCGGGGTGAGGTAGATCAGATCGACGCCCAGCCGCTCGAGGTGGTCGAGGTGCTCGACGATGCCGTCGAGGTCGCCGCCGTAGAACTGCTGGCTGCGGCCCGGCATCACGGGGTCGACGGGCTCGTCCCACGCCGCCGCGATCGCCCACTCGGGCGTCTCGCGCTCGTCGGCCGCGGCCGAGCGGGCGAACCGGTCCGGGAAGATCTGGTACATCACGGCGTCGTTGAGCCACGCCGGCGGGGCGGGGTACGCGACCAGCGCGAAGTCCTCGGCGTCGAGCGTCTCGATCCGGTGCAGACCGGTCTGGTTCAGCCACTCGACCGTGCCGTCCTCGTGCACGAGCAGCCAGCGATACCCGTGACGGCGGTTGCCCACCGTGACGGGCGCCTCCCACCACGTCCACCCGTCGGCCTCGCCGATCACCTCGGCGTCGGTCCACTCGGGCTCGTGGTCGGGGTTCGAGCGCGTGCGCACCGCGCGCAGCGGCCCGTAGCCCTCGGGCACGCGCAGACGGACGCGCACCACCTCGCCCAGCTCCGGGGCGGAGTTCGACACGTAGAGCGGCGAGCCGTCGTGGTGCGGCAGGAGGAGCGACATGCGGGGCCTTTCCGGGCGCGCGGGACGCGCCGAAGTGAAGCGGGCGGAGTCTCGGGAGGGTCGGGCGGGCGCGGCGGTCACTTCACCGAGCCGGCCGTGAGGCCGCCCACGATGAAGCGCTGCAGCGCCAGGAACAGCGCCACGGGGATGATGGCCGCGAGCACGGCACCGGCGGCGAACACGCTCCAGTTCCGCGAGGTCTCCTGCGAGATGAACTGATACAGGCCCACCGCGAGCGTCTGCTTCTCGGGGTCGACGAGGATGACCGACGCGATCACGAACTCGCTCATGGTGCCGAGGAACGACAGCAGGCCGACGACCGCCAGGATCGGCGCGACCAGTCGCAGGATGATCGTGAAGAAGATGCGCGCGTGGCCGGCGCCGTCCAGCTTCGCGGCCTCGTCGATCGACGCCGGCACGGTGTTGAAGAAGCCGTACATGAGGTAGGTGTTCACGCCGAGCGCGCCGCCCAGGTAGATCATGATCAGACCGATCTGGCTGTTCAGGCCGAAGCCCGGGAAGATCTCGTCGATCGCCGACATGAGCAGGAAGATCGCGACCATCGCCAGCAGCTGCGGGAACATCTGCACCAGCAGCAGGGTGATCAGGCCGAACCGGCGCCCGGTGAAGCGCATGCGCGAGAACGCATACGCGGCGAGCGCGCCCAGGAGCACGGTGCCCGCGGCCGACACCAGCCCGATCACCAGCGTGTTGAGGAACCACGCGGCGTACGGCTGCTGCGGTCGGTTGAACAGCTCGACGTAGCTGCCGAGGCTGACATTCGAGAACAGCGAGTTCGCGGTGACGAGCGTGCCGCCCGGGTTGAGCGACGCCGACAGCACGTACAGCAGCGGGAACGCCGCGAACACGAGCATCGCGAGACCGATGATGTGGCGCCATCCGGTCTGCCTGAACCACACCTTGAAGGGGCGCTTGGGGTGCGGCGCGCCGCCCTCGTCGACCGTGGTCAGCAGGCGGGTGGCGTCGCCGCCGGCGGGAGCGCTCTGCGCGAGGTCGCGCGTGATCGAGATGTCGGCCATGTCAGTTCAGCTCCTCGAGCGTCTTGGTGCGGCGGAACGCGATGACCGAGATGGTCGCGACCAGGACGAAGATGATGATCGAGAACGCGCTCGCGAGCCCGTAGTCGCGGTTGGCGCCCACGAACGCGACCTTGTAGACCATCGAGATCAGGATGTCCGTGCTGCCCACGTTGATGCCGGCGGCCACGTCGCGCGGCCCGCCGCCAGTGAGCATGTAGATCAGGTTGAAGTTGTTGAAGTTGAACGCGAACGACGAGATCAGCAGCGGCGCGACCGAGACGAGCAGCAGCGGCAGCTTGATCATCCGGAACGCCTGGAACGGCGTCGCGCCGTCCATCTGCGCGGCCTCCGTCAGCTCGTCCGGGATCGACTGAAGCGCGCCGGTCGTCACGAGGAACATGTAGGGGAAGCCGAGCCACAGGTTCACGATGATGATGCTGAGCTTGGCCAGCCACTCGTTGGTGAGCCACGGCACGTCGGCGCCGCCGAGCAGCACCGTGTTCACGAAGCCGAACTCCTGGTTCAGCATGCCCGCCCACACCAGCGCGGACAGGAAGCCCGGGAAGGCGTACGGCAGGATCATGATCACGCGGTAGTACTTCTTGCTCTTCATGCGCGGATCGTTGAACACGATCGCCAGGAACAGGCCGAGCAGGAAGGTCGTCGCGACCGAGAGGAACGCGAAGACGAAGGTCCACACCGTCACGCCGAGGAACGGGCCGCGGATCGATTCGTCGCTGAACGCGCGCACGAAGTTGTCGACGCCGACGTTGATGCGCCATCCCGGCAGCAGCTCCGTGCCGTCCTCCGCCACGAACGCGCCCGTGCCGCGGTCGCTGTACACGGCCCCGGTCTGCGAGTCGGTCATGGTCTCGGCGGCGTCGTCGTAGACGTAGCGCGAGACGTAGGAGAACGCGGTCAGGCCGTCCTGCGTGCGCAGCGTGCCGTCGTTGGGGTCGTCGCTGAGCGGCACCGCGAGCGACGTGATGTCTCCCTGGCGGGCCAGCAGGCCCTGGAAGTCGAGGGACGTGTGCCCGGGGGCCGCGACGGCCTTGCCGCCGTCGAACTCGGCGTCGGGCACCTCCTCCAGCGGCCGCTCGGCGCCGCCGAGCATCGCCTCGCCGTCCGGCGTCGTGACGAGGAAGGACAGCTCGCCCGCGAAGCCCTCGACGACCGTGAGCGGGTAGGAGGGCGAGTCGGGCACCCGATCCTGGTTCTGCAGCAGGATCGCCTCGACCGCGTCCTCCTTGGTGCTGTTGTGCCCCGTGCCGTAGTTCGTGAAGGCGACGTAGCCCGAGTAGAGCACCACGAAGATCTGGAAGACCAGCAGGAAGATCAGGCCCGGGATGAGGTACTTCGCCGGAAGGCTGCCGCGCCGGAAGTAGACGACGTTGATGAGGATCGTCGCCAGCACGACGATCGTGCCGACCACGACGTCGCCGCTCGCGAACAGCACGAGGGCCGCGTACACGGCGATCGCGTCGATGATGCCGAGCGCGATGATCTTGAACAGCACGAGCTTCCAGCCGCCGCTCGCCGCTTCGGCGATGCGGGCGGCGCGGCGGGAATCGCGCTCGCGGGTGGCGAGAGGGGCCGAGGTCATGCGGGTCTCCTGAGCCGAGGGATGGGGTGTGGCGGACGGATGGCGGGGCCCGTGGAGGCCCCGCCATCCGGTCGATGCGCGCTGCGGCGGATCAGCCCGCGACGGCTGCGGCGATGTCGTCGGACATCTTCTTCCACAGCTCGGCCGGGTCGCCCTCGCCCTTGATGATGGCCGTCTCGGTGACGCCCCAGAACTCCCACACGGCACCCATCTCGGGGATGCTCGGCATGGGCACGGCCGCCGCACCCACCTGGCCGAAGCCGGCCACGATCGGGTCGTCGGCCACGGCGGCCTCGAACGCCGCCGTCAGCGCCGGAGCGCGTCCGCCGACCTCGTAGAGGGCCGTCTGGACCTCCTCGGAGCCCACGTAGTTCGTGAGGAAGTTGGTCGCGGCGACGACGTTCTCGCTCTTCGCGCTCAGGAAGAAGCCCTGCACGCCCACGAAGGGCTGCGCCGGGTCCGGGCCCGGAGCCGGGATCGGGTCGACCGCGACATCGATGCCGGCCTCCTGCGCCGACGGGACGTTCCACGGGCCCGTGACGTAGAACGGGGCCTTGCCCGCGTTGAACGCCTCGCGGGCCAGGTCGCCGTCGAGGTTCGGGTTGAACACGCCGGCGGCGCCCTGCTCGGCGAGCCACTGGGCGAACTGCGTGCCGCCCTCGTTGCCGATCTGCAGGTCGTCGGCGTTGTAGGTGCCATCGGCGTTGGTGCCGAAGACGGGGGCGCCGAACGAGGTCTGGAACGGGTACATGTGGTACGGGTCGCCCGCGGCCGGGTCGAGGCCCACGAGCACCTTGTACTCGGTGCCGGCGGCCTCGGCCATCTGCACCATCTCGTCGAACGAGCCGGGCGCCTCGGGCGCGAGCTCGGTGTTGCGGATCAGGGCGATGTTCTCGATCGAGTACGGCACGCCGTAGACCTTGCCGTCGTACGTCCACGCGTCGGTGGCGACCTTCTCGAACTCCTCGGCCTTGTCGCCGAGCTCGATCGGGGCGACCACGCCGTTGGTGACGAGCGTGCCGAGCCAGTCGTGCGCGCCCACGGCGATGTCCGGGCCCTTGCCGGTGGGGACCTGCGACACGAACTGGTCGCGGATCTCGCCGAAGTCCTTCTGCACGAGCTCGACCTTGACGCCGGTCTCGGCCTCGAAGTCGGCCGCGGGGTCCGCGAGGACGCCGGCGCGGTCGGCGTCGACCCAGACGGTCAGCGTCGAGGTGGCTCCCCCGCCGTCCGCGGGAGCCGAGGTCTCGCCGCCCTGCGGCGCCGCCGACGAGCAGCCGGCGAGACCGAGCGTCGTCGCGACCGCGAAAGCCGCGATGGCGCGGCCCCTGCTGTTCACCTTCATTGGTGTGTGCCCTTCCTTTTCGCCCCGGCAGCCCTGCCAGGTTTCTGCAAGCGGTTACAGGGTTGCATGCCGTGGGGCGATCCGCAAACCACCGGATCTGCGCAATCGGCCGTTCGATACGGATTCGTGATGCACACCTGGGCGAACCTGAACTGCAAGCGTTTCCATACACCGGGAGTTTCCCGTAGAGTCCGATTCCATGACTTCCGTGGAACTCAGCGTCGAGTCGGCGCCGGCCGCCCAGGCCTCCCCCCGCGAGTGGTGGCGCACCGCCGCGATCTACCAGATCTATCCCCGCTCCTTCGCCGACGCGAACGGCGACGGGATCGGCGACCTGCCGGGCATCACGTCGCGCCTGGACGCGCTGCGCGACCTCGGCGTCGACGCCATCTGGCTCTCGCCCTTCATGACCTCGCCGCAGAAGGACGCCGGCTACGACGTCGCCGACTACTGCGACGTCGACCCGCTGTTCGGCACGCTCGCCGACTTCGACGCGATGCTCGCAGCGGCGCACGAGCGCGGCATCCGTGTGATCGTGGACCTCGTCCCGAACCACTCGTCCGACCAGCACGCGTGGTTCCAGGCCGCGCTGGCGGCGGCGCCCGGCAGCCCCGAGCGCGCGCGGTACATGTTCCGCGACGGCCAGGGCGAGGACGGCGAGCTGCCCCCGAACAACTGGCAGTCCGTGTTCGGCGGGCCCGCGTGGACCCGCATCACGGAGGCCGACGGCCGGCCCGGGCAGTGGTACCTCCACCTGTTCGACTCGTCGCAGCCCGACTTCGACTGGGCGAACCCCGAGGTCCAGGAGGAGTTCCGTCGCATCCTGCGCTTCTGGCTCGACCGCGGCGTCGACGGGTTCCGCGTCGACGTGGCCCACGGCCTCGTCAAGCACGACGAGCTGCCCGACTACATGCCGCCGGAGGACTCGGACTCCATGGGCGGTCAGGAGCCCGTGCCCTACTGGGGCCAGGAGGGCGTGCACGAGATCTACCGCGACTGGCACCGCCTGCTCGAGGAGTACCCGGGCGACCGGGCGCTGTGCGCCGAGGCGTGGATGCCGACGGCCGAGGAGACGGCCCTCTGGGTCCGCCCCGACGAGATGCACCAGGCGTTCAACTTCCCCTACCTGATGGCGGAGTGGGACGCCGAGCAGCTGCACGAGGTGATCGACGTGTCGTTCGAGGCGTTCGGCGGCGTCGGCGCCCCCACCACCTGGGTGCTCTCGAACCACGACGTGATCCGCCACGCGTCGCGCCTCGCGCTCGGCGCCGAGCACCCGCAGGGCCACGGCATCGGCCCGCTCTCGAAGGGCAAGCCGGACCCCGTGGTGGGTCTGCGCCGCGCCCGCGCCGCGACCACGCTCATGCTGGCGCTGCCCGGATCCGCGTACCTGTACCAGGGCGAGGAGCTGGGCCTGCCCGAGGTCATCGACCTCCCCGACGACGCGCGCCAGGATCCGACCTGGTTCCGCACCGAGGGCGAGCGCTACGGGCGCGACGGCTGCCGCGTGCCGATCCCGTGGGAGGCTGACGCCCCCGCGTACGGCTTCAACGCGACGGGCGCGTCGTGGCTGCCGCAGCCGGCCGAGTGGCACGGCCTCGCGCGCGACGCCCAGGACGCGGACCCGGCGTCGACCCTCAACCTGTACCGCTCGCTGCTGCGCCTGCGCCGCGAGCACGGCGTCGCGGCGGCGGAGTTCTCCTGGATCGAGGACGCCCCGGCCGACACCGTCGCGTTCCGCAGCGGGCCCGTCACGGTGATCGCGAACCTCGGCGCCGAGCCGGTCGCCCTGCCCGCGGGAGCCCGCGTGCTGGTGTCGAGCGCGCCGCTCGAGGGCGAGGCCGTGCCGACGGACACCGCCGTCTGGCTCGCGAACGACTGATCAGGACGAGAGGGCGCAGGACATGAGCATCGCCGAGGTGGCACGGCTGGCCGGGGTCTCCACGGCGACCGTGTCCCGCGCCCTCTCGGGCCGCGGGCACGTGTCGGCCGCGGCGCGCGAGCGCGTCGTCGCGGCCGCGCGGGAGCTCGGGTACGTCGTGTCGCAGGCCGCCTCGAGCCTGGCCAGCGGCCGGACGCGCAACGTCGGGATCGTGCTGCCGTTCCTCAACCGCTGGTACTTCACGACCGTGCTCGAGGGCGCCCAGCAGCGCCTCATGCGCTCAGGCTACGACGTCACGCTCTACAACCTCGCGGGCGACGGCGACGAGCGGCGCACGGTGTTCGAGCACTTCCTGCTGCGCCAGCGGGTCGACGCCGTGATCGCGGTGTCGCTCGAGCTCACCGAGCCCGAGGTGACGCGCCTGCACACGCTGGGCAAGCCCCTCGTCGGCGTCGGCGGGCCCATCCCGGGCGTGCGCACGCTCGCGATCGACGACGTCGCCGTGGCGCGGCTCGCGACCGAGCACCTGATCGGCCTGGATCACCGCCGCATCGGGCTGATCGGCGGCGACCGCGCGTCCGATGCCGACTTCCACCTGCCCACCAAGCGCCGCCAGGGCTGGGAGTCCGCACTGCACGAGGCCGGGCTCGACGCCTCCCCGCGCCTGATCGCGAACGCGGACTTCACCGTGCAGGGCGGCTACCGTGCCGCCAAGCAGCTCCTGGGGGCTCCGCTCCGCGACCGTCCCACCGCGATCTTCGCGGCGTCGGACGAGATGGCGTTCGGAGCGATGCTCGCCGCGCGCGACCTGGGGCTCAGCGTGCCTCACGACGTGTCGATCGTCGGGGTCGACGACCACGACCAGTCCGAGTTCTTCGGCCTCACGACCATCGCGCAGTTCCCGCGGGAGCAGGGCGCGCTGGCGGTCGACATCCTGATGGCGCAGCTCGAGCCGGGCGAGGACGAGGCGGTCGCCTCGGACCTGCCCCTCCCCTTCGAGCTCCGCGTGCGCGACTCGACGGCCCGCCCGCGCGACTGACCGGGCGGCACGTCAGAGGCGAGGGGCTCAGCGCTCCACCGGCAGCCACTGCATCGGGTCGACGATCTGACCGTCCACGCGCACCTCGATGTGGAGGTGGTTCGCCGTGGAGTTTCCGGTCGAGCCCATGTAGCCGATGATCTGGCCCGCCACCACGCGCTGCCCGGCGAGCACCGGGGGCGTGTTGATCATGTGCGCCGAGCGTGTCTCGACGGGCTTGCCGTCGACGACGTGCCGGACGGTGACGAGGTTGCCGTAGCCGCCGGACCATCCGGTGAAGGACACCACCCCGTCCGCCACCGCGTGGATCGGCGACCACGCGGGCTGAAGCAGGTCGGCGCCGTTGTGCGTCTCGGTGATGGTGCGGCTGAGCCGGTACTCCCCCGCCAGGGGGAACACGACCGACGACTTGGGCACGGAGGTGGGCTGCGGGAGCGAGGAGGGGGCCGGCGGGGGCGCGGGCAGCGCGAGCCGCCACGTGCCGACGCCCACGTCCACGATCGACGGCCCGGCGGCGAGGGTGCCGGATCCGGATGCGGCGCGCACCCCCGTCACGACCGTGCGGCGCTCGTCCGGGTACAGCGGCGCGAGGGACCCGGCCGCCGGGCGCCGCGACACGTACTGGAGGACCTGCAGCGATCCGTCGGCCGAGTGCGTCGCGGTCAGCGCTCCGCCCGCGCCGCCGTAGAGCGCGAGCTCGCTGCCGTCGCCGGCGCTCTCGAGCGCTTCGAGAGAGCTCACCGGGTGGAGCGTGACGACCCACGCGCCGGTCGACGAGATCCGGATGGAGCGCGCGTCGCCCCCGGCCGGGTCGCCCCACAGCGCCGTGCGGGCTCCGGCCACGCCCCCGACGATCCGCTGGGCGGTGCCGTCGGCCGCCACGACGCCGACCGTCAGGCGCGTGTCCGCCGACGCGATCGTGACGAGTCCTCGGCGCGCCGACGACGGCAGCGCGATCGTGCGGTTCCCGGATCCGATCGTGGTGGTGGCGCCGAACGCGCCGTACGTGCCGTCGGCCCACGACACCACGTTGGCCGCGGGGCGCGATCCGCGCCGCACGCCGAGCGTGTCGGCGCCGTCGCCGTTCCAGTCGCCCACGAGCGTGGCGTCGCCCGGGCGGCCGTACGTGAGCACGCGGTCCGCCTCGCCGCCAGTGAAGTCGTCCTTCACGAAGTACCGCGCCTCGCGGCGCACCGCCAGGGTGTCGACGCGGTCGCCGTTCCAGTCGCCGACGTAGACGACGTCCTCGGCCTTGCCGTACGGCACGCGGATGTCGGCCTCGCCGCCCGCGAGAACGTTGCGCAGGTAGAACACGTTGCCGCGCCGCACGCCGAGCGTGTCCCGCCCGTCGCCGTCCCAGTCGCCGACCAGCACCTGGTCGTCGGCCCGGCCGTAGCGGATCACCGCGCTCGCGTCGCCGCCCGTCAGCTCGTCGTTGAAGTAGTAGGTGTTGCCGCGCCGGACCGCGAGCGTGTCACGGCCGTCGCCGTTCCAGTCGCCGACCAGCGTCACGTCCGCGGGGCGCCCGTAGATGAAGCTGTGCGCGGGGGCCTCCACGCCGTGGCGGTCGGCGAGCAGGTAGAAGCTGCCGCGCCGCACGCCGATCGTGTCGACCCGGTCCCCGTTCCAGTCGCCGACGACGGCGCCGTCGCCGGGCAGTCCGTAGTCGTAGACCTGGTTGGCGGTGCCGCTCCAGCCGTCGTTGAGGAAGTAGTCGTCGCCATAGCCGCCGATCTCGGGGCCGGCTGCGGAGGCCGGGGCGGGGGCGAGGAGGGCGGCGACGACCGCGATCGCGGCGGCCGTCGTCGGGAGCAGGACGCGCATGGTCGACAGCCTAGGGGTGCGGAGGGGCGCGGCCGGGACCGGCTGCTCACAGGGCGCCCGCATCCCCGCGTGCTAGCCTGGCCACTGCGCGCGGATCTCGCGCGCATCGTCGTGTCTCGACAGGTCTCCCCGAGACCAGGGCGCGCCGGCCACGGCCCGCGCTCCACACTCCTGCCGCGGCGAACGGATCCGGCATCCGCCGAGTTCGCCTCCCACCGGCCCTGCAGCGCCTGACGGCGCCGCGCCCCTGCGCGCGATCCCGGCCGGCCCATCGGAAAGACAACACATGACCTCTGCGCCCACGCAGAACCCCACCTTCGCCGACCTCGGCGTCCCCTCGGTGCTCGTCGACGCGCTCGTCGCGATGGAGCGCCCGACCCCCTTCCCCATCCAGCGCGAGACGCTGCCGTCGACCCTCGCCGGGCGCGACGTGCTCGGCCGCGGCAAGACCGGATCGGGCAAGACGCTCGCCTTCGCGATCCCGCTGGTCGCGCGCCTCGCCGCCGCCCGCGTGACCCGTCGCGCCGGCACGCCCTCCGCGCTCGTCCTCGCCCCCACGCGCGAGCTCGCCACGCAGATCACCCGCACGGTCGAGCCCCTCGCGAAGGCGGCCGGCCTCACCGTGACCACGGTGTTCGGCGGCGTGTCGCAGAAGCCGCAGGAGGCGGCGTTCGCGCGCGGCGTCGACATCGTCGTGGCCTGCCCCGGTCGCCTCGAGGACCTGATCGGCCAGGGCGTCGTGAAGCTCGACCGCATCGCCGTGACCGTGCTCGACGAGGCCGACCACATGGCCGACCTCGGCTTCCTCCCCGGCGTCACGCGCCTGCTGTCGAAGACGCCGGCCGGCGGCCAGCGGATGTTCTTCTCCGCCACGCTCGACAACGGCGTGGACAAGCTGGTCAAGAAGTTCCTGTCGGACCCGGTCAGCCACGCGATCGACCCTGCGGAGTCGCCCGTCCCGGCGATGACCCACCACGTGTTCGAGTCGTCCTCGCCCGAGGCCAAGACCGAGCTGGTCAAGGCGCTCGCGTCGGGCACCGCCCGCCGCATCCTGTTCACCCGCACGAAGCACCAGGCGAAGAAGCTGGCCCGCCAGCTCACGTCGGGCGGCATCCCCGCGGTCGACCTGCACGGCAACCTGTCGCAGAACGCCCGCGACCGCAACCTCGCCGACTTCTCGTCGGGCGCCGTCAAGGTGCTCGTCGCGACCGACGTCGCCGCGCGCGGCGTGCACGTCGACGGCGTCGACCTGGTCGTGCACGTCGACCCGCCGGCCGAGCACAAGGCCTACCTGCACCGCTCGGGCCGCACGGCGCGCGCGGGCGCGGCGGGTGATGTCGTGACGCTGATGCTGCCGTCGCAGCGCAAGGACACCGAGGTGCTGCTGCGCCGCGCCGGCATCGGCGCCAAGCCGCAGGCGGTCACCACCACCAGCCCGCAGGTCGTCGAGCTGATCGGCGAGGTCGCCGAGCGCGTCGCTCCCCGCCCGGGCGGTCCGGGCGTGGGCAACGCGCCGGAGGCCACGGCTCCCGGCACGTCGCAGGGCGCCAACGCGCGCCGCAAGCGCGCAGCGCGCAGCGAGCGCCCCGGCGAGACCGCGGTCCGCCAGGGCGGCCGTCGCGGCGGTCAGGGCCAGCGCTCGGGCGAGCAGCGTCGCCAGGGCCAGGGCTCTTCCCAGGGCCAGGCGCGCGGCGGCCAGCCGGCGCCGATGTACAGCACGTCGACCGGCCAGGGCGCCCAGCGACCCGCGTCGTCGGCGACGAGCCCGACCCGTCGCGGCCCGCGCCGCGCGTCGTCCGCCGGCACCGCGCGCTGACGTCACATCCACCCGCGCGAGATCCCATGTGGCCGGCGACGTCACATCCGGATGCGGGTGACGTCGCCGGTTCCGTGTGATCTCACCGGATGGAGGAAGCGCCCGGTTCCTGTGGAAGGGACCGGGCGCTTCGTCGACTCAGCGGATCACTCGCCGCGCGAGATCCGGATCATCTCGTCGCGCGGGACGACCTTGATGCGCGCGCGCCCCTCCGGCGCGCCCAGCGCGATCTCGTGCTCGTCGAGGCGGCGCCAGCCCTCGAGGTCGGTCCAGGCGATGCCGCGCTCGGCGAGGAGCCGCGGGATCGCCTCCTCCGACGGGTCGGCCGGCTGCCACCACGAGCCCTGGCCGTTGACCAGGTGCTGGATGGTCTCCATCGCGTCGGACTTCGTGTGGCCGATCAGACCCACCGGGCCGCGCTTGATCCATCCGGTCGCGTACATGCCGGGGATGCGCTCGTTCGAGTCCGGCGAGAGCACCTGGCCCTCGTGGTTCGGGATCACGCCGTGGCGCTCGTCGAACGGGACGCCGGGCAGCGGCGAACCGAAGTAGCCGACGGCGCGGTACAGCTGACCCATCGGGATCTCGCGGATCTCGCCCGTGCCGACCACGCCGCCCTGGCCGTCGGGCCGGGTGCGCTCGTACACGAGCGCGGCCACGCGACCCTGCTCGTCCTTCTTCACCTCGAGCGGCTTGGCCCAGAAGTGCAGGTGCAGTCGGCGCGACGCCGTGCCGCCCGCGTTGTTGACGGAGTCGCGCTGGCGCCACGACTGCAGGATGCGGTCGATGACCTTGACCTGCTTGTTCGTCTCGACGGCGGCCTTCGACGCCTCGTCGTAGTCGAAGTCCTCGTCGTACACGACCATGTCGACGTCGCGCAGCTCGCCGAGCTCGCGCAGCTCGAGCGGCGTGAACTTCACCTGCGCGGGGCCGCGGCGTCCGAACACGTGCACGTCGGTCACGGGCGAGGCCTCGAGGATCTCGTAGACGTTCTGCGGCACCTCGGTCGGCAGCAGGTCGATCGCGTGCTTGGCCAGGATGCGCGAGATGTCGAGCGCCACGTTGCCGTTGCCGATCACGCCGACAGACGAGGCGGTGAGCGGCCACGTGCGCGGCACGTCGGGGTGGCCGTCGAACCAGCTCACGAAGTCGGCCGCGCCGAACGAGCCCTCGGCGTCGATCCCCGGGATGTTCAGGTCGGCGTCGCGCACGGCGCCGGTCGCGAAGATCACTGCGTTGTAGTGGTGCTTGAGGTCGTCGAGCGTGATGTCCTCGCCGAAGCGGACGTTGCCGAAGATCCGGATGTCGCCTCGGTCGAGCACCTCGCGCAGCGCGTTGATGACGCCCTTGATCCGGGGGTGGTCCGGCGCGACGCCGTAGCGGACGAGACCGTAGGGCGCGGGCAGGTGCTCGAACAGGTCGATCGAGACGTCGAACTTCCGCTCGGTCTTGAGCAGGATGTCCGCGGCGTAGATGCCGGCGGGTCCCGCGCCGACGATGGCCAGCCTCAGCTTGGTCATGGAGAGGTCCCTTTCGTGGATCTGCGTTCACCAGTCTCGCGCGGCCGGCTGAGCGGATGCCGCGCCGCGGGACCGGTCAGCTGCTGCGGTCGACGAGCGACTCGGCGAACCGCGTGAGCGCCTCGCGCACTCCCCCGCGGGGCAGCGGGGCGAGCGCCTCGATGGCCTCGCGGGTCCAGGTGAGCGCGAGCTCGCGCGTGCGGGCGGTGGCCTCGTGATCGCGCAGCGCGGCGAGCGGCTCGTCCAGGATCGCCGGGTCCTCGCCCGCGGCGATCCGGTCCACGCCCTCGTCGATGCGCTCGGTGAGCGAGCGGGCGTCGGCGCCCCCGTCCTCGGCGAGCAGGAGATACGGCATGGTCGGGACGCCCGCGCGCAGGTCCGTGCCGGGCACCTTGCCGGTCTCGGCCGGATCGGCGGAGAGGTCGATCACGTCGTCCAGCAGCTGGAACGCGACGCCGACCTTCTCGCCGTACACGCGCAGCGGCTCGCGGTAGGACTCGTCGGCGTTCGCGAAGATGGCGCCGGCCTGCGCCGAGGCGGCGATGAGCGATCCCGTCTTGTCCGCCAGCACCTGGATGTAGAACTCGATGGGGTCGTCGCCAGGCTGCGCCCCCACGGTCTCGTGCATCTGGCCGAGGACCAGGCGCTCGAACGTGTCGGCCTGCAGCGCCATGGCCCGCTCGCCGAGCCGCGCCATGATCTGGCTGGCGCGCGAGAAGAGCAGGTCGCCGGTGAGGATCGCGATGCTGTTGCCCCACACCTGATGGGCGCTCGCGACGCCGCGGCGCCGGTCAGCGCCGTCCATGACGTCGTCGTGGTACAGCGACCCGAGGTGCGTGAGCTCGAGTGCCGTGGCCGCGTCGATCACGGCCGGGATGGCGCCGTCGCCGAGCTGCGCGGACAGCATCGTGAGCATGGGTCGCACGCGCTTGCCGCCGGCCTCGTAGAGGTAGCGGCTCGTCGCGTCGACCAGTCGATCCGTGGATCGCAGCTCCTCGGCCAGCTGACGCTCGACGGCCTCGAGCCCGTCCTCGATCGTCGCGATGAGCTTCTTCGCTCCCGGGCCGGCGAACACGCGCTCGCTGAGGCCGAAGCGGCTCGCGATGCGCGAGCCCGGGATCGAGGGCTTCGCCATCGGCGAGCCCGGCGCGGATGGGCTCGGAGTCACGCGTCCAGCCTACCGGCGGGGTCCGCCCCCTGGTCGCCGTCGCCCGCGGACGCGGCGACCTCGGCGGGCTTGACCGCGCGGTGCAGCGCGACGATGCCGAAGCTCAGGTCGCGCCATGCGACGTCCGTCCATCCGGCGTCCCGGATCCACGACGCGAGCGTGCGCTGATCCGGCCAGGCCCTGATCGACTCGTTGAGGTAGTCGTACGCCTCGGTGTTCGAGCTGATGGCGCGCGCGATCCGCGGCAGCACGCGGTCGTTGTAGAAGCGGTAGAGACCGCGGAACGCGGGCCGCGGCGGGTGCGAGAACTCGCAGATCACGAGGCGACCGCCGGGCTTGGTGACGCGCAGCAGCTCGGAGATGGCCTGCTTCGGCCGGTCGACGTTGCGCAGCCCGAACGACATGGTGACCGCGTCGAACTCCGCGTCCGCGAACGGCAGGGCCGTCGCGTCGGCCTCGACGAAGGTCAGGTTGCGCACCGCGCCGTGACGACGGCGGCCCTCCGCGATCATCCCGGGCGAGAAGTCGGCGGCGACGACCTGCGCGCCGCTGCGCGCCAGCGAGACGGACGACGCGCCGGTCCCGGCCGCGAGATCCAGGATGCGCTCGCCGGGCCGGGGCGCGACGGCCCGCGTCGTGGCGGCGCGCCACAGCTGGTCGTTGCCGACGCTGAGCACGGTGTTGGTGACGTCGTAGCGGGCGGCGACCTGATCGAACATGCCGCTCACGCGCGCCGGGTCCTTGCCGAGGTCGGCGCGGTTGGCTGCGGAGCGGGCGTCGCGGTGCTTCACGCCCTCGAGTCTAGGCGCGGGCGGTCAGGCGGTTCATCCGTGGAGACGGCGGCCGCGGCATCCGGACGGCGCTCAGCGCGCGAGCCCTGCCAGCACCGCGAACCACCGTTCGGCGGTGGCGTCGTCGAACGGCTCCTCGTGCGCGCGCACGCGCGCCGCGAGGTCGTGCGCCGTGGCCTCGAGCAGCTCGATCACGCGCGCCGGGTAGCCGTAGCGGACGCGGTGCTCCTCCCACTCGTCCTCGTCGTCGATGTACACGCCGCGGTAGTCGAGGCGGCGCACCACGTCGAGGTCCATGTCGATCGCGACCGGCTGGCCGCCGTCGTCCCAGCCCACGGCCCACGCGATGTCGATGTACACGCGCGTCAGCTCCGGCTCGCCGTTGAAGGTCAGCACGTAGTCCTCGCGCCCGGCGGGGAGCAGGACGACGCTGGGCGCCCGCAGCGTGATCTCGCGCCCCGGGCGGAAGCTGTGCGACCCCGGAACCTGCCCCAGCCAGTCGCCGTACTCGTCGGCGCCGAGGTACACGCACTCGTGCTGCCAGTGGGGCGACCCGTCCCACTTGCGCCAGCGGAAGGTGAGCGGCGTGCCGGCGGCCGTACGGTCCATCCCTCGAGCCTAGGCCCGCGGGTGCCGAACTAAGCTGGGCAGGTGACCGACTCGCGCCCCGCTCCGCCGTCGGGCAGCGCGACAGCATCGAGCACTCCCCCGCGCCTCGTGGTCGAGACGCGCGAGATCGATGCGGTCGAGGACCTGCTGCCGTGGACCGACGCGCGGAACCCGCTGATCTGGCAGCGGCGCGGCGACGGCATGGCCGGCTGGGGCGAGGCGCTCGCGATCCGCGTCGACGGCCGGAGCCGGATCGCGACGCTGGCCGACGCCTGGCGCGAGATCGCCGCCGCCGCCGAGGTGCACGACGAGGTCCGGCTCCACGGCACGGGGCTGATCGCGTTCGGTGCGTTCGCCTTCGACGACTCGTCCGCGCTGCCCAGCACCCTGATCGTGCCCAGCGTGATCGTCGGGCGGCGCCGCGGCCGATCGTGGATCACGCGGATCCGGCGCGCGGAGGCCCCGGGGGATGTCGCGTTCGGGCCGACCGAGTACGGCGCGCACTGGTCCGCGACGCTCGGGCCGGGCCGGATGGATCCCGCCGCGCACGGCGACGCGGTGCGCGCCGCGCTCGCGGCGATCGAGCGCGGCGAGGCGCAGAAGATCGTGATCGCCCGCGACATCGCCGGCACGGTGCCGGCGCATGCCGACCTCCGCCGGCTCGTCCGCGCGCTGGCGACCGGCTACCCCGACACGTGGGCGTTCGCGGTCGACGGCATCGTCGGGGCGAGCCCCGAGACGCTCGTCACGGTGCACGGCGGCGAGGTCACGGCGCGCGTGCTCGCGGGCACCCGACCGCGGGGCGCCGACGCGGACGAGGACACCGCGATCACGTCCGAGCTCGCCACGAACCAGAAGGACATCGACGAGCACGAGTACGCGGTGCGGTCCGTCGTCGACGCGCTCCGCCCGCACACCTCCGCGCTCGCGGCCGCCGAGCAGCCGTTCACGCTCAAGCTGCCGAACCTGTGGCACCTCGCGACCGACGTCGAGGGCACGCTGTCGAACGGCTCCAGCGCGCTCGACATGGTGCGCGCCCTGCATCCCACCGCCGCGGTCGCCGGCACGCCGCGCGACGCCGCCATGGCCGCGATCCGCCGCATCGAGCCGTTCGATCGGGGCCGCTACGCCGGACCCGTGGGCTGGATCGACGCCGAGGGCGACGGCGAATGGGCGATCGCGCTGCGGTGCGCGCAGTTCGGCCCGGCGGACGCCGGCGCGCCGACGGACCCGTCTGCGACGCGATCCGTCACCGCCCACGCCGGCGGCGGCATCGTGGCGGGCAGCCTCCCCGAGGCGGAGCTGCTCGAGACCCGAGTCAAGTTCCGCCCCATCGTCGACAGCTTGAATTAGAAGACGGTCGCTTCGCTCGCACATCCGTAGATGCCTGGGGGCGGTGCGCGCGGCTCCTCGGGTCAGAGCTCGTCGAGGAAGGACAGGTAGGGGTTGCGCAGGCGCCCCTCCGGGTCGAACTCGCGCGTGAGCGCGGCGAACTCGCGCAGGCGGGGCCACACGGCGGCACGACCGGCGGCGTCCATCGCGGACAGCTTGCCCCAGTGCGGACGCGCCTGGAACGGCGCCAGCGCCGCCTCGATCTCGGCGACCACGGCCTCGACCGCAGGCTGGTCCGGCAGCCAGGTGAAGTGCAGCCCGACGGCGTCCGTCTCGTAGGCCGGGCTGAGCCAGAGGGAATCCGCCCGCATCGAGCGGATCTCGGTGACCTGGATCAGCGGGGCGATCCGGTCGGCCAGCTCGCGCACGGCGCGGATCGCCGCGACCGCGTGCCGGCGCGGCACGAGGTGCTCGGACTGCAGCTCGGCGCCGGCGGAGGGCGTGTGGCTCAGCCGGAAATGCGCGAGCCGATCGAGCCAGCGGCCCGGCTCGCCGAGCTGCGGCGTGCACGCGGCAGGTGAGACGCCCGCCAGCATGTGAACCGGCCCGGCCGCCGGCGCCGGATCGCCCGGCAGCACGGGCGGCTCCGCGGAGCGCGATTTGGTCCATACCTGATCGACGACATCCCGGTCCCCCCACCGGAGGAAGAGGCTGACGCTGTAGGCGGCGCCCATCAGGGCGTCGAAGTCGGCCAGGGCGGTCTCGAGCGGGAGGTTCTCGTACACGCGCTGGCGCACCTCGAACGAGGGCTCGATGTCGAGCGTGATGGAGGTCACGACGCCGAGCGCGCCGAGGGAGACCACCGCGGCGTCGAACGCCGGATCGCCGCGGCGCAGCCGGACGACGTCGCCGCCGGGCACGACGAGCTCGAGCGCGGCCACCGCGGACGACAAGGTGCCCACCGCGTCGCCCGACCCGTGCGTCCCGGTGGCCACCGCGCCGGCGACGGAGATGTGCGGCAGCGACGCGAGGTTGGCGAGCGCCCAGCCCTCGGCCTCCAGGGCGCGGGCCAGCTCGCCGTAGCGGATGCCGGCCCCGACCGTGACGGTGCGGGACTGCGCGTCGACGACGGGCGCCGCGGCGAGGCCCGCGGTGGAGATCAGGGTGCCGTCGGTGTCGGCGATGAGGCTGAAGGAGTGCCCGCTGCCGAGTGCGCGGAACGGTCCCGGGCCCGACAGGATGGCGCACACGTCGTCGACGCTCGCCGGCGTGGCGATGCGCTCGGCGCGGAAGCGGACGTTGCCCGCCCAGTTGACCAGGTCCATCAGGACTTCCCTCGGATCGTGTGCGCGAGCCGCTCGCCCGCGTCCCTCAGCCAGCGCGCGGGCTCGGCCATCGCGGACTCCGCGGATCCGGCGAGCGCCGTCAGCGACAGAGCCTCGATCCCCGACGTGTCGGCGTCGTCGGCGATCCGGCCCGCGACGACCGCCACCCGGGCCCCGGCCTCGCGGCCCAGGCCGAGCACGAAGGCCGGCGTCTTGCCCGCGGCGGACTGGCCGTCGTATGACCCCTCGCCCGTGATCACCACGTCGGCGCCCGCGATGGCGTCGGCCAGTCCGGTGAGCTCCGCGACCTCGGCCGCACCGGGAACGAGCTCGGCTCCCCACGCCAGGAGGCCGTAGCCCGCGCCGCCCGCGGCTCCCGCGCCCGCCGCGCCGGAGTCGGCGCCGAGCAGCCCGGCGAGGCGCGCCAGCCCGGCGTCCGCGCGCGCGATGCCGTCGGCGTCCAGGCCCTTCTGCGGCCCGAACACCGCGGCCGCTCCGCGGCGGCCCGTGAGGGGGTTCGTGACGTCGGTGAGGACCAGCGCGCCGCCCTCGGGAACCGGGCGCAGGAGCGTCAGGTCCGTCTTCGCCAGCTCGTCGAGCCCGGCCGCGCCGGGCGCGACCGATACGTCGTACGCGTCGGTGAACCGCGCGCCGAGCGCCGTCAGCAGCCCGATCCCGCCGTCGGTCGAGGCGCTCGAGCCGATGCCGAGGATGAGCCGCGAGACGCCGTGGTCGATCGCCGCGCGCACGGCCTGGCCGAAGCCGAGCGTCGAGGCGTCCCGGCCGCGGAGCGCGTCGCCGAGCAGCTCGATCCCCGAGGTCGAGGCCAGCTCGACCACGCCGGTTCCTCCGGGGAGACCCTCGGTCGGCGGCAGGAGCAGCCAGGCGGCGTCGATCGGCACGCCGGCGGGCCCCGTGACCCGCAGCGGCATCCGCTGCGCCCCCTCGACGGCCCGGGCGAACGCCTCGAGGGTGCCCTCGCCGCCGTCGGCCATCGGACGCACCACGACGTCCGCGTCGGGCTCGGCCCGCCGCCAGCCGTCGGCCACGGCCCCGCCGGCCGTCGCCGCATCCAGCGTCCCCTTGAAGCCGTCCATCGCCACCACCACGCGCGTCGCCATCCCCCCATCCTGGCCCAGTCGCGGGCTCGGCCCGTAACAGTGGCCCGGGCCGGCTGCCCGGCACGGGAGAATGAGGCCATGGACTGGCAGATCTCCGAGGACACGGTGCCGTCAAGCCTCGTCACGGAGGCCGACGCCCGGTCCATGGTCGGCCGGCCGCCCGCGTCCGGCGCGTGGCGCGACGGCGACCCCGCGGGCGACCGCCGGTTCGCGGGCTTCGGCGAGCTGCGCCTCGAGGGCGGCGGGGTGCTGCCGTCGTTCCGCCTCGCCTACGAGACCTGGGGCGAGCTGAACGCCGCGCGCGACAACGCCGTGCTGATCCTGCACGCGCTCACGGGCGACAGCCACGTGCGCGGTCCCGCCGGCCCGGGTCATCCGACCTCCGGCTGGTGGGAGGACATCGTCGGCCCCGGCGCTCCGATCGACACCGACCGCTGGTTCGTGGTCGCCCCGAACATGCTCGGCGGCTGCCAGGGCTCCACGGGCCCGGCCAGCATCCATCCCGACGGCGAGGAGTGGGCGTCCCGCTTCCCGTACCTGACCGTGCGCGATCAGGTGGCCGCGCAGGTACGCCTTGCCGACGCGCTCGGCATCGACGTGTGGGCGGCCGTGATCGGCGGCTCGATGGGCGGGATGCACGCGCTCGAGTGGGGCGTCGGGCACCCGGATCGTCTCGCGCGGCTCGCCGTGCTGTCGGCTCCCCCGGTCAACACGGCCGACCAGATCGCGCTCAACTCCGTGCAGCTCGAGGCGATCCTGATCGACCCCCGCTTCCGCGGCGGCGACTACTACGAGGCCGCAGACGGCGAGGGACCGCACCGCGGACTCGCGCTCGCGCGCCGCATGGCGCTGCTGAACTACCGCAGCCCCACCGAGCTGAACCAGCGCTTCCAGCGGTCGTGGCAGTCCGGCGTGAGCCCGCTCGGTCACGGCGGCCGCTTCGCGGTGGAGTCGTACCTCGACTTCCACGGCAACAAGTTCACGCGCCGGTTCGACGCGAACACCTACATCCGGCTCGTCGAGGCCATGGACTCGCACGATGTGGGCCGCGACCGCGGCGGCGTCGAGCAGGCGCTGGCCGCCGTCACCGCGAAGACCCTGGTGCTCGGGATCGACACCGACCGTCTCTTCCCGGTCGACGGCCAGCACCGCATCGCACGCGGCATCCCGGACACGCTCGACGGGGACGAGGCCGTGGTGCTCGCGAGCGACTTCGGTCACGACGGCTTCCTGATCGAGACCGCCGCAGTCGGCCGCCATCTGCGGCGCCTCCTTGACGCGGACGTCTGATGGACGCCGTCTGGACCGCGGCACTGCTGGCGATCGCGTCCGGCACCGCATCGGGCCTGCGCCCGTACTTCGTCGTCTTCACGCTCGGCCTGGTCAAGGCGCTCGTGCCCCTCGGCGCGGCCGGCCCGGCGGCCGGGGTCATCGAGGCGATCCCGCCGATGCTGGCCGAGCCGTGGCTGCTGATCGTGGTCGCCGTCCTCGCGATCGGCGACACCCTCGTCGACAAGGTGGCCTACCTCGATTCGGCGTGGGACGGGATCCACGCCGTGCTGCGCCCGCTGTTCGCCGCGGCGCTCGGCCTGGGTATCGGCGCTGAGCACGGCACGGCGGTGGCGGTCGGCACCGCGGTCGCCGGCGGCGTCACGGCGGCGGGCGTGAGCCTCGGCAAGATGACGACCCGCGCGGCCGTGAACCTGCTGCCCGAGCCCGTCTCGAACGTGCTCGTCAGCCTCGGCGAGGACGCGACCGCGATCGTTCTGCTGGTGCTGGCATTCCTGCTGCTGCCTCTGGCGGCGATCCTGGCCGCCCTGCTGCTCGTCGGCGCGATCGTGCTGGTCGTCAAGCTCGGCGGGCGGATGCGCGAGTGGCGCCGCCGTCGGCGCCTCGCCGGCCGCGGCACGCCGGCGTAGAGCGGGTCACTGCGCCCCGAGCATGCCCTCGACGGCGCGAAGCAGCAGGTCGGAGCGCCGGGCCGTGTCGCCCCAGCGCACGAGAGCCTGGGCGTTGACGCCATCGATCATCCCGAGCACCTGCCAAGCCGCTTCGGGGGCGTCCGCGACGCGGAACGCGCCGGTGGCGACGCCGGCCTCGACCACCTCCTGCACGAGGGCCTGCCAGTCGTCCATCTGACGGCGCACCGCGGCGGCGAGCGTCTCGCTGCGCCGGCCCAGGGCCCACGCCTCGACCCACGTCCCCGTGACCTCGTCGCGCTCGCCGCCCGCGAGCGTGCGCACCATCGCGGCGAGCGCGGCGCGCGGGTCGGGCTCCGCGCGGGCGATGGCCGCGACCTCGGCGAGCTCGCGCGCCACGATCCCCTCGAACGCCGCCGCCACGAGCGCGTCCATGCCGCCGTCGGCATAGTGCGCCACGAGGGCCGGTGCGACCCCGGCTCGCGCGGCGACCGCGCGCATCGTGACGGCGCCGAGCCCCTCGGCCGCCGCGACCGCGCATGCCGCCGCGAGGATGTCCGCACGGCGCTCCTCGGGGGCGCGGCGCGGGGCGCGGGGACGGCGCTCGTCGCTTGACACCCCCTCAGCGTAGCGGCTAGCGTCCACTTATTGATCGCATGATCAATAGCGGAACGGAGAGATCATGGCCTGGCGGATGCCCGCGGAGACCGCACCCCACGAACGCACCTGGATGGCCTTCCCGCGCGAGGGCGTCACCCTCGGCGCGACCGCCGCCGAGCGCGAGGCGGGCTACGCCGCGTGGGCGGACGTCGCCCACGCGGTGGCGCGCTTCGAGCCCGTGACGATGGTGGTCGACCCGAGTGAGACCGCCCGTGCGCGCCGCATGCTGCCGTCCGACATCGCGATCGTCGAGGCGCCGCTCGACGAGTTCTGGATGCGCGACTGCGGCCCGACGTTCGTGCTGGACGAGGACCGGCCGGGAGTGCTGGGCGCCGTCGACTGGGTCTTCAACGGCTGGGGCTCGCCCGCCTGGGCCGAGTGGACGCTGTCCGCCGGCATCGCGCGCATCGTCGCCGAGCACGCGGACGCCGAGGTCGTGAGCTCGCTGCTCGTGAACGAGGGCGGCGGCCTCCACGTCGACGGCGAGGGCACCGTGCTGCTCACCGAGACCGTGCAGCTCGACCCGCGCCGCAACCCGCACGCGGACCGCGCTCGCGTCGAGGCCGAGCTGGCGCGCACGATCGGCGCCACGCACGCCATCTGGCTGCCGCGCGGGCTGACGCGCGACTACGACGACCTCGGCACGAACGGCCACGTCGACATCGTCGCGACCCTGCCCTCTCCCGGGCGCGTGCTGCTGCACCGCCAGGACGACCCCGCGCATCCGGATCACGCCGTCACCCGCGAGCTGCGCGCGATGCTCGCCGAGCAGACGGATGCCGCAGGCCGGCGCCTCGACGTCGTCGACCTCCCCGCGCCCGCCACGCTGACCGACGCGCACGGCCCGGTGGACTGGAGCTACGTGAACCACCTCGTCGTGAACGGCGGCGTGATCGCGTGCGGTTTCGGGGAGCCGGACGCGGATGCGCGGGCGGCGGCGATCCTCGCCGACGCGTACCCCGGCCGCGAGGTCGCGACGGTCGACGCGCGCGAGATCTTCGCGCGCGGCGGCGGCATCCACTGCATCACCCAGCAGCAGCCGGCCGTCGCCGCCGACGGGGGTGCCCGATGATCGAGGTCCACGAGGCGTCCATCGCCGACCTGCGCGCGGCGCTCGAGCAGGGTCGTGCCACGGCGGTCGAGCTGGTCGATGCCTACCTCGCGCGCATCGAAGCGTACGACCGGGAGCTGAACTCGATCGTCGTGCGCAACCCCGAGGCTCTCGCCGAGGCCGCCGCGTCCGACGCCCGGCGCGCGGCCGGCGCGACGCTCGGTCCGCTCGACGGCGTCCCCTACACCGCCAAGGACAGCTACCTGGTCCGCGGCCTCACGGCCGCGGCGGGCAGCCCGGCGTTCGCCCATCTGATCGCGCAGCGCGACGCGTTCGCGATCGAGCGGCTGCGCGCGGGCGGCGCGATCTGCCTGGGGCTGACGAACATGCCGCCCATGGCCAACGGCGGCATGCAGCGCGGCCTGTACGGTCGCGCGGAGAGCCCCTACAGCCGCGACTTCCTGACGAGCGCGTTCGGATCCGGATCCTCCAACGGGTCGGGGACCGCGACGGCGGCGAGCTTCGCCGCCTTCGGGCTGGGCGAGGAGACGTGGTCCAGCGGCCGCGCCCCGGCGTCGTGCAACGCGCTGTGCGCGTACACGCCCTCGCGCGGCGTCATCTCCGTCCGCGGCAACTGGCCGCTCGTGCCGACCATGGACGTCGTCGTGCCGCACACCCGCACGATGGCGGACCTGCTCGAGCTGCTCGACGTGATCGTGGCCGACGACGATCGCACGCGCGGGGACTTCTGGCGCGCCCAGCCGTGGGTGCCGATCCCCCGGGCCTCCGACATCCGGCCCGCGTCGTACGTCGCTCTCGCGGCCGAGGGGTCGCTCGCGGGGCGCCGGCTCGGGGTGCCGCGCATGTACCTCGGAATGGACCCGGATGCCGGCACCGGCACCGGCATCGGCGGCCCGACCGGGCAGCGCATCGAGCCGCGCCCGTCCGTGCTCGCCCTGTGGCGCGAGGCGCGCGCCGCGCTCGAGGCCGCCGGCGCCGAGGTCGTCGAGGTCGACTTCCCGCTCGTGTCGAATTACGAGGGGGATCGCGCGGGCGCGTCCACCATCCGCACGCGCGGCCTCGTGTCGCCGGAGTTCCTGGACCGCGAGATCCTCGACCTGTCGGCGTGGGCGTGGAACGACTTCCTCGCCGCGAACGGCGACCCGGCCTTCCCGGGGCTCGCGGGCGTGGACGGCTCCCGGATCTTCCCGCATCCCGCGGGCGCGCTGCCCGACCGCTACACGGGCTTCGACGACGACATCGCCGCCTACCCGGCGTGGGCGGCGGCGCACCCCGGCACGACGCTGGAGGACTTCGCCGACCTGGCCGAGGGGCTCGAGGGGCTCGAGCGCACGCGGCGCGTGGACCTCGAGGAGTGGATGGACGGGCTGGGGCTCGACGCCGTCGTCTTCCCCGCCATGGCCGACGTCGGCCCGGCCGACATGGACGTGAACCCCGCGTCGGCCGACCTCGGCTGGCGCAACGGCGTGTGGGTCGCGAACGGCAACCTGGCGATCCGCCACCTGGGCGTCCCCACCGTCACGGTGCCCATGGGGACGATGCCCGACATCGGGATGCCGGTGGGCCTGACCTTCGCGGGCCGCGCCTACGACGACACCGCGCTGCTGACCCTCGCGTGCGCCCTCGAGGCCACGGGCTCCCGCCGCACGCCTCCCCCGCTCACCCCGCCCGTCTCCTGAGCGGCGGACGTCGACGGGCCACGCAACCGAGGCGCGAAAAGGTGCCGACCGGCCCTTCTCCACGAGGAGAAGGGCCGGTCGGCACCGAATCGGCTTCAGCCCGCGTCACGCCACGCGGATGAGCTTCTTGTTGACGAACTCGTCGGCCGCCAGGAGGCCGAGCTCGCGCGAGGTTCCGCTGCGCTTGACGCCGCCGAACGGCAGCTCGGGGCTGTCGGCGAGGACGCAGTTGACGTAGACCATGCCGGCGTCGATGGCATCGGCGACGCGGGAGGCCTGCTCGGGGTCGGTCGTGTAGACGTACGACCCGAGCCCGAACGGGGTGTCGTTCGCGAGCCCCACGGCCTCGGCCTCGTCCGCGACGCGGTACACCACCGCGACGGGGCCGAACAGCTCCTCGCGGTAGACGTCCATGTCGGGCGTCACGCCGGTCAGCACGGTCGCGGGGAAGAACGCGCCGTCGCGGGCGCCGCCGGTCTCCACCCGCGCGCCCTGCGCGACCGCGCGGTCGACCTGAGCCTGCAGACGCTCGGCGGCCGCGAGCGACGACAGCGGACCGAGCACGGTGTCCTCGGCCATCGGATCGCCCACCTTCGCGGCGGCCATCGCGGCCGTGAACCTCTCGAGGAACGCGTCGTACAGCCCGTCGACCACGATGAAGCGCTTGGCCGCGTTGCAGGCCTGCCCGGTGTTGTCGAGCCGCGCGTCGACGGCATGCTGCACGACCGTGTCGAGGTCGTCGGTCGAGAGCAGCAGGAACGGGTCGGATCCGCCCAGCTCCAGCGCCACCTTCTTGAGGTGCTGCCCGGCGAGCGCCGCCACGGCCGATCCGGCGCGCTCCGATCCGGTGACCGACACGCCCTGCACGCGCGGGTCCGCGATGATCGTCGCGGCCTGCTCGTTCGTCGCGTACACGTTCACGTACGCACCGGCGGGCAGACCCGCATCGCGGTGGATCGCCTCGAGGATCGCGGCCGACTCGGGGCACTGCGGCGCGTGCTTCAAGATGATCGTGTTGCCGACCGCGAGGTTGGGCGCCGCGAACCGCGCCACCTGGTACGCCGGGAAGTTCCACGGCATGATCCCGAACAGCGGCCCGAGCGGCGCGCGGCGCACCACGGCGGAGCCCTCCCCCAGGATGTCCAGCGGCTGATCCGCCGTCACCCGCTCTGCGTTGTCGGCGTAGAACTCGACGATGTCCGCGGCGAAGTCGACCTCGCCCTCCGCGGCCGCGAGCGGCTTGCCCATCTCGCGCACGATCGCGGCGGCGAACTCGTCGCGGCGCTCGCGGTGCAGCTCGGCGACCCGGCGCAGCGCGGCGGCCCGCTCGGCGACCGGGACTCCGCGCCAGGCGGTGAACCCGTCGTGGGCGGCGGCGATCGCGTTCTGGATCTCCGCGTCGGTCGCGGTGGGGTACTCGGCCACGATCTCCCCCGTCGCGGGGTTCACGACGGCGTACATCGCGGGCGCGGTGGTCACGGTGGTCATCGGATGGTCTCCTTCTCGCTCGCAGGGGCCTCGACGGGCAGGATCTCGCCGCGGAAGAACGCGGGCTGGCGCACGGCCATGACGATCATGGTCACGACGCCGATGCCGATGATGAGCAGCCCGAGCACGCCCACCAGGCCGACGCCCGCGATGTTCTCGCCGGAGCCGTACGACGGGTCGAGCGAGTCGCGCAGCGTCATCACGAACAGCGCGAGCAGGATGATCCCGCCCACCAGCGGCGAGAGGAAGCGCGTCAGGAACGCCGACACCGAGTCGAACCACTGCTTCCGGAAGAACCAGACGCACGCGAACGCCGTGAGCCCGTAGTAGAAGCA
Organism: Microbacterium sp. MEC084; assembly: GCF_004514465.2. NCBI lineage: Bacteria > Bacillati > Actinomycetota > Actinomycetes > Micrococcales > Microbacteriaceae > Microbacterium > Microbacterium sp. MEC084. The sequence continues at coordinate 40,058 of NZ_MYFP02000004.1, read as the reverse complement.
GATCATCATGCCGAGCGTGAGGATGGTGTCCCACAGGACGTTCTCGCTGATGAAGCGCATCACGGCGTAGAACGCCCCGGCCACGGCGACCGACACGATGATCGCGAAGACGGGCGTGCGGTGCACGGGGTTCACCGAGTCGAACTTCGCCGGCAGCGCCTTGTAGTGCCCCATCGCGAGCAGCGTGCGCGCGGGCCCGATGATGGTGGACTGCAGCGACGCGGCCGAGCTGACGAGCACGGCCAGCGAGATCAGGAACGCGAACGGCCCCATGATCGAGTCCGCCAGGCCGAAGAACACGTTCTCGACGACGCCCTCGTTCAGCAGGCCGCCCTCGCCGTCGCCGACGCCCGCGAACATGATGAGCGCGACGGCGAGAAGCAGGTACAGGCCGCCGACCACGAAGACCGTGAGGGTCGCGGCGCGGCCGGGGGTGCGCTCCGGATCGATCGTCTCCTCGTTCATCGTGAGCGTGACGTCCCAGCCCCAGAAGATGAAGATCGAGACCGACAGGCCCGCGACGATCGCGGACACGCTGGCGACCGTGAGCGGGTTGAACCAGCTCAGCTCGAACGGGATGGCGTTGGGCGCCCCGCCCGAGACCGCGGCGCCGATCGCGAGGACCGCGAACAGGACGAGCACGGCCACCTGGAAGCCGACGAGCACGACCTGGAAGACCTTCGACTCCTTCATGTCGCGGACGGACAGGTAGGCGGCGCCCACCATGAACGCCATGCACACCGCGACGTTGATGAACGGGTTGTAGGTGAGGTCGGCGATGCCGGGCACGCCGGTCAGCTGCGACAGCAGCAGGAACAGGAAGTCCACCGCGACGGCCGCGAGGTTCGACAGCACCAGCACGGTCGCGATCACGAGACCCCACGACGCCATCCAGCCCACCCACGGGCCGAACGCCCGCGTGGCCCACGTGAAGGTCGTGCCGGAGTCGGGCATGGACCTGTTGAGCTCCCGGTAGCCCAGGGCCACGAGCAGCATCGGGATGAACCCGAGCAGGATGACGGCGGGCGCCTGCGGACCGACCTCGGCGACCGCCGGGCCGAGCGAGATCGTGAAGGTGTAGGCCGGGGCGACGGTCGAGACGCCGATGACGGTGGCGCCGAACAGGCCGACCGCGCCGACGGCGAGGCCCTTGGCCGAGATCACCTGGGTGATGAGACCGGGCGCGGCTTTGCCGGCGACGGCGCCCGGGACGCCGTCTTCTGCCTGGACTGTGTCTGTCATGGGGTTTCCTCTGGGGTTCGGGTGGAGCTCAGCGGACGAGCATCGACGCGGTGGGGATGGCGTCGAGCTCCGGGAGAGTCTCGCCGCGCAGGTCCGCGGCGATCGTGTCGGCGACGAGGCGGCCCATCCGGACCGCTCCGTCGACGTGCTGGTAGCCGGCGCCCGCCATGTCGCTGCAGGCGAAATGGATGGGCCCGACGGGCGTGCGCAGGTCGGCGCCGTAGCGGTGCAGGCCGCCGAGGTCGAAGCTCGCGGCGTACGCGCCGCGGGTCCACTCCTCGCTGCCCCAGTCGCTCTCGTAGTACACGACGGGGTTCTCGGCCTCGGCGCCGAAGTACGCCGCGAGGGACGCGAGGATGCGCGCCCGGCGCTCCTCGTCCGGGAGCGTGAAGACGTCGTCCGCGTGCGTGTCGGAGACGAAGGCGACCAGGGTGCCGCGCTCGTCGCCGTGGTTGGTGTTGTCGTACGCCTCGTGCACGAGCTGGTAGGGGCTGAACACGGTGCCCGACAGGCCCTGCTCGCGCCAGAACGGCCGGTCGTAGACCGCGTGCACCTTGATCACGAGGCCCATCGAGAGGTGCTGGTGCAGCTGGTGCTGGCGGCGCGGCAGCGGCGGATCGAACTGGATCCGGCTGTACAGCACCGGCGCGTGCGCCAGGACGACGCGCTGCGCGCGCACCGTGATGCCGTCCGCGGCGACCGTCACGCCGTCCGGGCCGTGCGCGATCCGGCGCACCGGCTGTCCGAGGTGGAGGTCCCCGCCGAGCCGCTCGGCGAGCCGGATGCTCACCTGCTGCATGCCGCCGACGATGCGCTTGTCGAGGATGAAGTCCGCGTCGACCAGGTGCGAGAAGCCGCCGGCGCTGGACGCCATGAGCAGGGCTTGCAGCACCGAGAAGGCGTGCGCGGGCTTGGTCAGCATGGCGGGGCCGATGAACAGGGCGATGTTGTCGCGGGCCTCCTGGTCGTCGGTCTCGGCCGCGAGCCACGCCTCGAACGAGATCGCGTCGAGCTCGGCCGCGCGCGGGTGCTCCCAGGGCCGGTCGGGGTCGACCTCGGCGGCGAGCGCGTCGATCTTCTCGATCAGGCGCACCAGTTCGGCCTCGGTCTCGGGCGCCACGGGGAAGATGTCGCCCGTGAAACGGCGCAGCTCGCCGTCCTTCGTGAGGTAGACGCTGTCGCCCTCGCGGTAGCGCTCGAAGGTCTCGAGGCCGAGCTCGTCGAGGAGCTCCAGCAGCGCGGTCTGGTCGGGCGAGACCCACTGGCCGCCGATCTCGAGCGTCGCGCCGTCGATGTCGTCGGTCCACGTGCGGCCGCCCACGCGGTCGCGGGCCTCGAGTACGGCGACGGTGAGGCCGGCCTCCTTCAGTCGCGTCGCCGCGGTGAGGCCGGCCGGGCCGGCTCCCACGACGACGACGTCACGGGTGATCTCGGTCGAAGTCATGCGGCGAGCATAGGCCATCCGGCCAGGCTTTGGAATACGGATTCCGAAGTTTTATGAGTGCCACACTACGGATTTCGTGGTGTTATGCCCGACTATGCGCGATAATCGAGGTGTGAGCACAAAGCGCAGCACCCCGGTCCTGGACGACGTGGCGAAGACGATCATCGAGCAGCTGCAGCAGGACGGGCGGCGCTCCTACGCCGAGATCGCGAAGGTCGTGGGTCTCAGCGAGGCGGCCGTCCGGCAGCGCGTGCAGAAGCTGACCGAAGCCGGCGTCATGCAGATCGTCGCCGTCACGGATCCGCTCCAGGTCGGGTTCGCACGCCAGGCGATGATCGGCATCAAGGTCACCGGCGACACCCGGAAGGTGGTCGAGGCGCTCAACGCGCTGCCCTCGGTGATCTACGTGGTGCTCACGGCCGGATCCTTCGACGTGCTCGCCGAGGTCCTGTGCGGCGACGACGACGAGCTGATCGACATCCTCAACTCCGAGATCCGCGCGCTCGAGGGCGTCGCATCGACCGAGACGTTCGTGTACCTGAAGCTCGGAAAGCAGCAGTACACGTGGGGCACGCGCTGACGCGTCTCCCCCGCCGCGCGGCTCAGGCGGCCAGCTCGACCGAGCGTCGCTCGAGCGCGAAGCTGCCGAGCACGATGCCGACGCCCAGCAGCGCCAGGACGACGCCGAGCCAGGCCGGCGCCGCGTAGCCCCAGCCGAGCGCGATCACTCCGCCGCCGAGCGCCGCGCCGAGGCTGTTGCCCACGTTCATGCCCGAGTGGTTCAGCGCCGCGGCGATCGTGGGGCGATCGCCCGAGACGTCCATGAGGCGGGTCTGGACGGCGGGGCCCGCGAGCGCGCTGATCGCGCCGAACAGGAACATCGCGATCACGAGCGTGACCGGATGCGCCGTCGCCGCGCCCACCACGGCCGATCCGGCCGCGAGCAGCAGGAACGCCGCCAGCATCGCGCGGGCGAGGTTGCGGTCGGCGACGACGCCGCCCACGAGGTTGCCCACGGTCATGCCGAGGCCGGTCGCGACGAGCGCGATCGGCACGGCCCACTCCGGCGCGCCGGCGACCTCGGTCATGATCGGCGCGATGTAGCTGTAGACCGCGAAGAACGAGCCGAACCCGATCGCGCCCACGCCGAGCGTGAGCCACACCTGGCCGAGGCGGAAGACGCCGAGCTCGTGCCGCAGCGAGCGGGAGCCGTCACCCGGCATGGCCGGCACGATGAACGCGACCATGAGCGCGCCGAGCGCGAAGACGCCGACGACCACCGCGTACGAGACGCGCCATCCGGCCACCTGGCCCAGCCACGTGCCGAGCGGCACGCCGACGACGTTCGCGATCGTGAGACCGCTCATCACGATCGACACGCCCTGGGCGCGCCGGCCGGGGCCGAGCAGGTCGGCCGCGACGATCGCCGCGATGCCGAAGTACGCCCCGTGCGGCAGACCCGCGATGAGCCTCGCCAGCGCCACGGTCTCGAACGTCGGCGCCACGACGGTGAGGAGGTTGCCGAGCATGAGGGCGCTCGCGAGCGCGATCAGCACGCGATGCCGCGGGAAGCGCGCGGCGTACCCCGCGATGAGCGGCGCGCCGATCACGACGCCGAGCGCGTAGACGCTGATGAGCAGGCCGGCCTGCGCGATCGCGTCCTCCTGGCTGGACGCCCACGCGTCCGGCAGCAGGTCGCGGGCGATGCCCGGGAGCAGCCCCATGGAGACGAACTCGGTCATGCCGATGCCGAAGGAGCCGATGGCGAGGGAGAGGAGCGCCCACATCGCCGCCCCCCTCGACGCGGTCGAGGAGGTCATGGGTTCCAGCGTAGGGGCTCTCGGCTGAGTGGGCGCCGCGACGGCCCGGGCGCACGTGTCAGCGGCTCACGGCACCGACGGCAGTCCGGCCCAGGCCACCGACAGCGCCTCCACCGCCGTCTGCCAGGGCACGCGCTCCTGTTCGAGGCGCACATCCCCGGCAGCTCGAAGCGCCGCCAGAGTCCGCTCCTCGGACTCCGTGAGGTGAGCGAATCGCCCCCGGGCAGGCTGCGATTCGACCACCCACAGGTCGGAATGCGCGCGCAGCGTCTCCTCGTCCATCAGCACCGACCGGACGTCGTCATGGTGTGCCCTCAGCTGGTGGAGGATGGCGAAGCCGTTCGAATCCACGTCGCCCCAGTACACGACGGGCGTTCGCGCCAGCCACGGCACGTCCCGGAGCCGTCCGACGGCATATCCCGATCCGTGGATCGCGATCGCTCCGGGCCACGCCGGCATCGCCAGCACCGACTCGAGATTCTCGAAGACGAACGCGCCGCGCGGGGCCAGGGCGAGCAGTTGCAGCTGCGCCACCGGAGCAGCGAAATCGAGCGGACCACCGGGAAGCAGCGACGGATCGAGCACCCGCACGCGCACCAGGGGGTCTGCGTCCACGATGCCCAGATCGTCGACGCCGCTCGTCGCCGCGAGCGCGCTCACCACCGAGCGGTGCGCCCCGAACCACTTGCTGTCGACGCCGCGGATGGGAAGCTGCCGCGGGCGCAGTCCGCGCACGTGCTCGCCGATCACCCATGCCGCCGCCGCCAGGACCTGGTCGAACTCGCGGTCGCCGTAGCCGATGAGCGTCGCGGCATGCCGACGGATCGCGGTCGCGAGCGCCGCCGGATCCGCGCCGTGCAGGTGATCCCGGATCGTCGCCGCTCGATCCCTCAAGCGCGTCCACTCCGCGGCGGCCCGGCCGCCGACGAACGCCGCGACTGCGTCCGGATCGCGCAGGTGCAGACGCACCGGAAGGCGCTGCCGGCCCACCGTGCGCCACTCGCGCGACGCCCACTCGACGTCCGCCCCGTCCGAGACGGGCCACGTGAGCCACTCGCGTGCCCACGACTGCGCCGCCGCCTGGTCCGCCCGCGCCTCCCGTTCGCTCGGAGGCCTGAGGGGCACAGTGAGCACAGGGGCTTCCGAGGGCGGCTCGGTCGCCCATGTCGATCTGCGCGAGCCGAGTCGGGCCGACGCGATGGCCCGAGCTGCGGCGACGTCGATCACCGTCGACCTCGCCAGTCGACCTGCGAGAGCACGCTGCGCCGCCGGGTGGGGTTCTCGACGGAGGTCGCGGCCCCCACGTACGGCTCGATCGTTCGCAGCAGCTTCTGCGGCGTGGCGAGGATCATCTGGAAGCCGAACTCCACGAACACGTTCAACGCCATCTTCGTGTAGCCGCTGTCGGCCTTGTCGAACGCCTCGTCGAGCACGATCGTGCCGTAGCGGGAGAACGGCGCATCGGGATCCGCGAGCTGGTAGCGCAGCGCGGCCGCAAGGCAGAACACGACGAGCTTCTGCTGCTGCCCGCCCGACATCGCGGCACCCGAATCGTACGTGGCGTGCACGCGGTCGTGCTCGTCGACCTCGTGCGCCCGGAACGTGGCATGCAGGCGGGTGTCGAGACACTCCGCGTACCAGCGACGGTCGATGTGGTCGCTCGACCCGAACCGTCGCATCAGCTCGGCCAGGAGGGCGAAGCGGCGTTCAGCCGACGCGTCGTCCTCGTCGGTCCAGCTGTCGTCGGCGATGTCCTTCAGCTCGGCGAGGAAGCGCTTGACCGTCGCGCTGTGGACCTGCCGAACCTGGAGCCGGAGATAGCGTCCCTCGTCGAACGCGGAACGGCGCAGCGCGGCATTCACGCTGTCGATCCGATCCTGGATCGCGCGCGTGGCTCCCAGGATCTCGCCGCGCAGGTCCCCGATCAGGTCGCGCGAGCGATCCCTCAGCAGAGTCCGGAAGCGCGTCTCCTGCTCGGGCAGGCCGTTGGCGAGGATGCGGTCGAGCATGTCGATGAAGCCGCCGCGGTCGTCGATGGCGGCGATCCTCTCGGCCGATGCCTCCGGCCACCGATCGATGAACTGCGCCGCGAGTCGGGTCACGTCGTTGCCGGCGTGCGTGGCCCGACCGATCGCGGCATCCCGCTCGGCGATCAGCACACCGCCGACTCGCTGGCCGATCTCCGCCAGCTCGCGCCGCGTGAGCGTCCGCTTCACCGCGCGGAACCTCCGGGCGAGCTCCGCACGGGTCTGCTCGCCGACCTGCTCCACGAGCCCGGCATCGAACTCCGCCATGAGGCCGGCCTCGTCCTCAGCGGCGGCGGCCCGCGCCGCCCGGGACGCATCGAGCGCGACCTGCGCGGCGCGGTCGATGGCGGAGGCCTCATCTCGATCCCTCTCGGCGGCCTGGCACACGACGATCGCGTCGCGCAGCGCGCCATCGGCCTTCGTGAGCTCTGCGAGTCTCTGCTCGAGCGCGGCGACAGCCATGGCGGCGCCCGACCGATCGACGCTGTGCCAGGAGGCCTCCCGCAGCGTCGCGAGCGCCCCGCGCCGGCGCTCCTCGAACGCCCGGCGCTCCTCGGCGCGGTCGACATCCCGCTGTGCGGCGGTCACCTCGGCATCTGCCGTTGCGCGCAAGGCGATCAGCGCCTCCAGCTTCGCGGCGCGATCGCCCAGCACCCACGCGGCCCGATCACGGATCCTCACCCGGTCGTCCTTCTCGTAGCGGGTGCGGGACGACTTGATCTGGCCGTTGATCGTGACGGCCCGGACATGCTCGTCCATCCCGTCCGGGGTCTCGACGCACGCGTAGTCGAACTGCTCCGACAACCGCGCCGAGAGCCAGGTGCCGAACGGGCCCTGGGCCACGCGCACACGGTTGACGAGCGAGGTGCTGCTCGCGGCGGGCCGCGGCGGGCCCGCCGATCCGCCGGCTTCCTCGAACACCAGGCGCACCGCGATCTCGTTCGCGTCGACCCAGCGCCGCACGGCCGGGAGATGCTCCGGCCGCACCAGCATCGTGAGAGCAAGCGGACGGAGCACCCGCTCGATCGCGCCCGCCCAGGCGTCGAACTCAGGCCTGACCTCGAGCAGCTCGGCCGCGAACGGCAGAGCCGACGCCGGTACGCCCACGCCGGCCGCGATCTGACGCCGGGCCTCGAGCAGCCCCCGCGGCACGGTCGTGCCGCTCGTGCGCAGCGCGTCGATCTCCCCGTCGATCCGGCGCAGCTCGCGCTTCGCCACGGTGAGTCGTTCATGCTGCGGATGCGTGGCGCCTGTCGCGCTCGTCGCCTCGCCGAGTTCGCGATCGATGGCTGCGCGGAGCTCCGTGAACTCCTCGGCGGTCTCGGGCGCATGCTCGATGCCCACCGTCGCGAGCTGACGCGCGAGGGTCTCCCACCGTTCGCCCGCGTCACGAGCGGCACGCCGGGCGTCGTCGAGCCGCTGCTGCAGATGCTCGGCCTCAGCTCCCCCGCGTTCCATCGCCGCGTCGCGCGCGGCGAGGTAGGTGTCCTCGGCCCGCGCGGCGACAGCCCGCGCGCGTTCCGCGTCGATCTCGAGCTGCGCGATCCGCTCATCGAGGTCGCCGAGCTCCTCACGCACCAGTCGAAGCGCCTCGCCCTTCTGGTACGGCACGTTCGCGTCGATCAGGACCTGGGATCGACCGACATCGAGCTGCGCGGCGTCGAGCGCCGTGGAGGCATCTCGCAGCTGCAGAAGATGATCGCGCTGACGACGCAGGTCGACGACGCGATCATGGGCGTCCCGCAGCTCGCCGAACTGCTCGCGCGCGGTCTCCGCGATGTCGAACGTCGCGGGTCGGTCGAGCATGAAGTCGCGGAACAGCTGGTCCAGGCTGTCGAGGTTCTTGGCCGACTGAGTCTTGTGCAGGAGCTGCAGCGCGTTCTCCTGCGCGATTCCGAAGATGGACTGCAGCCGGGCGTAGAAGCGACCGTGGCTGCGGTTGGTGGTGATGAGGGCGTCGGGCCAGCGCGCCTGCGCCTTCCTCGCCTCGATGCCGCCGCGCGCGAAGTCCTCGAGGTCACGCAGGTCGACGGGTCCACGTTCGATCAGGCAGAGGTCCTGCAGGTCCGCGAGCGCAGAACCGCTCTTCTTGAGGAAGAACAGACGTGCAAGGCTCGCGGTACCGCCACCGCCGTCCTCGTACCGGAGGAGGATCCCGCTCCAGGTGGAACCGGGACGCAGGTAGGTGCTCACGACGCGCCCGTCGGTCGCATCCTCGGTGCGCGAGAACGCGCCGCGCACGTAGCTGACGAGCCCTCGCTGCTCGGTGCGCGCCCCGGCGCCCTGCGCGGCCTGGTTGAACCGCAGCCACTTGTCGGGGGTCAGCACGGCGGCGATGGCGTCGAGCAGGGAGGACTTGCCCGATCCGGAGGGCCCCGTGAGAAGGTGCCCCTGACGGGCGATCGGCACACGATGGATCACGCCGTCGAACGTGCCCCAGTTCGCGAGCTGCACCTCGGCGAGCCGCCACTGGCCGACGGCGAGCGCGCCGTCGGCCGCGGTGCGCAGCGCATCCGTGTCGGTCATGCCTTCTCCTCCACGTCATCGCGTCCACCCGCACCGGCGCCGGACGCGATGTCCCCATACACGACGGCCAGCGCGCGCACCCTCTCCTCGTCGATGAGGTACCGCACGACCGGCGAGATCTCGACTCGGTCGTCGCCGACGTCGTGGATGACCCGGAACCTGCTCTTCATCCGGGTCCACGCCGCGTTGAGGTTGCGTTCGAAGGTGCCCTCATCCGCGCCGGCACGATAGACCGCGAGTCGGTCGTACACCTCGTCGCGTCCCGCGATCACGCGCCGGTCGCCCATCGCCGAAAGCTGGATCTGCCGCAGGACGAGCAGCATGGCCGTATCGATGAAGGTCAGCGCCTCCGACCGCAGCGCGCTGGGCACGTCGATCTCGTCTGTCCGCACCTTTCGCACGAACGCGAACTCATCGACGGGATCGATGACGAGTTCGAGGAAGAGCTCGTGCAGCCGCGAGCGGATCGCGCGCTCGTCGGCGACCAGGGCCGCCCACAGCTGAGGCTGCTGTCGACCCGACAGGTACGGGCCTTTGAGCACCTCCAGCAGCGCCCGCCGGGACCGCTCGTGCAGCCGGCCGAGATCGCCGTGCCAGAGCCCATCCGACTCGAGGTGCTCCGCGGGATCCGCGTGTGCGTCCGTATCGGTCATGCCGGGATCTCCTTCGTGAAGACGTGACGTTCGACATCGGCGGAGCGCACCGCGCCGTCGGATCCGGTCCAGGTGAGCCGCTCGACGGCACCCCTGTCGATCGCTCCGTGGCGCGTGGCGAGCGACAGCAGGCCGATGACGCTCGCGAGGCCCTGGCTCGCCGGGTGGGCCTCGAGCACGTCCCCGACCGACGCCGGTTCGCCCCGCGCGACGACAGCGTTCACGGCCTCCGTCAGCTCGACGAAATCGATCTCGGTCTCCCGGGCGATCGCTGCGAGGCTTTCGAAGTCGATCAGACCCGGCTCGACGTCCTCGAGCGGTGCGCTCGGCTCGAACTCCGCGGGGTCGTGCGGCGTCAACTCACCCGCGCTCCGCAACGAGCTCGCCGTGAGCTCCAGCTCGATCCCCGCCGCGGTGTACGGCTTCACCCGTCGGCTCGCCGGGACGGCGGCGGCGAGCGCTTCCTGGATCGCGTCGCGCAGCGCGCGGTCGCGCTGGAACTCGTGGGACTGGACGTAGCGCCTCAGCCCCCGCGCGAACTCGGTCAGCACCACCTGCACCTCCCTGCTGCCGGACTTGAGCTGCCTCACGAGGGCGCGCAGTATCCGTCGCGCCTCGGGCGCGAGCGCGAGCGCGAAGTCCCGTGACAGCACCGCCGACAGGTCCGACTCGAGCTCGTCCGAGCGCTCGGCGTCGCGCACGAGAGCCGCGAACGCGGTGAACGTGCGCCCCTCGTCGGAGGACTCGATGAGGTCGACGCCGCGGAATACGTCGTCCAGCACGCTCCCGGGGGTCTTGCTCGAGTCGAGGATCCGTGCGCGCAGGTCGTGGTTGAGCGCTTCGAACTGCGCTCGCACACGTGCGAAGTCCGTGGGGAGATCCTGCGCCATCACGAGCACCTCGGTGGCGCGTTCTCTGGCACGGCGCTCGTCCACGGGCTCGATGTCCCCCGATTCGAGGCGCGCGATCTCGGCGTCCAGGCGGGCTCTCTCAGCCCGGAGCCCGTCGATTCGGCGCGTGACGTCGGGGTCGGTGTCGATCGCCAGCTGCCGCACCGCGGCCGCCAGGCTCACGAGCCGGGACTCGGTGAGGGCCGTCCGAGGCGCCTCGAGCTGCTCGAGCACCCGAAGCGCGTCGATGGCGTCGGGCGACAGTTCGTAGGTCTCGCCCCGGGCGTCGCTCGCCGCACGTCGCACGAGCAGACCCGCGGCACGCCAGTCGTCGCAGTACGCCTTGCCCGTGCGCTCCGGGAGCTCGAGATGAGGGCGCAGCTCCTCCAGATCGATGTCGAGCCGCTCGTGCAGTTCGGCTGTCGGGATCCTCGCACCCGGCGCCCCGAGGTGCGTGGGCAGCAGGGCACCCGCCAAGGGCAGGTTGGACGATCGCAGCAGACGCAGCGCGGCGTTACCGCCTGCGGGCTCGATGAGCCGCCGGATCGCCAGCGCACGCGCGAGAACGGACATGCTCCTATCCTGCCGGTGGTGCCGGACATCGCCGTCCCGCTGTCAGAGCGCGAGATGATCCAGGAGCGCCGCATCCAGCGCCGCCTGCTGCTCGGCGTCGAGCGATCCGCGCCGCCGGACGAGTCGGCGGCGGTGGACGGCGCGCAGCTGCTCGGGTTGGGTCTTCGAATCCTTGGACAACCCGGTGGCGTCGTCGGCCGGGAGACGCGTCTGGAAGCTCAGGACATTGGCGGTGTTCGACGTGATGGGCACCACGACAATCACACCGCCCGCGCTGGCGCGGACTGCGGCCCGGTTCGCGCCGTCGTTGGACACGATCACCGCGGGTCGGGTCTTCGCGACCTCGCCGGGCTGGGCTGGATCGAACTCGACGTCCCAGATATCGCCACGCAAGCGAGGCACGTCGGCAATCACGCGCGCAGTCCGTCGCCGCTGACACCATCCCAGAGCTCGGCATCGCCGGATTCGCCGAACTCTTCGAACGCCGTCACGTACTCGCGCTCGGCCTCCGCCTCACGCAGGGCGCGCACGGCAGCGCGCAGCGCGGCCGACCTGCTCGCGAGGTGATGACGGCGTCCGTATGCCTCGAGGAAGGCGAGATCGACCTCGGGGAGGCTGCCGCTGAACGCCTTCATAGCGCTGCTCATAGTTCTGATATTAGTCCCGGCGCAGTGGGTTGACGCCCGGCGCAGCTCAGCCGGCGTCGCGCTCCGCGATCGCGGCCTCGAGCCGCTCGATCTTGCCGTCGAGCTCGCCCGTGTACCCCGGGCGGATGTCGGCCTTCAGCACCAGCGAGACGCGCGATCCGAAGGGCATCACGGCCTCGGTCGCGCGCTTGACGACGTCCATGACCTCATCCCAGGTCTCGCCCTCGATCTCGGTGAACATCGACGTCGTGCGGTGCGCGAGGCCGGATTCGCGGACGACCTTGACGGCGGCGGCGACCGCGTCGTGCACGGAGCCGTCGGGGTTTGCGGCGTTCGACCCGGAGGGGGCGACGGAGAAGGCGACGAGCATGAGGGGTCCTTTCGACGGGGCGATCAGGGGACGGAGACGACGGGGGCGTCCCGGCGCAGGCGGACCGGCACGCGGGCGACCCGCACCACCGCCCAGAACAGCAGGACGACGAGCACGAGATTGCGGGCGGTGAGCGCGGCGGCCGCGACGGGCTGCGCGGCGAGCAGCTCGCCGTACAGCAGCGGGTAGACTACCTGCGTCAGCGCGGCCGACAGCAGCGCGAGCGCCGCGAGCGGCCTCGCCCGGCGGCGGTCCAGCACGATCCACAGGACGAGCGGCGCGATGAGCCAGTCGTGGAACTGCGGCGAGCCGACCTTGTTCAGCGCGATGAGCGCGACCACGAGAGCGAGCGCGAGCGGCGGCAGGAGCCGCACGACCGGCGCCCCGCGTCGCGCCTTCACGGCCCCGAGCAGCAGGATGGCCCCCGCGGCGAGCGCGAGCGCGGGCGTCATCGCCGCGATCACGATGTCGACGTGCGGGCCGGTGACCTGGAAGGTCAGGATGTCCTCGTCGTAGAACAGCCACCAGCCGTCCACGTCGAGCACCGCACCCCACAGGTAGACGCTGCTCACAGGCGCCTCGAGCTGCAGGCCGCGGTCGGTCTGCGCCGTGACGAATCCGAGCAGGTGCGCGGCGCCGCCTGCGAGGACCACGGCCCCCGCGACGACCGCCGAGGTCACGAGCGCGCCCGCGACGATGTCGAGCCGGCGACGCACCGCGACGAACGCTGCCGCAAGCAGGGCGGCCGGCCACACCTTGATCCACGCGCCGGCGGCCAGGAGCGCGGACGCCGCCATCGGGCGCCGCGCCAGCCACAGCAGGCCCGCGATCGCAAGCGGCACCGTCACGGCGTCGATCCGGTACATCCCCACCGGACCGAGCAGCAGGACGAACGCCAGCCAGAAGCGGGCCGCCGCGCGCCGCCCCCGGGAGCGCCCGTCGCCCAGGAGCAGCCGGAACGCCGCCGCGTCGCACAGCGTGACAAGCACGGCCCACGCCTGCGTGTAGCCACCCAGCCACGCGAGCGCGTGGGTGAGCATCATGGGCGCGAGCGCCAGGTGCGGGTACACCCACGGCTCGGTGATCCCGACGATGTCCCTGCCGCGCAGCGCGGCGGTCGACCAGGGCTCGTACACCAGGTAGACGTCGCCCATGGGCTGGTTCGGCAGGACCCAGCCGAGCCATCCGACGATCACGTGGACGGCCGCGAACGCGACCCACATCATGATCCGTCCGCGCACGCGTCCCATCCTAGGAACGCCGCTCAGGCGCTCAGCGCGAGGGCGAACGCGGCGGGCAGGTGCTCGGCGACGTCGAGCGCGGTGATCGGATGACCGGGTGCCTCCCCGTCCACGCCCGCCGCGAGCCGGCCCGCGGCGCCGTGCAGCCACGCGGCCGCCGCGGCGAGCGCGCCGAGCTCCTCGGCGCCGACGGGGCCCTCCGCCGCCGCGGCCGCGACGAGCGCGCCCAGCGCCCCCGCGAGCACATCCCCCGTGCCCGCGGTCGCGAGCCACGGCGTCCCCGCGCGCACGGCGCGCACGACGCCCGAGGGCGTCGCCACCACGGTCTCGGATCCCTTGCGCAGCACGACCCCGCCGAGCGCGGCCGCGGTCTCGGCGACGGCGCCGACGTCCTCCGCGGGGCCGTCGAGTCCCAGGCTCGCGCGCAGCTTCGCGAACTCTCCCGCATGCGGCGTCACGATGAGCGGCGCGGTCGCGTCCGCCACCAGGTCCAGCGCGCCGGCGTCCACGACCACCGGAGCGTCGCCCACGAGGATCTCGCGCAGCAGCGCGGCCTCCCCCGGCTCGCGCGCGTCCGGGTCCGTGCCCGATCCGACGGCCCACGCGTCGACGCGCCCGGGCGTCGTCACGACCTCGGGGCGGCGCTGCATCACGAGCCGGGCCACCTCGGCGTCGCCGAGCCAGCGCACCATCCCCGCACCGGCGCGCGCGGCTCCCTCGGCGGTCAGCACCGCGGCGCCGGGGTACGTCGGCGCCCCGGTGCGCAGCCCCACCACTCCGCGGGAATACTTGTGGGCGTCCCCGGTTGGCACCCGGAGGACGGCCGCGGTGTCCGCCGCCGTCCACTCCCGGGCAACCGTCATGCCCGCCACGATAACGCCATCGCCCGTCCGCGGACCGGCGAGAACGGAGATCCATGAGCCTGCTGTTCAGCCCGCTGACCCTGCGCGACGTGACGTTCCGGAACCGGCTGTGGGTGGCGCCGATGTGCCAGTACAGCGCGCTGGACGGCGTGCCCAACGACTGGCACCACGTGCACCTCGCGCAGTTCGCCTCGGGCGGCGCCGGCCTGGTGGTCGCGGAGGCGACGGCGGTCGTGCCCGAGGGCAGGATCTCGCCCCAGGACGTGGGCCTCTGGAACGACGCGCAGCGCGACGCGTGGGCGCGCGTGGTCGCCGCGGTGCACGCGCGCGGCGCGCGTGCGGGCCTGCAGCTCGCCCACGCGGGCCGCAAGGCGTCGACCTGGTCGCCGTTCTCCGGCGAGCACGGCACCGTCCCGGCCGAGGCGGGCGGCTGGACCACGGTCGCGCCCTCCGCCATCGCGTACGAGGGCTACGCCGAGCCCGTCGCGCTCGACGAGGCGGGCATCCAGCGCGTCGTCGACGCCTTCCGGGCGGCGGCGCGCCGCGCGATCGACGCGCGCTTCGACGTGCTCGAGGTGCATGCCGCACACGGCTACCTGCTCCACGAGTTCCTGTCGCCGCTGTCGAACCAGCGGGACGACGCGTGGGGCGGCTCGCTCGAGAACCGCGCGCGGATCACGCTCGAGGTCGTGCGCGCCGTGCGCGCGGAGGTCGGCGAGGACGTGCCCCTGCTCGTGCGCTTCTCGGCCTCGGACGCCGCGCCGGGCGGCCTCGAGCCGGACGACATCGCCCAGGTGTCGCGCTGGGCGGTCGAGGCCGGCGCCGACCTGATCGACGTCTCGAGCGCGGGCCTGGTCGCCCACCAGGAGCTGAAGGTCGGGCCGGGCTACCAGGTGCCGTTCGCGGCGCGCGTGCGGGAGCTGTCGGACGCCCCCGTGGGCGCGGTCGGCATCATCACGACCGGCACGCAGGCCGAGGCCATCCTGCAGGCCGGCCACGCCGACGTGATCTTCGCGGCCCGCGAGTGGCTGCGCGACCCGCACTTCGGCCTGCGCGCCGCAACCGAGCTCGGCGAGGACCCCGAGGGCCTCTGGCCGCCGCAGTACCTCCGCGCCTTCCGCCGCCCGTCCTGACGCCCGATCCGGTGCGGATCGGCCCTTCCGAGAGCTCGAAGGGGCCGATCCGCACCCGGTCGCAGCGACGTCAGGGCCGGCGTCGCGTCGCGTCATCGATCTCGCCGATGAGCTCCTCGAGGATGTCCTCGAGGAACAGCACGGCGGTCGTGTCGCCCTGCGCGTTCCGCACGCGTGCCAGGTGACGTCCCGCGCGGCGCATCACCGCGAGGGCGTCCTCCAGGTCGGTGGTCTCCTGCACCGGCACCATGTGGTGGATCCGCTTGGCCGGGATCGGCCGTGTGAGCTTCTCGGGCAGGTCCTCGTCGCTCGCGGCGCGGAGCACGTCCTTGAGGTGCACGTATCCGACCGGCTCTCCCTCGGGATCCACGATCACGTAGCGCGAGTAGCCGTGCTTCGCGACCGCCCGCTCGATCTCCTCGGGCGTCGTGTTCTCGGGCAGCGACACGATCTCGGCGAGCGGCACCGCGACGTCGCCCGCCTTCTTGTCCGTGAACTCGACGGCCGCCGCGACCGCGCCCGACACGTCGTCGAGCACGCCCTCCCGGCGCGACTGCGCGACGATCGTCGCGACCTCGTCGAGCGTGAAGGTCGACGCCGCCTCGTTCTTGGGCTCGACCCCGAACAGCCGCAGCACGCCGTTCGCGATCCAGTTCAGGACCCAGATGACGGGGTGGAACACCTTCGACACCCACACGAGCGGCGGCGCGAGCAGCAGCACGGCGCGGTCGGGCACCGAGAACGCGATGTTCTTGGCGACCATCTCGCCGAACACGACGTGCAGGTACGACACCAGGATCAGCGCGATCGCGAACGCGACCGTGTCGACGAGTCCCTCCGGGAGGCCCGTCAGCCCCAGCGGCACCTCGAGCAGATGGTGGATCGCCGGCTCCGAGACGTTCAGGATCAGCAGCGAGCAGATCGTGATGCCCAGCTGCGAGGTCGCCAGCATGAGCGTGGCGTGCTCCATCGCGTACAGCGCGGTCTTCGCAGCCCGCGACCCGCGCTCCGCGAGTGGCTCGATCTGCGAGCGGCGCGCGGAGATGACCGCGAACTCGCCGCCGACGAAGAACGCGTTCGCGAGCAGCAGCACCACGAGCCACGCGATCCCGGCCCAGTCGCTCATCGCGCACCCCCCTTGCCGTTCGCGTCATGGCCGGCGCGGGACGTCCGCGGCTCGTTCTCGTTGCGGACGACGGGATCGGGCTCCGGCAGCGGGTCGGGTGTGAACCGCACGCGGTCGACGCGACGGCCGTCCATCCGCTCGACGGTCAGCACGCCGTCGTCGATGCGCACGGAATCACCCACGTTCGGGATGCGCTCCAGGACGCTCATGATGAAGCCGCCGACCGTGTCGTACGCGTCGTCCTCGGGCACCTCGACCTCGGCGCGGTCGCGCAGCTCGTCGGGGCGCAGCTGGCCGGGGAACGTCAGCGAGTCGCGGTGGCGGACGACGCCCGCGAGGCGGCGATCGTGCTCATCCGACACCTCGCCGACGATCTCCTCCACGAGGTCCTCCAGCGTGACCACGCCCGCGGTGCCGCCGTACTCGTCGACCACCACGGCCATCTGGTATCCGCGCGAGCGCAGCTCGGACACCAGCTGGTCGAGGTGCACGGTCTCGGGCACGCGCAGCGGCTCGGTCGCGAGCGCGGCGGCCGGGACGTCGGGGCGCCGGTCGCGCGGAACCGCGACGGCGGCCTTGAGGTGCACGATGCCGACGATGTCGTCCATCGAGTCGTCGAACACCGGGAAGCGGCTGTGGCCGGTCTGGCGCGCGAGCTCGATCACGTCATCGGCCGAGTCGCCCGCCGCGACGGCGTGCACGCGCGGTCGCGGCGTCATGACGTCGCCCGCCGTGAGCCGCGCGAACGTCAGGCTGCGATCCAGAAGCGTCGCGGTGTCTTCCTCGAGCACGCCGGCCATCGCCGAGCGGCGCACGAGCGACGACAGCTCCTCGGCCGTCCGCGCGCCCGACAGCTCCTCCTTGGGCTCGATGCCGAAGCCGCGCAGCACCGCGTTGGCGCTGCCGTTGAGCAGGGCGATCGCGGGGCGGAAGACGGTCGTGAAGGCGATCTGGAACGGCGCGACGACCTTGGCGGTCGCGAGCGGCACGGCCAGCGCGAAGTTCTTGGGCACGAGCTCGCCGAGGATCATCGACAGGATGGTCGCGATCGCGACCGCGACGACCGTCGCGATGGGAGCGACCGCGCCCTCCGCGACCCCCCACGTGGTGAGCACGGGCTCGAGGAGGTGCGAGAACGCCGGCTCGAGCGTGTAACCGGTCAGCAGCGTCGTCAGGGTGATGCCGAGCTGCGCGCTCGACAGATGCGTTGACGTCTGGCGCAGGGCCGAGATCGTCATGGCGAGGCGGGACTCGCCCCGCTCCCGGCGGGCCTCGAGATCCGCGCGGTCCAGGTTGACCAGCGCGAACTCGCTCGCGACGAACAGGCCCGTGCCGACCGTCAGAAGCAGCCCCACGCCCAGCAGGATCAGGTCCATCTCGATCCACCTCCCCGGATCGGAGAGGTCAGGCTGTGGGGCGAACTACTGCAACTGGGAGGGTCGTCCATAGTGCTCCGAGTCTACGGGGGCCGGTTATGGATCCGCCGAACGGTTTCGCTCCGCGACGCGTCAGGCCCCCGGCTCGTCCCCCGCCGCCGTGACCGGCTCCGCCACGAGCGTCGCGGCCGGGGCCGGCGCCGCGACGGTGGCCGGGCGCATTCCCTCGCCGACCGCGCGGCCGGCGATGATCGCGGCCAGGTCGACGCCGGTCGCGGCCTTGACCGCGTCGAACGTCGCGCGCATGCCCACCGCCTGCTCGCTCGCGAGGTGCGCGGACGCGCCTCCCTCGCCGCCGAGCACCGTGATGGAGCCGACACGCTGGTAGCCCTTGGCGAACTCCGCCATCATCGGCACGACGGCCTCGATCGCGCGCTGTGCCATGAGCGCCGCCTCGTGCTCGGCGATCGCCGCGGCCTCGGCCTTGATCGCCGCGGCCTTGGCCTCGCCGGCGAGGCGGATAGCCCCTCGGCCTCGCTTCTGCTGCTCGTAGGCTTCGGCGTCCGCGCGCTGCTGGCGCTCGTAGGTCGCGGCCTCGGCCACGCGCCGCACCTCGGCGTCGAGCTTGGCGGACTGGTTCATGGCGGCCTGCTCGAGCACGCCCTGCTCGAGCGTCTCGCGCGCCAGCTTCTCGGCGGCCTCGGCCTCGGCGTTCGCGCGGCCGTTCTCGGCCTTCGCGTTGGCCGTGTTCTTCTGGTACGCCGTGTACTCGACGAGGTTCTGCTCGTCGGTCGCGATCTTGTTGCGCTGCACCTCGCGCTGCGCCGTGATGCCCTGGATCTGGAACGAGTCGAGGATCAGGCCCTGCGCCTCGAGGTCGCCCTTGATGTTCTCCGCGATCTGGTCGCTGAGCTGCTGGCGGTCGCGCATGAGCTGCTCCACCGTGAGCATGGCCGCCACCCCGCGCAGCGAGCCCTCGAGCTGCTCGCGCGTGAACTGCTCGATCGCGCCGTCCTGCGAGGCGAAGCGCTCGGCGGCCCGGCGCACCTGCTCGGGCTCGGAGCCGATCTTGAACAGCGCCACGCCCGTGACGTCGACCGTGACGCCGTTGGACGACTGCGCGGTCGGCTCGACGTTGATCTGCCGGGCGCGCAGCGCGCCCAACATATCGACATCCGTCGGGGGCGCGCATCCGTCCTGGGGAGGACCTGCGTACGCGGCCCCTCCGAGGAGAGGAGGAACCGATCTGGGCTAGGCTTTCAGGGCGTGCGCGCGTGACCGCTCGAGCGGTGCGCGGGTCAAGGATTTTCACCGATGAAAGAAGGCGAATCGGCCGTGTCGAGCCAGGGAACGGGCACCGGGACCACGAGCGACGGGGAGTTCGGAGCCAATCAGTGGCTCGTCGAAGAGCTCTACCAGCAGTTCAAGGCGGACAGGAACTCGGTGGACAAGGAGTGGTGGCCCATTCTGGAGGCCTACCAGCCCGAGACACCCGCGGCTCCCGCCGCCGCGGCTCCCGCGCAGGCTCCGGCCGGCCCGGCCGCCGCGCCCTCGGCCGCCCAGAACGGCCACCCGCCGACCGCGCCGGTCCCCGTGATCGGCCAGCAGCCCGTCGCGCGCACCACGGCCAAGCCGGCCGCGCCCGCGCCCATCCCGGCCGACGCGCCGCAGCAGGAGGCCGCGCCGGCCTCCTCGGCCGAGAAGCCGCAGGAGGACGTCGTCACGGTCCTCAAGGGCATGCCCAAGACCCTCGCCAAGAACATGGACGAGTCGCTCACCGTTCCCACGGCCACGAGCGTCCGGACCATCCCGGCGAAGCTGATGATCGACAACCGCATCGTCATCAACAACCACATGTCGCGCACGCGCGGCGGCAAGGTGAGCTTCACCCACCTGATCGGCTGGGCGCTCATCCAGGCGCTCAAGGAGTTCCCGAGCCAGAACGTGTTCTACGCCGAGATCGACGGCAAGCCGTCGGTCGTGGCCCCCGCGCACGTGAACCTCGGCATCGCGATCGACCTGCCCAAGCCCGACGGCACGCGCGCGCTGCTCGTGCCGAGCATCAAGAACGCCGACACGCTGTCGTTCACCGAGTACCTCGCGGCGTACGAGGACCTCGTCAAGCGCGCCCGCGGCAACAAGCTCACGGCGGGCGACTTCGCGGGCACCACGATCTCGCTGACCAACCCCGGCGGCATCGGCACCGTGCACTCCGTGCCGCGCCTCATGAAGGGCCAGGGCTGCATCATCGGCGCCGGCGCCCTCGAGTACCCGGCCGAGTTCCAGGGCGCGAGCGAGAAGACGCTCAACGAGCTCGCGATCGGCAAGACGATCACCCTGACCAGCACCTACGACCACCGCGTCATCCAGGGCGCGGGCTCGGGCGAGTTCCTCAAGAAGGTGCACGAGCTCCTGCTCGGCCAGCGCGGCTTCTACGAGGGCATCTTCGCGGCGCTGCGCATCCCGT
The DNA here is from genome assembly GCF_004514465.2 of Microbacterium sp. MEC084. Lineage (NCBI taxonomy): Bacteria > Bacillati > Actinomycetota > Actinomycetes > Micrococcales > Microbacteriaceae > Microbacterium > Microbacterium sp. MEC084. The sequence continues at coordinate 19,660 of NZ_MYFP02000004.1, read as the reverse complement.
ACGCGCCCATCGCGTGGAACAGCGACGTCGCCGTCGACCTGGCGGAGCGCGTCGACAAGACCGCTCGCGTGCAGGAGCTCATCAACGCCTACCGCGTGCGCGGCCACCTGATGGCCGACATCGACCCGCTCGAGTACGTGCAGCGCCTGCACCACGACCTCGAGATCGAGTCGCACGGCCTCACCTTCTGGGACCTCGAGCGCGAGTTCGTGACCGGCGGCTTCGGCGGCCGGCGCACCATGAAGCTGCGCGAGATCCTCGGCGTACTCCGCGACTCTTACTGCCGCACGACCGGCATCGAGTACATGCACATCCACGACCACGAGCAGCGCGAGTGGTTCCAGCAGAAGCTGGAGATGAAGTACACCAAGCCCGACCACGACGACCAGCTGCGGATCCTCGGCAAGCTGAACGAGGCCGAGGCGTTCGAGACCTTCCTGCAGACCAAGTACGTCGGCCAGAAGCGCTTCTCGCTCGAGGGCGGCGAGTCGCTCATCCCTCTGCTCGACCGCATCCTGCAGGGCGCGGCCGTGGCGGGCCTCGAGGGCGCCGCGATCGGCATGGCCCACCGCGGCCGCCTGAACGTCCTCACCAACATCGCCGGCAAGACCTACGGCCAGGTGTTCCAGGAGTTCGAGGGCGCCCTGCCCGGCAACAAGCGCGGTTCGGGCGACGTGAAGTACCACCTCGGCACGCAGGGCACCTACGTCGCCGACGGCGGCGAGGAGCTCGCGGTCTACCTGGCCGCCAACCCGTCGCACCTCGAGACCGTGGACGGCGTGCTCGAGGGCATCGTCCGCGCGAAGCAGGACCGCCGTCCCGTCGGCTCGTTCACGTGGCTGCCGATCCTCGTCCACGGCGACGCGGCCTTCGCGGGCCAGGGCGTGGTCGTTGAGACGCTGCAGATGTCGCAGCTGCGCGGCTACCGCACGGGCGGCACGGTGCACGTCATCGTCAACAACCAGGTCGGCTTCACGACTCTGCCGCAGGATGCCCGCACCTCGGTCTACGCGACCGACGTGGCCAAGACCATCCAGGCCCCGATCTTCCACGTGAACGGCGACGACCCCGAGGCCGTCGTCCGCGTGGCCGAGCTCGCGTTCGAGTACCGGCAGCGCTTCCACCGCGACGTCGTGATCGACCTCGTCTGCTACCGCCGCCGCGGTCACAACGAGGGCGACGACCCGTCGATGACGCAGCCGCTCATGACCAACCTCATCGAGGCGAAGCGCTCGACCCGCCGCCTCTACACCGAGGCGCTCGTGGGCCGCGGCGACATCACCGAGGAGGAGTACGAGCAGGCCAAGCGCGACTTCCAGGAGCGCCTGGAGATCGCGTTCGCGGAGACGCACGCCGCCGAGACCGGCTCGCACCCCGTGGTCGACGCGGAGGCGCCCGAGGTCGAGGTCGCGGGCGAGCCCGAGACGACGGGTGTCGCGGTCGAGGTCATCCACCAGATCGGCGACGCGCACGCCAACAAGCCCGACGGCTTCACCGTGCACCCGAAGCTGCAGCAGCTGCTCGACAAGCGCGTGCAGATGAGCCGCGGCGGCCAGATCGACTGGGGCTTCGGCGAGCTGCTCGCGTTCGGCTCGCTGCTTCTCGAGGGCACCTCGGTGCGCCTGGCCGGTCAGGACGCGCGCCGCGGCACGTTCGTGCAGCGTCACGCCACGTTCCACGACCGCGTGAACGGCCAGGAGTGGCTGCCGCTCGTCAACCTGTCCGAGAACCAGGGCCGGTTCTGGGTGTACGACTCGCTGCTCAGCGAATACGCCGCCCTCGCGTACGAGTACGGCTACTCGGTCGAGAACCCCGACGCGCTCGTGCTCTGGGAGGCGCAGTTCGGCGACTTCGTCAACGGCGCCCAGTCGGTCATCGACGAGTACATCTCGGCGGCCGAGCAGAAGTGGGGCCAGCAGTCGAGCGTGGTCATGCTGCTCCCCCACGGCTACGAGGGCCAGGGCCCCGACCACTCGTCGGCCCGCATCGAGCGCTTCCTGCAGCTGTGCGCGCAGGACAACATGACGGTCGCGCGCCCCTCCACGCCCGCGTCGTACTTCCACCTGCTGCGCCGCCAGGCCTACGCCCGCCCGCGCCGCCCGCTGATCGTCTTCACCCCGAAGGCGATGCTGCGCCTGCGCGGCGCGACCAGCGAGGTCGAGGAGTTCACGTCGGGCCGCTTCGAGCCGGTGCTCGACGACAACCGCGGCGTCGACAAGGGCGCGGTCAAGAAGGTCCTGCTGCACTCGGGCAAGATCCACTGGGATCTGCGTGGCGAGCTCGACAAGCGCCCGAACCCCGAGATCGCCCTCGTGCGCCTCGAGCAGTTCTACCCGGCCCCGGTCGGGCAGCTGAACGCGGTGCTGGCCGAGTACCCGAACGCCGAGCTGGTGTGGGTGCAGGACGAGCCCGAGAACCAGGGCGCCTGGCCGTTCATCTCGTTCGAGGTGGCGTCGCAGCTCGGCCGCGAGATCCGCGTGGTCTCCCGCCCGGCCTCGGCCTCGCCCGCCACGGGCTCGTCGAAGGTGCACGCGGTCGAGCACGCCGAGCTCATGAAGCGCGCGCTGTCCTGAGCCCGACTCACGCGAAGCGGCCGGCCCTCCTCGGAGGACCGGCCGCTTCGCATTGCGCGCCTTCACAGGAGATCGCGGGTTCTCAGGACCGGAACCGCCCTTCCCGCCCTGAGAAGCCGGGATCCCCTGAGCTGACGCGCGCGCGGGCGCGAGCCTCCGGGATCAGTACACGATGCTGAGGAACGGCGCACGGGGCACGCGCAGCGCCGCGTCCAGCGCCGTGATCGCGGCATCGGAGCCCTCGACGCGGCCCGCGGCGCGCAGGACCGGCAGCGCGAAGCCGCCCAGGTAGGCCGAGCCGAGCTCGATCACCGAGAGGGACACGTCGGGGTCGCCCTCGTCGGGCGTGACGGACGCGCGGCCGTCCGCGATCGAGACGCGCCAGGTGCCCTCGGCATAGCCGAGCGGATCCGACACCCGCAGCGTGAGGTCCGCGTCGGCGGCATAGGAGCGGGCCTCGAGCACGGCGGGCACGTCGAGGATGCGCAGCCAGCCGTGGTCCTTGATCGACGACACCGCGACCCGCGGGTCCGAGATCAGCCACGGGAGCGGCTCGTCCACGGGGCGCATGTGGGCGACGACGCGCCCCACCAGGTCGTGCTCGAGCGCGAAGCGCCAGAGCGCGCCGAGCGCGGCGTCGTCCTCGGCGATCAGGTACTGGATCGTCAGCTCGCCGCGGCCGTCGTTCTCGGGATCCCCCTCGATCGCGTACGCCATCGCGCCGCGCGGCTCGCCCGCCGCGTCGACGTAGCGCACCGTGCGCACCCCGTCGTCCTTGTGCTCGGCCAGCCCGACGCGCCCGCGCCAGCGCCGCGGCCAGCCCGGGATCTCGCCGATGCGGTGCGACAGCGTGCGCTCGTGCAGCTCGCCGATCAGGCGCGCGGCGTCCTCGCGGTCGAGGTACTGCACGCGGCCGGGGGCCTCGGGCCCGATCCACTCGGCGCGGCGCGCGTCGACCTTCCACGTCGCGACCAGCGTGGCCGGAGCGAAGCCGTAGCGGCCGTAGATCGTCGCCTCGCTCGCCGTCAGCCCCGCCACGGGGACGCCCGCCGCGTGCGCGTCGCGCAGCTCCGCCTCCAGCATCCCGCGCGCGATGCCCCGCCGGCGATGCGTGCCGGCGACCGTCACGGTGCTGATCGCCCACAGCGGCACGGTCCCGCCCGGGATGGTCGTGGGCGTCACCCACGAGCTGGCGGTCGCCACGGGCCGATCGGCCTGCGGGCTGGCCGGATCGTACACGCCGGTCACGCGCCGCCAGGACATCGGCTCGCGCCACTCGGTGATCTCCTCGGCCGAGAGCTCGGGCCCCGCGAAGCCGCGGCGGACGGCGTGGCTCCACGCGTCCATCACGGCGGCGCGGTCGTTCTCGATCAGCCGGTACTCGAGGCCGCGCTCCGCGAGCGCGGCGCGCGTGGTCTCGTCGAGCGGGAGGGTGCGGACGTCGGGGAACTCGGCCATGCGTCCGACCCTAGCGAGGACGCCGGACGGGCAGATGCCCCTTGACTCGGCGGGGGCGGGGCCTCAGTGGGCCGCGGCCTGCGCGTCGCGCAGCCGCGCGAGCACCATGTTCTTCAGCTCCTCCGGAGCCGTCTCCTTGCACGCGCGGGCCACGACCTCGGTGAGGGTGCGCGCCACGAGCGCCTCGTCACGGCACGACTCGCACGTGTCGAGGTGCTCCTTGATGTCGGTGTGCTCGGTCTTGCAGACCTCGTTGCGGAGGTACTCTTCGAGATCCTGCCGCGCCTTCTCGCAACCGCAATCGGTCATTTCCTGCTCCTCGGGGCTTTCTCAGCGGTGGCGGCCTGGATTCCTCGCTCGGCCGCGTAATCCTTCAGCAGGTCACGCAGAAGACGCCTGCCGCGGTGCAGGCGGCTCATGACCGTGCCGATGGGGGTCTTCATGATGTCGGCGATCTCCTGGTAGGCGAAGCCCTCGACGTCGGCGAGGTACACCGCCATCCGGAAGTCGTCGGGGATGGCCTGCAGGGCGTCCTTGACCGCGGATGCGGGCATGCGGTCGATCGCCTCGGCCTCGGCCGACCGGCTGCTCGTCGCCGTGGTCGACTCGGCGCCGCCGAGCTGCCAGTCCTCGAGGTCGTCGATCGTGCCCTGATACGGCTCGCGCTGCCGCTTGCGGTACGTGTTGATGTACGTGTTCGTCAGGATGCGGTACAGCCACGCCTTGAGGTTCGTCCCCTGCGTGAACGACGCCCACGAGGCGAACGCCTTGACGAAGGTCTCCTGCACCAGGTCGGCCGCATCGCTGGGGTTGCGCGTCATGCGCATGGCCGCGCCGTACAGCTGATCCATGTAGGGCAGCGCCTGCTCCTGGAACTGGTCGCGCGTCTCGGCCGCGGTGAGCGGCGAGCCCGTCGGCGCGCCCTCCTCCGCCGGCTCCTCGCCCTCCAGGTGCCGTACGTCGTCGGTGTCGGCCAGATCGCGCTCGTCGTCCATCACGCGCCAGTCTAGGGCGGCGGCCTGTGCCCCGACCGCGTGCGCCCCACCCCCGCGCGAAGGGACGCCGAGGGCATGCACGGCGACCGGCGCGGGACGCGACAGCGTGGCGATCATCCGGTTCCTCTCCTGGTTCCCGGGGCCCGTCCGGATCCGCATCTCCGGGCCGGATCGGCCGGGGCGGTGACGGGGACGTTCAGTAGGGTAGGAACCGATGAAACCGCGCGTGTATTCCCCCGACGCCCCGCAGGGCGAGTATGCCGCGCCGACCGCGGCCGGTCCGCTCGAGGCGGTCCTGACCATCCCCGGGTCCAAGTCGCTCACGAACCGCGAGCTGATCCTCGCCGCGCTCGCCGAGGGCCCCAGCCGCCTGCTGTCGCCGCTGCAGTCCGACGACTCGCGCCGCATGGTCGAGGGCCTGCGCGCCCTGGGCGTGGAGGTCGAGGAGGTGCCCGGCGACGGCCCGTTCGGCCCCGACCTGCTGGTGCATCCGGCGGCGCCGTTCACGGCGCCCGCGACCGTCGACTGCGGGCAGGCCGGCACCGTGATGCGCTTCCTCGCGCCGCTGGCCGGCTTCGCGTCGGGCGAGGTGACGGTCACGGCGCACGAGAGCGCGCTGCACCGCCCCATGGCCGAGATGATCCGCGCGCTGCGCGACCTCGGCGTCGACGTCGACGACGGCGGCCACTGGGCGCTGCCGTTCACGGTGCGCGGCCACGGGCACATCCGCGGCGGCGAGATCGCGATCGACGCGTCCGCGTCGAGCCAGTTCGTGTCCGGCCTGCTGCTGGCCGCGCCGCGCTTCGATGTGGGCCTGCACCTGCGGCACACGGGCGCGCGGCTGCCCAGCATCCCGCACATCGACATGACCGTCGAGGCGCTCGCGCGCCGCGGCGTGCACGTCGAGCGCCCGCGTCCGGGCGAGTGGATCGTGCCGGCCGGGCCTCTCCGCGCCAAGGACATCGCGATCGAGCCCGACCTCTCCAACGCCGCGCCCTTCCTGGCGGCCGCGATGGTGACGGGCGGTTCGGTGACCGTATCGGGATGGCCTCCGCACTCCACGCAGCCCGGTGCGCAGCTGGTCGAGATCCTGCAGCTCATGGGCGCCCGGGTGAGCCGCCGCGGCGGCGCGCTGACGGTCGCCGCCGGGCGCGGCATCCACGGCCTGGAGCTCGACCTGTCGGCGGTGAGCGAGCTCACCCCGACGCTGGTGGGCCTGGCGGTGTTCGCGGACTCCCCCACGACCTTCCACGGGATCGGGCATATCCGCGGCCACGAGACCGACCGCATCGCGGCGCTCGCGCAGAACGTCACGGCGCTCGGCGGCGTCGCCGAGGAGATGCCCGACGGCATCCGGATCACCCCGGCCGAGCTGACCGGCGGCACCTGGAAGGCCCACCACGACCACCGGATGGCCACGACCGGAGCCCTCATCGGGCTGCGCGTGCCGGGCATCGTGGTCGACGACATCGGGACGACGGCCAAGACCCTGCCCCAGTTCACCCAGCTGTGGGACGAGATGCGGGGCGTCCGCCCGTGAGGGCTCGGGGATGAGCTGGCTCGACGATCCGCTCGGGGAGGACGACGACCTCGAGTACGACGAGAGCGACGTGCGGGTCCGGCCGAACCCCAAGGCCAACCGACCGCGCACCAAGCGCCGCCCCGCGCACGAGGACGCGACGATCGCGCGCGTTCTCGGCGTGGACCGCGGCCGCTACTCCGTGCTCGTCGGCGAGGACACGCCGGACGAGCGCCAGGTGACCGCGGCGCGCGCCCGCGAGCTGCGCAAGACGCCGATCGTGACGGGCGACCGCGCCCGCGTGGTCGGCGACACGAGCGGCGCCGAGGGCACGCTCGCCCGCATCGTCGGGATCGAGGAGCGCACGTCGCTGCTGCGCCGCAGCGCGGACGACACCGATCAGGTCGAGCGGGTCATCGTCGCGAACGCGGACCAGATGCTCATCGTGGTGGCCGCGGCCGACCCCGAGCCGCGCCCCCGGCTGGTGGACCGCTACCTGATCGCGGCGCTGGATGCGGGCATCCGGCCGCTGATGGTCGTCACCAAGACCGACCTCGCGGATCCCGCGCCGTTCCTCGCGCACTTCGCGGGCCTCGACGACCTGCGGGTCTTCACGAGCGCGCGCGACGAGGCGCCGGTCGACGCCATCGGCGAGGCGCTGGTGGGCCACAGCACGGTGTTCGTCGGGCATTCGGGCGTGGGCAAGTCCACGCTCGTGAATGCGCTCGTGCCGGGCGCGCGGCGCGCGACCGGGCACGTGAACGAGGTGACCGGCCGCGGCCGCCACACGTCGTCCTCCACCGTGTCGCTGCGGTACCACGGGCCCGCGGGGTCGGGCTGGGTCATCGACACCCCCGGAGTGCGCTCGTTCGGCCTCGGGCACGTCGACCCGGCCAACATCATCCGGGCCTACAAGGACCTCGAGGCGGTCGCCGAGCAGTGCCCGCGCGGCTGCACGCACCTGCCGGATGCGCCGGACTGCGCGCTCAACGAGGCGGTCGCGGACGGCCGCCTGCCCGCCGAGCGCGTCGACTCGCTGCAGCGCCTCCTGGCGACGTTCAAGGACCGCACGGACTACTGACGCTCCCGCGAACGTAGGCTGGTGGGGTGACCACGACGCGCCTCGAACCCGGTACCCCCGCCCCCGACTTCACCCTGCTCGACCAGGACGGCCGCGAGGTCTCGCTCGCTGACTTCCGCGGCGGCAAGGTCGTGCTGTACTTCTACCCCGCCGCGATGACGCCCGGCTGCACGACGCAGGCGTGCGACTTCCGCGACAGCATCGGCTCGCTGGCCGCCGCCGGATACACGGTGCTGGGTGTCTCGCGCGACGAGCCGGCCAAGCTGGCCGAGTTCCGCGAGCGCGACGCGATCCCCTTCGAGCTGCTGAGCGACCCCGACGCCGCCGTGCACCGCGCGTACGGCACGTGGGGCGAGAAGATGAACTACGGCAAGGTCGTCGAGGGCGTCATCCGCTCGACGTTCGTGCTGGACGAGCAGGGCGTCGTCACCCACGCGCTCTACAACGTCAAGGCCACCGGCCACGTCGCGCGGCTGCGCAAGGACCTCGGCATCGACGCCTGACGCGCTCAGGCGTCCTGACGCAGGAACTCCACGCCCGCCTGGCGGAAGTCGCGTGATCCCGGCGCGTTGAAGTGGTGCCGGCCCGGCACCTCCACGAACGTGCCGTTCGGCACGGCCGCGGCCAGGCGGCGGGAGTCCTCGAGGATCGCGTCCTCGGTGCCCGTCGCGAACAGGATGCGCTGCTGCGGCGGGTGGCCGAGGTCGGGGTCCGCGTCGCCGAAGCGCATGCCCTCCGCGAGCGCGATGATCGCCCGGAGGTCGTTGCCCGGCACCCGCTCGGCGAGCGTGATGTAGTTGCGCGTGACCTTGTCGGTCACCTCCTCGCCGCGCTCGGCGAACGCGCGGGCCTGCGCGAGATCCAGGCGCCCCAGCGGGCGCCCGTCCGGGATGCCCCCGAGCACGGCCCGCTCGATGCGGTCGCCGAGCTCCACCGCGACGTGCCACCCGACGCGGGCGCCGAGCGAGTAGCCCAGGTACCGGACCGTGTCGATCAGGTAGGTGTCGAGCACGACCTCGATGTCGCGCACGAGCGCGTCCATCGTGTACTGCGCGGCGTCGTGCGGCCGGTCGCTGGCGCCGTGGCCGCGCTGGTCCACACCCAGGACGCGGAACCCGGCGCCCAGCAGCTCGCGCACCCAGCCGGTGTTGACCCAGTTGTCGCGGCAGCTCGACGCGAAGCCGTGCACGGCCAGCACGACGGGCGCGTCATCCTCTCCCCACGAGTAGGTCGCGATCCGGTGGCCCTCCTCGGACATCACGAACTGCGGATCCGGCATCTCGGTGATCAGCGGCACGCCCATGCCCGCCATTCTGCCGGTCGCCACGCCGGAACGACGAAGGGCGCCCCCGGAGGGGCGCCCTTCGCGCAGGTCTCAGACCGGGATCAGAAGTCCCAGTCCTCGTCCTCTGTGACCTCGGCCTTGCCGATGACGTACGACGATCCCGAGCCCGAGAAGAAGTCGTGGTTCTCGTCAGCGTTCGGCGACAGGGCCGACAGAATCGCCGGATTCACGTCGGTCACGCTCGAGGGGAACATCGACTCGTAGCCGAGGTTCATCAGCGCCTTGTTGGCGTTGTAGTGAAGGAACTTCTTGACGTCCTCGGTCAGGCCGACCTGGTCGTAGAGGTCCTGCGTGTACTGCACCTCGTTGTCGTAGAGCTCGTAGAGCAGCGAGAACGTGTAGTCCTTGATCTCGTCGCGCTTGGCCTGATCGACCTTCTCGAGCCCCTTCTGGAACTTGTAGCCGATGTAGTATCCGTGCACGGCCTCGTCGCGGATGATGAGGCGGATGAGGTCGGCCGTGTTGGTGAGCTTCGCGCGGCTCGACCAGTGCATGGGCAGGTAGAAGCCCGAGTAGAACAAGAAGCTCTCGAGCAGGGTCGAGGCGACCTTGCGCTTGAGCGGCTCGTCGCCGCGGTAGTACTCCATGACGATCTGCGCCTTGCGCTGCAGGTTCGGGTTCTCGATCGACCAGCGGAACGCCTCGTCGATCTCCTGCGTCGAGCACAGCGTCGAGAAGATCGACGAGTAGCTCTTCGCGTGCACCGACTCCATGAACGCGATGTTGGTGTACACCGCCTCCTCGTGCGGGGTCAGTGCGTCCGGGATGAGCGAGACGGCGCCCACCGTGCCCTGGATGGTGTCCAGCAGCGTGAGGCCCGTGAAAACACGCATCGTGAGCTGCTGCTCACCTGGCGTCAACGTGTTCCACGACTGGATGTCGTTCGACAGCGGCACCTTCTCGGGCAGCCAGAAGTTGCCCGTGAGCCGGTTCCAGACCTCGACGTCCTTGTCGTCCTCGATCCGGTTCCAGTTGATTGCCTGGACGTGGTCGAGAAGCTGCAGCTTCTCACTCATCGGTGCTCCCTTTCAGATTCTTCATGTCGTCGAGGCAATGATCGCAGGTGTCCTTGAACACGCCTTTGTTGGTGTGGTGACGGGTGTGCGCGCTTCGTCGACTGCTGGGCATCGGCCTGCCTTTGAGCTTCTCGGATCGTCGTCGCCGACCCTCTTCACTCATGGTCTTGCCGAAGTTCGGGTTTCGCTCACCCCGCTTCTGCTCGGATAGGCGGGCTCGGGTTTCATCCGAGCGCTTGCGACCGTAGCTGGGGTGAGCTGGGCCGAACTTGCCGTAGTTGGGATTGAGTTCGCCGGTGATGGATCCCTTCCTCATCTCCGACCAACGCGCACGTTGCTCATCGCTGTGCAGTCGTCGCCCCCAGTTCGGCGAATCGGGGCCCCGTCGGTGGACTCCCGTGGGTCGCCCGTGAGCCCGCTCGCCCGCGGCCCGTCGCTGTTCTTCCGTCCAGACGTAGCCTCGAACGCCGTCTCCCCCGTCGGTGAGGTTGAGGAGCCGGTCACCGCGGTCTCGGAGAGCAGCGCTCCAGCGCCGCTCCGCCTGGAATAGATCTGTCAACGAATCGCTCATCACCAGCTCCAGCGACTCGAAGTACACCGATTCCGGGTTCTCGTACTTGCGGAGCCAGTCGTACACAGGACGTTTGCGTCCTTCTCTCGCCGCCTTGAAATGCTGCTTCCGCCGGGAAGAGACCGTTCGTGTCGTCATGCCGACGTAGCGATACTCTGTCGACCCGATCTCCCGCACGCCGTACACGACGCCGGCGAATGGCCAGTCCGCGTTTCGCGACGTACGGGAGATCTCGGTCAACAGAACCGCATCCTCAGGTCAGAGCGTGCAGCTGACGCACTGATCCATCGACGTGCCCTCGAGGGCCATCTGACGCAGGCGGATGTAGTAGATCGTCTTGATCCCCTTCTTCCACGCGTAGATCTGAGCCTTGTTGATGTCGCGGGTCGTCGCCGTGTCCTTGAAGAACAGCGTGAGCGACAGGCCCTGGTCGACGTGCTGCGTGGCCGCCGCGTACGTGTCGATGACCTTCTCGTAGCCGATCTCGTACGCGTCCTGGTAGTAGTCCAGGTTCTCGTTCGTCATGAACGGCGCCGGGTAGTAGACGCGGCCGAGCTTGCCTTCCTTGCGGATCTCGATCTTCGACGCGATCGGGTGGATCGACGACGTCGAGTTGTTGATGTACGAGATCGAGCCGGTCGGCGGCACCGCCTGCAGGTTCTGGTTGTAGATGCCGTGCTCCTGGATGGAGGCCTTCAGCTCGCGCCAGTCGTCCTGCGTGGGGATGTGGTGGCCGGCGAAGAGCTCCTTGACCTTCTCGGTCTGCGGCACCCACGCCTGCTCGGTGTACTTGTCGAAGAACTCGCCCGAGGCGTACTTCGACTCCCAGAACCCGTCGAACACCTGCTTGCGCTCGATCGCGAGCCTGTTCGACGCGCGCAGCGCGTGGAACAGCACCGTGTAGAAGTAGATGTTCGTGAAGTCGATGCCCTCTTCCGAGCCGTAGTAGACGCGCTCGCGGGCCAGGTAGCCGTGCAGGTTCATCTGGCCGAGGCCGATGGCGTGCGACTTGTCGTTGCCGTCCTCGATCGAGCGGACCGAGCGGATGTGGCTCTGGTCGCTCACCGCGGTGAGCGCGCGGATCGACGTCTCGATGGTCTTGCCCAGGTCGGGCGAGTCCATCGCGAGCGCGATGTTCAGCGAGCCCAGGTTGCAGGAGATGTCCTTGCCGATCTGGTCGTACGAGAGGTCCTCGTTGAGCGTCGTCGGCGTGTTCACCTGCAGGATCTCGCTGCAGAGGTTCGACATGTTGATCCGGCCCTTGATCGGGTTGGCCCGGTTCACCGTGTCCTCGAACATGATGTACGGGTAGCCCGACTCGAACTGGATCTCGGCGAGCGTCTGGAAGAACTTCCGCGCGTTGATCTTGGTCTTCTTGATGCGCGGGTCGTCGACCATCTCGCGGTACTTCTCGGTGACCGAGATGTCGCCGAAGGGCACGCCGTAGACGCGCTCGACGTCGTACGGCGAGAAGAGGTACATGTCCTCGTCGTTCTTGGCGAGCTCGAACGTGATGTCCGGCACGACGACGCCGAGCGACAGCGTCTTGATGCGGATCTTCTCGTCGGCGTTCTCGCGCTTGGTGTCGAGGAACTTCATGATGTCGGGGTGGTGCGCCGAGAGGTACACCGCGCCCGCGCCCTGACGTGCGCCGAGCTGGTTGGCGTAGCTGAACGAGTCCTCGAGCAGCTTCATGACGGGGATGATGCCGCTGGACTGGTTCTCGATCTGCTTGATCGGCGCGCCGGCCTCGCGGATGTTCGACAGCAGCAGGGCCACGCCGCCGCCGCGCTTGGAGAGCTGCAGCGCGGAGTTGATGCCGCGCGCGATGGACTCCATGTTGTCCTCGATGCGCAGCAGGAAGCAGCTGACGAGCTCGCCGCGCTGCGCCTTGCCGGCGTTGAGGAACGTGGGAGTCGCGGGCTGGAAGCGGCCCGAGATGATCTCCTCGACGAGGTTCCACGCGAGGTCCTGGTCGCCGTCGGCGAGCGCGAGGGCCGTCATGACGACGCGGTCCTCGAAGCGCTCGAGGTAGCGCTTGCCGTCGAAGGTCTTCAGCGTGTAGCTCGTGTAGTACTTGAAGGCGCCGAGGAACGTCTCGAAGCGGAACTTCTTGCCGTAGGCGAAGTCGTTGAGCTTCTCGATGAACTCGAACGGGTACTTCTCGATGACCGCGGCCTCGTAGTACTCCTTCTCGACCAGGTAGTCGAGCCGCTCGCGGAGCGAGTGGAAGAACACCGTGTTCTGGTTGACGTGCTGCAGGAAGTACTCCCGTGCGGCGCGCTTGTCGGCGTCGAACTGGATCTTCCCGTTCTCGTCGTACAGGTTCAGCATCGCGTTCAGGGCGTGGTAGTCCAGGCCCTCGAACTTCGCGTTGTGCTTGAAGTCGGCTTCCGTGGTCACCGCTGCTGCTTCCACCATCGTTCCAATCCGTCGCTGACGCGATCGACGTCGTCGGGTGTGCCGAAGAGTTCGAGCCGATACAAGTGGGGCACGTGGCACTTGCGGCTGATGATGTCGCCGGCGATGCAGAAGCCTTCGCCGAAGTTGGTGTTGCCGGCCGAGATGACCCCTCGGATCCCCCGGCGGTTGCGTTCGTCGTTCAGGAAGCGGATGACCTGCTTCGGCACCGCTCCCCGCCCGTCTCCCCCGCCGTAGGTGGGGGTGACGAGCACGTAGGGCTCGTCGACGACGAGGGGCTCGTCGCCGCGGTGGAGAGGGATGCGCCGGGCCGGCTTCCCGAGCTTCTCGATGAAACGCGCCGTGTTGCCGGACACGCTCGAGAAGTAGACCAGGAGCGGAGTCTCCGTGTCGGCGACTGTCGCGGCGGTCATCTCATCTCCCTCTCGGTCGCCGTTCTCGTCGAAGGGCGCGCGAGCGCCGTTCAGGCGAGACGGGCGGCGAGCTCGTCGATCTTGTCCGGGCGGAAGCCCGACCAGTGGTCCTCGTCCGTGATCACGACGGGAGCCTGCATGTAGCCGAGGGCCTTGACCTGCTCGAGAGCGGCCGGGTCCTGGGAGAGGTCGAGGACCTCGTAGTCGATGCCCTTCGAGTCGAGCGCGCGGTACGTGGCCGTGCACTGGACGCAGGAAGGCTTCGTGTAGACCGTGATCGCCATGGCGCTTTCTTCCCCCTTGTTACGTGTGCTGCCCGGCGCACCTCCGCCGGGACCTCAATACTACATATGGGTGCGGACATTGAGGGTCACCACTAGGACTAGTAGTTACACGGTTGTCATTTTCCACCGTTCTCCACCGCTCCACCACAGGTCCATCCACCGATCCGTCCACAGGCGGGACCCCGTGCGAGCGCCCCGCGATGGCCGGGAAATCGCGGTTCGCGCGCTGCACGAGACCGCCTCTCCACAGATGGAACGCTAGGGCGGGCCTCCGACATCCCACAGGGTGTGGAATCGGCCCCTCGGCGTGTCGCGGCGTGTCGCGATCGGGCGCTCCGCAGCGGCCCGGGAGCACCCTCGGATGGCCCGCTCATCGGGCGTTCCCACGGGTCCGGGGAGATAGCGTGAGGACGTGTCGTCCTCCGCCTCCGCCTATCGCGAGCTCGCCCGCACGCCGGGCGTCATCCGCATCATCGCCGCCCAGCTCACGGCGCGGTTCCCGTCGGGCATGGTGAGCCTCGGCATCCTCATCCACATCGAGCACATGACCCACTCGTACGGGGCGGCCGGGACGGTGCTCGCCGCCATGTCGATCGGCCAGGCCGTCGCCGGCCCGATCACGAGCCGCTGGATGGGCCGCTGGGGCATGCGCCCCGTGCTCTCGCTGCTCACGCTCGTGTACGCCGCGACCCTGACGGCCCTGGCCCTGGCGCCGCTGCCCGTGCCGGTGCTCGTCGCGCTCGGCCTGATCGCGGGCCTCGCGACGCCGCCGGTCCAGTCCGCGGTGCGCACGATCTACCCCAAGCTGGTCAACTCGCGGCAGCTGACCGCCCTGTACTCGCTGGACGCCTCGCTGCAGGAGCTGATCTGGGTCGTCGCTCCCGTGCTCGTCACGTTCCTGGCGCTGCAGATCTCGTCCGTGGTGGCGCTGCTGGCCGTCGTGCTCATCGCGCTCCTGGGCGGCGCCTGGTTCATCTTCTCCCCCGAGGTGGGGCGCGTCCGCATCCCGCGGAGCCGGGCGGCGTTCGGACGCGTCCTGCGCAAGCCGACCGTGATCCTCACCACCTCGATCGGCCTGCTGTTCATCGGCGCGACGGCCGCGATCGAGACCGGCATCGTCGCGACCTTCGGCGAGGGCGGTCTCGAGTCCGGGCTGGTGCTCGCGGCGTACGCCCTCGGCAGCCTGGCGGGCGGCCTGGGCTCCGGCGGCATCCCGATGAGCCCGTGGTCCACGGCGCGCCGGCTCTGCATCGTCGCGCTCGGCAGCGCCCTGACGCTCGTGTGGCTGGGCAACCCGTGGTGGCTCGGCTTCGCCCTGTTCGTCGCGGGTGTCGGCTTCGCGCCGGCCCTCGCCTCGATGCTGGCCGCCACGTCCGCGAGCGTCAAGTTCAGCGAGACCGCCGAGGCGTACGGCTGGATCAACACGGGCCAGCTGATCGGGGCCGCGCTCGGCTCGATGATCGGCGGGTTCGCGATCGACGGCACGGGTCCGGTCGGCGCCTACTACGTCAGCATCGGAATGGTCGTGCTGGCCGCCGTCGTGGCCGCCGTGTTCCATCGCGGCTTCCCCGACCTGCGGCACCGCGACGCCTCCCCCATCCCCGACACCGAGCAGGTGCCGGTGATCACGTGACGGTCGTGCCTGCATAGGCTGGGCGCATGACCGCACGTCCCGCTCCCGTGACCCTGCCCCGGCTGCACTGGGGCGATCCGTCGTCGCCGCGCCGCGTGCTGCTGGTGCACGGCCTGGGCTCGTCGGGCGCGCTGATGTGGCGCTATGGCGTCGCGCTGGCGGAGGACGGCTGGTCGGCCACCGCGGTCGACCTGCGCGGGCACGGCGACGCGCCGCGCGCCCTCGACTACACGATCGCCGCGTACGCCGCCGACCTCCGCGGCGCGCGGCCCGAGGGCGGGGACGCCTGGGACCTCGTCGTCGGCCACTCGCTGGGCGGGGCGTCGAGCACGCTGGCCGCCGCGGACGCCCCGGCCTGGACCCGCCGGCTGGTGCTCGTGGACCCGGCGATCTTCCTGCGCGACCGCGACGCCGGCATCGTCCGCCGCAGCCAGGAGCGCGCGTTCGCCGACAACCGTGCCGAGGCCGTGCGCGAGGAGCACCCGCACTGGCACCCGCACGACATCGAGCTGAAGGTCGACGCTGTGGCGCGCGGCAGCCGCTGGGCCGTCGAGCAGACCAGCGCGCAGAACAGCCCGTGGGACGTGCGCGAGGCAGCCGCCCGCCTCACCGTGCCCACGCACGTGATCGGCTCGGATCCCGACGTCTACAGCATCTTCGACGGCGAGCTGGCCGACGAGGTGCTGCGTGCGAACCCCGCCCTCACCATGTCGGTGGTGCGCGGGGCCGGGCACTCCCCGCACCGCGACAAGCCCGAGGCGACCATGCGCGCGCTGCGCGAGGTGATCGCGCGGTGACCGGGGCCGGTGCCTTCGATCCGCGGGACGTTCTGACCGACGCGCTCGTCGAGCGGATCCGCTCGCGCGCCGCCCGCGTGGACGCCGACAACGTCTTCCCGGACGAGGACCTGGCCGAGCTCCGCGACGCGGGATACCTGCGCGCGCTCGTCCCGTCCGAGCGGGGCGGCCTCGGGCTCGGGCTCGCCGAGGTCTCCGCGCTGCAGCAGCGCCTCGCGGAGGCGGCGCCCGCGACGGCGCTCGCGATCAACATGCACCTCGTCTGGACGGGCGTCGCGAAGGTCCTGCAGGACCGCGGCATCGACGACCTGAGCTTCGTGCAGGAGGACGCCGCCGCGGGCGAGGTCTTCGCATTCGGCATCAGCGAGGCCGGCAACGACCTGGTGCTGTTCGGCAGCGACACCGAGGCCGCCCCGCTCGACGACGGCTCCTACGCGTTCACGGGCACCAAGATCTTCACGTCGCTCGCGCCGGTCTGGACGCGCCTGGGCGTCCACGGCCTGGACACGTCCTCGCCGGACGCGCCGCAGGTCGTGTACGCGTTCCTCGAGCGGGACGAGCGCGTCGTCACGCGCGACGACTGGGACACGCTCGGCATGCGCGGCACGCAGAGCCGGACCACCGAGCTGCACGGGGCGGTGGCTCCCGCCGACCGCGTGGTGCGACGCGTCGCCGCCGGCCCGAACCCCGACCCGATCGTGTTCGGCATCTTCAGCGTGTTCGAGGTGCTGCTCGCGTCGGTCTACACGGGCATCGCGCATCGCGCGCTGGACCTCGCGGTCGCCGCCGCGCAGGCGCGCCGATCGAAGAAGACCGGTCGCCCGTACAGCCAGGATCCGGACATCCGCTGGCGCATCGCGGGCATGGCGCTGGCGTACGACGCGCTGCCGCCCCAGCTCGCGTCGATCGCCCGCGACGTCGACGAGCGCGTGGACCACGGAGCCCGCTGGTTCTCGCTGCTGTCCGGGCTCAAGCACCGCGCGACCGCGACCGCCAAGCAGGTCGTCGACGACGCGATGCTCGTGGCGGGCGGCTCGTCGTTCTTCGCGGCCAGCGAGCTGTCGCGTCTCTACCGCGACGTGCTCGCGGGCGCGTTCCATCCGTCCGACCCCGAGTCGGCGCACGCCACCGTCGCGACGGCCTGGCTGGGCCCGCTCGAGGGCTGAGGTCAGCGCCCGTCGAAGTCGAAGGCCCGCAGCAGCTCGGCCACGGCCTGCTCGCGCTCGGCGTCGCCGTGCTCGAACATGTGCGTCACGTGGGTGCGCAGGTGGTTCTCCAGCAGCAGGCGGTTGAGGGACTCGAGCGAACGCTGGATCGCACGGGACTGCGTGATGATGTCCATGCAGTAGTCCTCGTTCTCGATCATCCGGCCGAGACCGCGCATCTGCCCCTCGAGGATGCGGGTGCGATGCAGAGCGCGCTTCTGGATGTCTTCGATCACGCTCACGAGCGTACGCCGGGTTGACCGGGAGGGGCGTGCGAGGATGGCCGACATGGCACGCACCCCCGTGGAGCTCCTGTCGGCTGCGGACCAGGAGCGCCTGTTCGCGCTCCGGCGCATGAAGGCGGTCGCGCTGGGGGCGCTGATCTTCATGGCCGTGCTGTTCGTCGTCGGCTTCGCGCTCCAGGACCGGATGCCCGCGCTGGCGTACCTGCGCGCCGCGGCAGAGGGCGGGATGGTGGGCGCCCTGGCCGACTGGTTCGCGGTGACGGCGCTGTTCCGCCGGCCGCTGGGGCTGCCCATCCCCCACACGGCGATCATCCCGACCCGCAAGGACGAGATCGGGCGGAACCTGGGCGAGTTCGTCGAGACGAACTTCCTCGAGGCCGAGGTGGTGCGGCGCAAGCTCGCCTCCACGCCGATCGCCGCGCGCCTGGGAGCCTGGCTGCGCGCGCCCGAGCATGCGGAGCGGGTGGCGTCCGAGGGCGCGGCCATGGCGCAGGGCGTGCTGCGCGCGCTGAGCGACGACGACGTGCAGGATGTCATCGAGTCGCTGGCGCGGGAGCACCTGATCGAGCCCGGGTGGGGCGAGCCGCTCGGCGGATGGCTCGAACGCGTGATCGACACGGGGGCGCACCACGGCGCCGTGGATCTGGCCGCCGACACGGTCGCGGCCTGGCTGGACGCGAACCCGGAGGTGTTCCAGGGCCTGGTGTCGCGTCGCCTGCCCTCGTGGGTCCCGTCGATCGCCGCGCGGCTCGTTGACCACACGGTGTACAACGAGGCCGTCGCGTTCGTCGGCGCGCTGCGCGCCGACCCTCGTCACCCGGCCCGCGGCGCGATCGACGACTACCTCGCGCGACTCGCGTTCAACCTGCAGCACGATCCGGTCACCCGCGACCGCCTCGAGCAGGCCAAGGCGACGCTCTTCGACAGCCCACGCGTGCGCCGCCTCGCGGCCGAGGCGTGGGGCGCCGCGAAGCAGGGGCTGCTGCGTGAGCTCGACGAGCCCGGGAGCGCACTGCGGACGCGCGCGCGGGATGCGCTCGTCGAGATCGGCGAGCGCCTGCAGAACGAGCCGTCCCTGCGCTCGCGCGTGGACGACTGGGTGACCGACGCCGCCGTGTTCCTCGTGGAGCGCTACCGCAGCGACATCGCGTCGCTCATCACCGAGACGGTCGAGCGCTGGGACCCGCAGGAGACGACGGAGAAGATCGAGCTCATGGTGGGCCGCGACCTCCAGTACATCCGGCTCAACGGCACGGTCGTCGGCGCGCTCGCGGGGCTCGTGATATTCACGATCGCGCACGCCCTCCTCGGCTGAGCCGTCAGTCGACGCGCTCCACCCGCCCGCCGGTGAGCCTCACGAGCTCGTCGAAGGTCAGCGGGAAGACGGTGTGCGCCGTCCCGGCGGCGGCCCACAGCTGCGGGAACCGCGCGAGATCGGCGTCGACGATCGTCGCGATCGGCGCCGGATGGCCCGTCGGAGCGACGCCGCCGATCACCTGACCGGTCGCCTCGAGCACCTGATCGGCCGTCGCGCGCCGGATGCGCCCCGTGCCGAGCCGCTGTGCCAGTGCGGCCGTGTCGACCCGGTGCGCACCGCTCGTCATCACCAGCAGCGGGGCATCGTCGCACCAGAACACGAGGCTGTTCGCGATCGCCCCGACCTCCACGCCAAGAGCGGCCGCGGCCTGGGCTGCGGTGGCGGCCGCGTCGGGGAGCACGACGATCTCCGCATCGATCCCGGCCTCGGAGAGGCGCTGGGACACGAGCACGCTGCGCGGATGGAGTTCGGTGGGCATGCGCTCCAGTCTAGAAACGCAGAACGCCCCTCCGCGCAGGCGGAGGGGCGTGAAGCGCGAGAGGGCCACCCAGCGTTGGGTGGCCCTCTCGTAAAGGAAGTCCGGCGGTGTCCTACTCTCCCACAGGGTCCCCCCTGCAGTACCATCGGCGCTGAGAGGCTTAGCTTCCGGGTTCGGAATGTGACCGGGCGTTTCCCTCTCGCTATGACCGCCGAAACACTGTTGATGTTTCAGTCACAACAAAAGCTTTGTTGTTGTGTTCTCGACCGTACATCGAGAACCACTCAGTGGACGCGCGCACCGCTAGA
>NZ_MYFP02000030.1:0-27890 GCF_004514465.2 Microbacterium sp. MEC084 | reverse complement strand
CCGACTTCGTCACGCCGGGCTTGACCCCGGCTTCGACGTCGTCTTGGCGCATCCAGTTCTGCAGGCAGGTCTCGCTGATCCCGAAGTCCGCCGCGATCTTCCGCAACGGCACCCCGGCATCCCGACCACGAGCAACGCGAACCACGTCCTCACGGAACTCGCGCGGATAGGGCTTGGGCATGATGACATCCTCCCAGCGGCACCCTCAGGCACCACAGATCAGGTGTCACCTATTCGTTCAGCAGACCCTTCCTCGTGATCGCGACGCAGAACCCGATCGAGCAGGAGGGCACGTACGAGCTGCCCGAGGCGCAGATGGACCGCTTCCTGCTCAAGGAGATCGTGGAGTACCCGAGCCCGCAGGAGGAGTTCGAGATCCTCGCGCGGATCGACTCGGGCGTGCTGGATCCCGAGCGCCACGTCCACACATCGGTCACGCTCGACGACGTGCATCTGCTGCAGGACGTCGCGAGTCGGATCCACGTCTCCCCCGCGATCCGCAACTACATCGTCGGCATCGCGTACGTGACCCGGAACCCGGCGCCGTACATCGGCGAGGAGCAGGCCCGCTACATCAAGTACGGCGCGAGCCCGCGCGCGTCGATCGCGTTCCTGCAGGCGTCGCGCGCGCTGGCGCTGCTGAACGGCCGCCCGCACGTGCTGCCGGAGGACATCCGGAACCTGCGGCACCTGGTGCTGCGGCACCGCGTGCTGCTGAACTTCGAGGCCGAGGCCGACGGGGTGCGCAGCGAGCAGATCATCGACCGGATCTTCGACGCGGTCCCGACCCCCTGAGGCCCCGCCCCGAGACGGCGACCCCATGACCACCCTCATCACGCGCGTGAAGAGCAAGCTCTTCATCCACGCCTCGAAGAAGTCGATGCACGCGCTCGACGGCGCGTACGCGTCGCTGCTGCGCGGCCGCAGCAACGACTTCGAGGACCTGCGCAGGTACGAGCACGGCGACGAGGTGCGCGACATCGACTGGCGCGCCACGGCGCGGCTGGGCACGCTGCTCGTCAAGCGCACGCGCGCCATCCGCGCGCACACCGTGCTGTTCGTGGTCGACACGGGCCGGGCGATGGGCGCACTGGCGGGCGACGAGCGGTCCAAGCGCGAGCTCGCGGTGCTGGCCGTCGGCGCGCTCGGCATGCTCACGCTGCGGCACGACGACGACTTCTCGGTCGTCTTCGGCGACGCCGCGCGGGTGCGGCGCCTGCCTCCCAAGAGGAGCGAGGGCGCGCTCGAGCACGCGCTGCGCGCGATCGACGGCGCCATCCGCGACGCGGATGCGGCGAGCGCGCGCGAGCGCCTGCTCGACTTCGTGGCGCGCACGATCGCGCGCCGGATGATCGTGGTGGTCGTCACGGACGAGGCGCCGGTCACGGCCGAGACGGAGCGGCTGCTGCGCCGGCTGCGCACGCAGCACGACCTGGTGTGGCTCACGCTGCGGGATGCGGATCCGATCCGCTCGCGCGCGGGCCGCGACGGGCGCCGCGACGTGGACAGCGGCTGGCGCGTGCCCGACTTCCTGCACGGCGACCCCGCGATCGCGACCGAGCTCGCCGCCGAGCGCGCGGCGGCGGACGCGCGGCGCGCCGAGGTGCTGACGGCCCTCGAGATCAGCCACGCCGAGCTCGCGTCGCAGGACGACGCCGTGCCGGCGCTGCTGCGCATTCTCAGCCGGAGGGCGCATGTCGGAGCCTGACGAGCTGTACCCGCCCGTGCAGTACGCGCCCGGCTGGATGCTGCTGGCGTTCGGGGTGATCGCCCTGGTCATCCTGGCGCTCTGGCTGATCCTGTTCCTCACGCGGCAGCGCCGGCCGAGGCGCGAGGCCGGGGAGCCGGCCCCCAGCGTGCTCGACGCGGTCGCGCAGCTGCGCCACGAGTACCTCGCGGACATCGACGAGATCGAGCGGGCGTACCGCGCCCACGAGCTGGATGCGCGGCGGGCCAACCTCGAGCTCAGCCGCCTCACCCGCCGGTTCGTGAACGAGTACAGCGGCCTCGAGGCCCCGGTGCTGACGCTCGACGACCTGATCGCGCGCGGCGTGCATCCGAGCCTCGTCGACGCGCTGCACCGCCACTACTACCCGAGCATCTTCGGGCGCGGGCCGGCGATCGACCCGCTGGCGGGCGCCGAGGCGGCGCGACGGGTGGTGGCGGAATGGCACTGATCCCGATGCACCTCGCGACCCCGTGGCTCATCGCCGTCGCGGTGCTCATCGTGGGCGCCGCGATCGGGCTCGGCGTGCTGCTCGCCCGACGCGGCGGGGCGTCGGGCGGCGACGCCCTGCCGGTCGCGCGCGCCGAGCGGCTGCGTGAGCTCCCCAGCGTCGTGCGCGCCACGCGGCGCCGCGCCGCCGCGGTCGCGGGAGCGCTCGGGCTTCTCGTCGCGGCCGCCGGCGTGGCCGGGGTGGTCGCGGCCCGGCCTCTCGCGGCGCAGACCATCCAGCCGGTCGACACGAGCCGCGACATCATGCTGTGCCTCGACGTGTCGGGCTCGATGAGCGAGGTCGACGTCGAGGTCATCGAGGTGTTCGAGGAGCTGGTCGACGGCTTCGAGGGCGAGCGCATCGGGCTCACGATCTTCAACAGCTCGCCCGTGCAGGTCTTCCCCCTCACGGACGACTACGCGTTCGTGCGCGCCCACCTCGCCACGATCAGGGCGAGCTTCGACGACCACAGGAGCGAGATCCCCGAGCACTGGGTGGGCACGCTCAACGGCGCGGGCGCCTCGCTGATCGGCGATGGCCTCGCCGCCTGCGCTCTGCGGTTCGACCACCGCGACGACGAGCGGTCGCGGACGATCATCCTCGCGACCGACAACGAGGTGTTCGGCGCCGGCGTGGTCACGCTCGACGAGGCCGCGGCCTACGCCGCCTCCGCGGGCGTGCGCGTGTTCGCACTCAACCCGGTCGAGGGCAAGGACGCGCGGGCCAGTGCGGAGCTGATCGCGGCGGCCGAGGCCACGGGCGGGCAGGCGTACGCACTGCGCGGCGCGACGACCGTGGGCGAGATCATCGACGAGGTGCAGGAGGAGGCGGCGACCGCGCTGCGCGGCGAGGCGCAGGTCGTGTGGCGCGACGTGCCGGACGTGTGGATCGTCGTGCTGCTCGCGGCCGTGCTGGGCGGCGCCGCGCTGATGTGGAGGGCGCGCCTGTGAACCTCGTCCTCCAGCCCGTCCTGCATCCGCTGCTGCTGATCCTGATCGCCGCCGCGGGCCTGTTCGTGACCGTCCGGTGCGTCGTCACCGCGCCGGACGGCCGCACGCGCACCGCCTGGATCGTGCGCACCGTGACCGTGCTGGCGTGCCTCGTGCTCGCGCTGCGCCCGGGCATCCCGGGCGGGCAGTCGCAGACCCTGACGACCGACACCGACGTCGTGATCCTGGTCGACAGCACCGCGAGCATCGTGGCCGAGGACTGGGCCGACGGCGCCCCGCGCCTGGACGGCGTGCGTGAGGACGTCGCGGCGCTGGTCGCGGAGTACCCCGGCGCGCGGTTCGCCCTGATCACGTTCGACGCGTCGGCCGAGCTGCGCCTGCCGCTCACGACCGACACGGCCGCGCTGCGCTCGGCCATGGAGGTGCTGCGCCCCGAGCCCACGCAGAACTCGCGCGGCAGCTCGATCGGGATCGCGGCCGACCTGCTTGAGGAGACCCTGCGGAACGCTGCGGCGTCGTCCGAGCGTTCACGCATGGTCTTCTACCTCGGAGACGGCGAGCAGACCGCCGCGTCGCAGCCCGAGTCGTTCCGCGGCGGCGGCGAGCTCGTCGACGGCGGCGCCGTCTTCGGCTACGGCACGGCAGAGGGCGGCCGGATGAAGGTGCAGACGGGCGGGCTCGGCGAGGGCGCCGACGAGTACATCCAGGACGGAGACGAGCCCGCGCTCTCGCGCATCGACGAGGACGCCCTGCGCACGATCGCCGCGGACCTCGGCGTCGAATACCAGCACCGCACACCCGGCACGGAGCCGTCGCTGCCGGCGGCGCCCACCTCCACGACCACGCAGCCCTCCGGCTCGACGGGCGACGTGACCGACCTGTCCTGGATCGTGGCGCTGATGGTCGTGGGCCTGCTCGCCGTGGACGCGGCGCTGCTCGCGGGCGCCATCCCGGGCATCCTGCGGATCGCGGGCCGGCGCGCGGAAGGGGGTGCGCCGTGACCACCCCGGACGACCTCGTCGCGGCGAACCGGCGCCGCGCACGGCTGCGGCGCATCCTGCTGTGGATCGCGGTGCCGCTCGCGGCGATCGCGCTGCTGCTGCCGGTCAAGATCCTCTCGATGTACGCGCTGGCGCACCGCACGATCACGGGGTACGTCGCGGGCGACCACCAGGGCGCGATCGCGGCCGCGGGCGTGCTGGGCGTCGCGAACTGGTTCGAGCCGTACAAGGCGCCGTACGACGCGGGCGTGCCGCTGGCGGCATCCGGGCGGCTGGACGAGGCGCGGGCGCGGTTCGAGGAGGCCCTGCCGCTCGCGCCCGGGCTCGAGGCGTGCGCCGTGTGGATCGACCTCGGCATCACGATCGAATGGCAGGGCGACGCGGCCCGCCAGGCGGGCGACGAGGCCGCCGCGTCCCGGTTCTACACCGAGGGCCTGGAGGTCGTGGCCGACACCCCGGCCGAGTGCCACACGCCCGAGGCCGACGCCGCATCGCCGGATGAGGAGCGCAGCGCCGACCAGAGCATCGACGAGCTGGAGGAGCGGCTGCTCGAGAAGCAGCAGCCGCCGCCTCCCTCCGGCGGCGGGGAGGGAGAGGACCCGCCGGAAGAGGAGCAGCAACCGGATCAGCCCTCCGAGGAGCAGCTGCAGGAGCTCGAGGACAAGCTCACGCAGGGACAGGACGAGCGAGAGAACTCGGGAGACGACGGTCAGTCGGGCGCGGGGACGGACAGGCCATGGTGAACGAGCAGGAGCGCCCCGCGCCTCGGCCCGACGCGCACACGGGGGCGCGCTACGTGGCGAAGTCGGACGGCGCCCCTCCGCTGCCACCGCCGGGCGGATACCGCGGCGCGCGGCGCGTGCCGGCGCCCGGGGCCGCCCCGATCCCACCGCCGCCGCGCGCGCCCCGCCCCCGGCCGGGCCTGGTCGGCTGGATCGCGCTCGGCGCGAGCGGGCTGTTCGCCCTCGCCCTGGTCCTCGCCTTCGCGCTGGGCGCGACGGACGCGCTGTACGGCGCCACCTTCCTCGCCCTGCAGCTGCTCGTGGTGGCGCTCGTCGTCGCGGCGCTGGTCACGACGCGCGGACGGGCGCTGGGCGCGTGGTCCCTCGCGATCGTCCTGCTGCTGAACGTGGGCACCGTCGGGGCGCTCAGCGCGACGCACACCTCCGCCGAGGGCGGCTACGCGGGCACGAAGACCGAGGAGGAGCGGATCCTCGAGGAGTACCCGGGGGTGAAGGGCGAGCGCCCCGAGGACACGCTCGGCCGCCCGTCGCTCGAGGAGGTCCGCGCGACCGCGGATGACCTGTCGGCCGAGATCCGAGAACGGCTCACGGCCGAATACGGGTTCACGTGGGCCGATCCGCTGCCCGAGGACCTGCGCCCCGAGCGCAACGGCTACGGCGGCGAGTCCATGCTCGTCCGCTACGGATCCGAGGTGTCGGCGACGAACGAGCCCGTCCACGGATACGACCGGAAGCTCGCCGTGATGCGCACGATCGACGACGTGCTCACCGCACACGACTGGTGGAGCATGATCGCGTTCAACGCGCCGGAGCAGGGGCTCGATCCGGCCATCCTGGAGAAGTTCTACGGCAGCGCCGACCCCCGCACCCAGGTCACCTGGGAGTGGTACAGCGAGAGCCCCGACGGCCTGGTCGCGGTCTACGCCACCATGACGGACCTCTCCCACGACGCGACCGGCGAGTGGCGGACGGCGCGCGACGCCGACCACGCACGCACGGGAGAGCCGCTCGAGGGCCTGCAGATCATGTTCTACGCCGAGCGGCTCCTGAGCGAGGCCGACGAGGACGAGTTCGAGCGCCGCATGTCCGAGTACGAGCTGCTGCCCGGCGGCTGATGTCCGACGCGGCGGGCGATACGGTGTGGCCATGACCCAGCAGGCCGTCGCCCCCGCGGTCGCCGAACCCGCCCGCTCGATCGATCGCGCGTGGGCCGCCGCACGCGTCGCGGTGGCGGCGCTGATCCTGGTCGCGGTGATCGCGCAGCTGCAGCGCACGCTCGCCAACGCGGCCGCGATGGAGACGCCGCACGGCTCGCATCTGCCGACCGTGGCGGCGAACTTCTTCAGCTTCTTCACGATCGAGTCCAACGTGGCCTCGGCGGTCGTGCTGCTGGTCGCGGCGGTCTGGACCTGGCGCGCCGGCCCGGCCGCCGACCGCGATCCGCAGTGGCTGGCGATGCTGCTGGCGAGCGTGACGACGTACATGATCGTCACGGGCATCGTCTACAACCTGCTGCTGCGCGGCGTGCAGCTGCCCCAGGGCGCGACGGTGGCGTGGTCGAACGAGATCCTGCACGTGATCGGCCCCGTCGCGCTGCTGGCCGACCTGCTGATCGCCCCGCGCCGGCGCGCGCTCGGCCGGGGCGCGATCGCGACCATCCTGGTCTTCCCGCTCGCCTGGGTCGGATACACGATGCTGCGGGCGAACACGGTCGTGGCGCCCGCGACCGGCAACGCGTGGTGGTACCCGTACCCGTTCCTCGACCCGCACTCGCCCACCGCCGGCGGCGCGCTGGGCGTGGCGCTGTACGTGGTCGGCATCGCCGCCGCGATCGCCCTGGTGGCCTGGGCGGTCGTCGCGATCGGCCGCCGCCGCGCGGCGATCGCGCCCATCGGCGCGCACCAAGCCGCATGATGGACACATGTGCTCCGTGAACACGTCGTCCTCGAACCGCACCGCCTGGGCCGCCTTCTGGGTGGGCCTCGCGGGACTGGTGCTCATGCCCATCCCGCTGTTCATCGGGCTGATCCTCGGCGGCGGGCTCTCGCTGGTCGCCGCCGTGCTCGCCGTGATCGCCCTGCTGAAGGGCCTCAGCCGTCAGGGCAAGGGCATCGCGCCCGTCGTGTTCGCCGGCATCTTCGTGGCGCTCACGTGGGCCGGCATCTCGGCCGGCGGCGGCATCATCTGGTGATGCGCGCCCGGCGCTGAGGGGCGGGCTCCGCTCAGCCCTTGGCGTCGGAGGTCGCCTGCGCCTCCTCCTCGGGGGTGTAGCCCGAGTGGAGGTGCACCGGCTCGGAGGCCTGACCGGTGCGCTTGCGCTTGCGGGCCGCCGCGACGAGGTTGAGGCCCTCCACCAGGATGGCGAACGCCATCGGGCCGTAGATCAGGGCCTTGTCGATGTGGACGCCGAAACCCTCGGCGACGAGGAAGACGCCGATCAGCATCAGGAACGCCAGGGCGAGCATCTTCACGGTGGGGTGCTTGTTCACGAACGTGAAGATGTGCTTCGCGGCGAACAGCATGAGGCCGAACGACAGCACCACGACCGTGATGATGACGAGCATGTTCGAGGTCATTCCGACCGCGGTGATCACCGAGTCGAGCGAGAACACCAGGTCGAGAGCGAGGATCTGGGCCAGCACGGCGCCGAAGGTGGCCCTGCCGCCGACCGCCGAGCCGTGGTCGTCGTCGCCCTCGAGGCGGTGGTGGATCTCCTTGACCGCCTTGTACAGGAGGAAGAGGCCACCCGCGAGGAGGATGAGCTCGCGGCCCGAGAAGCCCATCTCGCCGATGTGGAACAGGTTCTCCTCGAGCGTGATGATCCATCCCGCGAACAGCACCAGGAGCACCCGCATGAGCATCGCGAGGGTGAGGCCGAGGTTGCGCGCCTTGGCCTGCTGCTCGGGCGGAAGCTTGGACGCGAGGATCGAGATGAAGATCACGTTGTCGACGCCGAGCACCACCTCGAGGACGAACAGGGTGACGAAGACGATGGCGAGATCCGGGGTGAACTCGAGCGCGAACTCCATGCTCACAGCTTGCCGTACAACGCCCGCGACGGCCGACTCGGCGGGGGAGATCCCGGCGAAGCCATAGGATTGAGGCCATGTCGAAGGTCCTCGAGTCCCTGCCCGTCGGCGAGCGCGTCGGCATCGCCTTCTCCGGGGGTCTCGACACCTCCGTGGCCGTCGCGTGGATGCGCGACAAGGGCGCGATCCCGTTCACCTACACGGGCGACCTCGGCCAGTACGACGAGGACGACATCGAGTCGATCCCCGGCCGCGCGCTGAACTACGGCGCCGAGGCCTCGCGTCTGATCGACTGCAAGCCCATGCTGGTCGAGGAGGGTCTGGGCGCACTCGCGTGCGGCGCCTTCCACATCCGCTCCGGTGGCCGCACGTACTTCAACACGACGCCGCTCGGCCGCGCCGTGACCGGCACGCTGCTGGTGCGCGCGATGCGCGAGGACGGCGTCGAGATCTGGGGCGACGGCTCGACCTACAAGGGCAACGACATCGAGCGGTTCTACCGCTACGGCCTGCTCGCGAACCCGCGCCTGCGCATCTACAAGCCGTGGCTCGACGCGACCTTCGTGACCGAGCTCGGCGGCCGCAAGGAGATGAGCGAGTGGCTCGTCGCGCACGGCTTCCCGTACCGCGACAGCGCCGAGAAGGCCTACTCGACCGACGCCAACATCTGGGGCGCGACGCACGAGGCGAAGACACTCGAGGAGCTGAACGTCTCGCTCGAGACCGTCGAGCCGATCATGGGCGTGCGGTTCTGGGATCCGTCGGTCGAGATCGCCGCCGAGGACGTCACGATCACGTTCGAGGCCGGCCGCCCGGTCGCGATCAACGGCACCGAGTTCGCGGATGCCGTCGCGCTCGTCAAGGAGGCCAACGCGATCGGCGGCCGCCACGGCCTGGGCATGAGCGACCAGATCGAGAACCGCATCATCGAGGCCAAGTCGCGCGGCATCTACGAGGCCCCTGGCATGGCGCTGCTGTTCATCGCATACGAGCGCCTGGTCAACGGCATCCTGAACGAGGACACGCTCGCGACCTACCACGAGCAGGGACGCCGCCTCGGCCGCCTGATGTACGAGGGTCGCTGGCTCGAGCCGCAGTCGTTCATGCTGCGCGAGTCGATCCAGAAGTGGGTCGGATCGGCCATCACCGGCTCGGTCACGCTGCGCCTGCGCCGCGGCGAGGACTACACGATCCTCGACACGAGCGGCCCGGCGCTGTCGTACTCGCCCGAGAAGCTGTCGATGGAGCGCGTCGGCGACGCCGCGTTCGGCCCGACGGACCGGATCGGTCAGCTCACGATGCGCAACCTCGACATCGCCGACTCGCGCACGCGCCTCGAGCAGTACGCGGGCATGGGCCTGATCGGCGGACCGACCGCCGAGCTGGTCGGCGCGCTCGAGTCGGGCGCCGCCGGCGAGATCACGCAGGCCGCCGCGCCCGCGGGCCTCGGCGAGGAGGAGTTCGCGGAGGCCGTCGAGGCGTCCAGCGAGTCCGCGGCGTTCGACTCCGGCACCGACTGAGCCGCTCGGCCGCGTCGCGACGCAAGGACTTCTCCGCGAGGCGAGGACGATCCGGATCCGGATCTCCTCGCCTCGTGGCTTTCTCCTGGTGCCGCGACCTCCGATCGTCCGGGGTGCCGGATGTCGGCGGCGGGTGGGATCCTCGGTTCTGGATCCGGGCATCCGGCCCGGCGAGATCCCCGATGGGCTTCAAGGTCGCTCCGTATATCTCGTTCCGCGACAACGCGGCGGCGGCGCTGGAGTTCTACCAGTCGGTGCTCGGCGGCTCGCTGAACATCATGAAGTTGGGCGACATGCCCCACCCCGGCCTGGCCGAGGAGGACCACGCCAAGGTCATGCACGGCCAGCTCGACCTCGAGAGCGGCTTCGTGCTGATGGCCTCGGACACCCCGTCGAGCATGGAGTACGACGGCGGCCAGCGGGTCACCGTGACGCTGTTCGGCGACGACCCCGACGAGCTCGCGGGCCTGTTCGAGAAGCTCGCCGAAGGCGGCAACGTGGTCGAGCCCTACGCGCAGGCGCCGTGGGGCGACCACTTCGGCATGCTCACGGACCGCTTCGAGGTGTTCTGGATGCTCAACGCCTCGAGCAGCCAGCAGCCCGCCGCCTGAGGCGGCTCCCGCCGCATCCGGCGCGCGTCAGCGGCGCAGGATGCGGCGGGCCAGCCAATTGCCGAAGCCCTGGACGACCTGGGTGATGATCACGATGATCACCAGCGCGGCGATCGTCACGACCTCGTCGAACTGTCGGTAGCCGTATGCGAGCGCGTAGTTGCCGAGGCCCTCGCCGCCCGCGACGCCCGCGACGGCGGACATGTCGATGAGCGCGACGGTCGCGAAGGTGTAGCCGAGCACGATCGGGCCGAGCCCCTCGGGCAGGATGACCGTGCGGATGATCCGCCACGGGCTCGCGCCGGCCGAGCGCGCCGCCTCGATCACGCCGGGGTCGACCGTCACGAGGTTCTGCTCGACGATGCGGGCGATCCCGAAGGTCGCCGCGAGCGACAGGGTGAAGATGATCGCCTCGTTGCCGATGCCCTTGCCCACCACGATCCGGGCCAGCGGCTGCAGCGCGACGAGGAAGATGATGAACGGGATCGGCCGGAACGTGTTCACGAGCGCGTTCAGGATCCAGTACACGACAGGCTGCTCGAGGATCGCGCCGCGCCGCGTCACCGTGATGGCCGTGCCGATCACGAGACCGCCCAGGCCGCCGAGCACGAGCGCCGCCGCGACGAGCCAGAGGGTGATGCCGGTCTGCTCGAACAGGTCGGGGCCGACCTGTGACAGGCGGTCGAGGAGATCGTTCACGCCGCCACCCCGTTCCCCGCGGGCCCGGCATCCGGCACCTCGGTGATCGTCACGCCGGGGCCGATGCCGGCCAGCGCCTCGCGCAGGGCCGCGTCGTCGCCGCGGACCGCGATCGTGAGCAGGCCGTAGACGCGGCCCTGGATGTCGTCGACGCCGCCGTGGACGAGCTGGAAGTCGATGCCGGCCCGGGCCAGCGCCCCGAACACCCGCGCGTCGGACGCGCCCTGGTCGGTGAACGAGATCGTGAAGAAGCGCCCCTCGTGCTGCGCGCGCAGCGCGGCGAGCGCGTCCCCGTCGGGCAGGGCGCGGACGACCGTGCGCACGAAGCGGCGCGCGGTGTCGGACGTCGGCGCCGTGAAGACGTCATACGTCGGCCCGGATTCGACGACCCGGCCGCCCTCCATGACGGCGACCTTGTTCGCGATGCGGGCGATCACATCCATCTCGTGCGTGATCACGACGATCGTGACGCCGAGCTCGCGGTTGACTCGCGCGAGCAGGTCGAGCACCTCGTCGGTCGTCTCGGGGTCGAGCGCGCTGGTCGCCTCGTCGGCGAGCAGGATGCCCGGCTCCGCCGCGAGCGCTCGGGCGATGCCCACGCGCTGCTGCTGTCCGCCCGACAGCTGCTCCGGGTAGGCGCCCGCCTTGTCCGAGAGGCCGACGAAGTCGAGCAGCTCGGCCACGCGCGCGGCGCGCCTCGCGCGGGGCCATCCGGCCACCTCGAGCGGGTACGCGACGTTGTCGCGGATGGTGCGCGAGCGCAGCAGGTTGAAGCGCTGGAAGATCATGCCGATCCCCTGCCGCACCTCGCGCAGCCGGCGCTCGGGCAGCTTCGTCACGTCGACGCCGTCGACCTCGATCGAGCCGGAGGTCACGGGTTCGAGCCCGTTGATGAGGCGGACGAGCGTCGACTTGCCGGCGCCGGAGTACCCGATCACGCCGAACACGTCCCCGCGCTCGATGTCCAGGCTGACGCTGTCGACGGCCGTCACGGCGCGGTCCCCGCGGCGCTGCGCGGGGTAGGTCTTGGTGACGTCGGTGATGCGGATGTGGGGCATGGTTCCTCGCGAATCCGGCCGGACACGACGGGGCGCGTGCAGGATCATGATCCCGCACGCGCCCGCATCGGTCACTGCGCCGCGATGGTCTCCTGCACGTCGGCGAGGGCGGTCTGCAGCTCGTCCTTCGGCGTGGTCGCGAAGACCGCGGTGCCGCCGGCCGACTCCTGCACGCCGTCGAGCACCTCCTGCGTCGACTGGTAGATCTCGACGAGCTGGTTCAGGACCTCGTCGTCGATGTCGTCCGCGCGCACGGCGAAGATGTTGACGTACGGCAGGGCGGTCGGGTCGGACGGGTCGTCGGACGCGATCGCGTCCTCGGCCGTGAGGCCCGCGTTGCCGAGGAAGTCGTTGTTGACGATCGCGGCGGCGACATCCGGCAGCGACGTCACGGTGATGGCCGCGTCGACCGCGTTCACCTGCACGCGGGACTCGTCCTCGATGATGTCGTCGACCGTCGACAGCGAGCTGCCGCCGTCCTCGAGCGCGATCAGGCCGGCCGACTGCAGCACGAGCAGGCCGCGCGCCTGGTTGGTGGTGTCGTTGGGGACCACGACGGTCTCGCCGTCCGGGATCTCCTCGACCGAGTCGTACTTGTCGGAGTACAGGCCCAGCGGGTAGATCGCGGTGGCGCCGATCCGCCCGAGGACTCGTTGTACTCGGCGAGGTACTGGATGTGCTGGAACTGGTTGATGTCCAGCTCGCCCTCGCTGAGCGCCGGGTTCGGCTGCGTGTACTCGGTGAAGTCGACGATCTCGAGGGCGATGCCCTCGGCCTCGACGGCCTCCTCGTACACCGACCAGTAGGGCTCGCTGGCACCGACCACGCCGAGCTGGACCGGGTTCTCCTCGGTGCCGAGGGCGGCCTCGTCGGCGCCTCCCGCGGCGCAGCCCGCGAGGGCCATCATGCCCAGGGCCGCCAGGGGTGCGAGCGCGCGAACGGGGCGGGCGAGGGCACGGCGATCGTGGGACATGTTGCTCCTTCAGTGGATGTTCACCCCGGATCACGGGGGCTCACCCACGGTACGTCGCCGCACACGTGATGTCAGATCTCACGAAATATGACGAAACAGAGTCGCGATCTGCTCAGCGGGATGGTGCAATCCGCTCAGTCCTCGCGTCCGACCTCCGGAGCGGGTCCCATCGCCGGATGCGGCCGCATCAGCGGAACGGCGCCGCCACGGCGTTGCGGTGGTACTCGAAGATGATGCTGGTGCGCGTCGACGCGACGGACTGCTGGGCCGACAGGTGATCGACCACGAAGCGCCGCACGTCGCTCGATCCCTCGACCGCGATGTGGACGAGGAAGTCGT
The DNA here is from genome assembly GCF_004514465.2 of Microbacterium sp. MEC084. Classification (NCBI taxonomy): domain Bacteria; kingdom Bacillati; phylum Actinomycetota; class Actinomycetes; order Micrococcales; family Microbacteriaceae; genus Microbacterium; species Microbacterium sp. MEC084. The sequence goes on along the minus strand of NZ_MYFP02000030.1, from coordinate 14,751 downwards.
CGACGCCGCCGACGAAGAACAGCTGCAGCACCTCGGGCAGGCGGCGCACCTCGTCGGCGAACTGCACGATCGCGTCGTGCCGCGAGCCCGGCCGCAGCGTCACGCCGATGATCGCCTGCAGTCCCCGGCCGAGGCGGTTGTGGTCGACGCTCGCGTGGAAGCCCCGGATCACGCCCCGGTCGATCAGCGAGCGCATCCGGGCGTGCGCGGTGGACGGCGCGATGTCGAGCGCCGCCGCGAGGTCGGCGTTCGTGATCCGGCCGTCCCGCTCGAGGATCTCGATCATCCGCTCGTCGAGCTCGTCCAGCTCGGCAGGTCGCAGATTCTTCGACTCGGGGGTCCGTGCGGGGCTCATGATGCGGGATCCTCCCTCTGTCGCGGTCATTTCACGAATGATCTTCGCACGATATGGGGAAGCGACGAAGGAATTGCCATCCTGAGGGAAGACCCACGACCGCGCTTCGAAGGAGAGAGCCATGCGGATCGGCATCCCGACCGAGATCAAGAACAACGAGAACCGCGTCGCCATCACCCCGGCCGGCGTGGACGCCCTCGTGCACCGCGGCCACGACGTCCTGGTGCAGGCGGGGGCGGGAGCGGGCTCGCGCATCGCGGACTCCGACTTCGCCGCCGCGGGCGCGCGGATCGTGCCCGACGCCGCGGACGTGTGGGGCGACGCCGAGCTGCTGGTGAAGGTCAAGGAGCCGATCGCCGAGGAGTACGGGCACCTGCGCCCCGACCTCACCCTCTTCGCCTACCTGCACCTGGCCGCCGATGCGCCGCTCACGCAGGCCCTCGTCGACGCCGGCACCACCGCGGTCGCCTACGAGACCGTGCAGCTGCCCGACCGGTCGCTGCCGCTGCTCGTGCCCATGAGCGAGGTCGCCGGGCGCCTGTCCATCACGGTCGGCGCCTACTCGCTCATGCGGGCGCAGGGCGGGCGCGGCATCCTGATGGGCGGCGTGGCCGGCACCCCCCGCGCGAAGGTCGTCGTGATCGGCGGCGGCGTGGCGGGCGAGCACGCGGCGGCGAACGCGCTCGGGCTGGGCGCGGAGGTCGTGGTCTTGGACGTCTCGCTCCCCCGCCTGCGCGAGCTCGAGCGCCGCTACGGCGGCGCGCTGCAGACGCGCGCGTCCACGCGGTTCGCGATCGCGGAGGCGGTCGCCGACGCCGACCTCGTGATCGGCTCGGTGCTCATCCCCGGCGCCGCGGCTCCCAAGCTCGTGACGCGCGACATGGTCGCCGACATGAAGCCCGGCTCCGTGCTCGTCGACATCGCGATCGACCAGGGCGGATGCTTCGAGGGCTCGCACCCCGCCACGCACGACGACCCCACCTTCGCCGTGCACCGGTCGCTGTATTACTGCGTCGCGAACATGCCGGGCGCGGTCCCCGAGACCTCGACCCGCGCGCTCACGAACGTGACGCTGCCGTACATCGCCGCGATCGCCGACCGCGGCTGGGACGACGCGGCCGCCGCCGACCCGGCCCTCGCCAAGGGCCTCAACGTGCGCGGCGGCGAGATCGTGAACCAGGGCGTCGCCGAGGCGTTCCGCGGCTACGCGCTCGCGCACTGAGGCCGGCTTGACGACACAACGCAGGAGAATCCGGGACCGCCGGGCACCCCATCCGCATGTTTCCGGGGTCGGGCCCCCGGCGGCTCCTGCGTTGTGTCGGAAGTATGCCGCCCAGGCCCCACCGCGGGGTCAGCGGCGGTCGGCGAGCTCGTCGACGACGAGCGTGGCCTCGTCGACCGTGCCGTTGCGGTAGGCCTGCCGGCCGACCATGTGGGCGTTCAGGGGCGCGGTCGCCAGCTGGATCAGGACGACGGGGATGAGCGCGACGACGACGGTCCAGGAGCGCATCGACAGCGCGATCGCCGCGGCGATCAGCATGACACCCAGAACCTGCGGCTTGGTCGCCGCGTGCAGGCGCGACGGCACGTCGCGGAAGCGCAGCAGGCCGATCGCAGCCGTCAGGCACAGGAACGCACCCAGCAGCACGAGCACGAGCGCGGCGATGTCGAGCGCGGCGTCCATCACTGATCCCTCCTCGCGACGAATCGTGCGACGGCGATCGACCCGAACACGCCCACGGCCGCGACGATCAGCATGACCGGCAGGGTGCGGGTGTGCTGATGGATGACCATCTCGGCGCCGAGCAGGCAGAGCACCTCGGTGAGCAGCACGTCGCTCGCCACGGCGCGGTCCAGGATGGACGGACCGCGCACGATGCGCACGATCGTGAGGGCGGCCGCGACCGCGAACAGCACGTGCGCCGCCACGATGAGCGCGGTCTGGATCGCGTCGACGCTCATCGCCCGGCTCCCCTCGTGACGTCCACGTGCACGCCCCGCAGCGCGGCGAGGTCGGTCTTCGAGCCCACCGCGCGCACGATGCGCGCCTCCCACCGCAGCACGCTGCGCCGCTGCGCCTCGACGCCGGCCCGATCGCGGATGCCGAGCACGTGCAGGTACAGCACGCGCGCCTCGCGGTCGGCCTCGACGATAAGTGAACCCGGGATGAGCGAGGTCGCGACCGCCGTGTGGGTCATCATCAGGTCGGAGTCGGTCCGCAGCGGCACCGCGATGATCGCGGCGGTGGTCTCGCCGGGACGCAGCGTCTGCCACGCGACCGTGACCGCGCCGCGCACCACGGCGCCGAGGAACGCGACGATGAAGACCACGCCGTACCACAGGTTCACGCGCCCCGAGAGCTCGGCGGTCGGCAGCCGGAACACGGTCGTGACGAAGACGGCGACGATCACGCCCGTCACGGCGGAGAGCACCGTGAACTGGGCCCACAGCATCATCCAGAGCAGCACGAGCCAGGCGAAGAACGGCAGCTGGTGCCAGAAGTGGCGGGCGCGCGAGCGCGCATCCGGGCTCATGACTCCTCCTCCACCTCTCCCAGGTCGACGAGCGAGATCGGCTCGAGCAGGGCCGATCCGATGCGCTCGCAGATGTCGTAGAGCGGTCCGGCGAACACCGTCAGCCCCACCGAGACCGCGACCATGCCCACGGTCGCCGACGTCATGATCCGCGGGATCACGCGGCGCTTGCTGACCTCCTCGGCCGCCGGCGCGGTGCCGAGGTGCTGGATGCGCGCCTCGGTCTCGGCCGAGTCGTCCTCCTCGCGCCAGAACGACAGGTTCCAGGCGCGCATCAGCGCGTAGAGCGTGAGCAGCGACGTGACGATGCCGGCCACGATCAGCGTGTACATGAGCGGCGTGCCGACCTGCGCGGCGGCGTCGAGCAGCGCGAACTTGCCGATGAAGCCCGAGAACGGCGGCAGGCCGCCCAGGTTGAGGGCCGGGATCAGGTACACCGCGGCGATCACGGGCGCCGCGGCCAGCAGCCCCTTGACCTTCAGGATCGACGTGCTGCCCGCGCGGCGCTCGATCAGCCCCACGGCGAGGAACAGCGTGGTCTGCACGACGATGTGGTGGACCATGTAGTAGATCGTCGCGCCGATGGCGGCCGGCGTCGCCATGGCCAATCCGAAGACCATGTACCCGACGTGGCTCACGAGCGTGAACGACAGGATGCGCTTGAGCTCGGCCTGCGCGACGGCGCCCAGCACGCCGACGATCATGGTCGCGAGCGCCACGATCAGCAGCAGCGTGTTGACGTCGCTGTCGGGGAACAGCTGGGTCTCGGTCCGGATCAGCGCGTAGACGCCGACCTTGGTCAGCAGGCCCGCGAACACCGCCGTGACCGGCGCGGGCGCGGTCGGGTACGAGTCCGGCAGCCAGAACGACAGCGGGAAGACGGCCGCCTTGACGCTGAACGCGACGAGCAGCAGCAGGTGCAGCACGAGCTGCACTCCGTCCGGCAGCTCGGCCATCCGCTCGGCGATCTGCGCCATGTTCACGGTTCCGAGCGCGCCGTAGATGACCGCGATCGCGGACAGGAACAGCACGGACGACACGAGCGACACCACGATGTACACCACGCCCGTGCGGATGCGCGACTCGGTGCTGCCGAGCGTGATGAGCACGTACGACGCGACGAGCAGCATCTCGAAGCCGACGTAGAGGTTGAACAGGTCGCCCGCGATGAACGCGTCGAAGATCCCGGCGGCCAGGATCAGGTACGACGGGTGGAAGATCGACACCGGGGTGTCGTCGTCGCCGTCCGCGGCGCCCTGTCCGACCGAGAAGAGCAGGACCGCGAGGAGCACGACGCTCGAGACCGCCACCAGCAGGGCTGCGAGACGGTCGACATAGAGCACGATGCCGAACGGCAGCGGCCAGCCTCCCACCGACACCGCGAGCGGGCTGCCGCCGTCGACCACCGCGAAGAGGAACACCGCGAGCCCGAATGTGATGCTCAGCGTCGCGATCGAGACCACGACCTGGAGGCGCCGGCGGCGCCCGCCGATGAGCGTCACCGCGGCGCCGAGGAGCGGCAGGGCGACGAGCAGCGGGACGAGGAGGCTGAGGCTCACGAGCGGCCCTCCTCGTCCGTCTGCGGGCGGTCGCCGTCATCCGCGCCGTCCGGGCTCTGGGCGCCGGACGCGCCGTATGCCGACGTGGGAATGTCCACCGGCGCGTCGGGAAGCAGGCCCAGCGCGTCTGCGCCGTCGATGGCCCGCAGCGGCGACGCGACGACGTCGACGAAGTCCGTGGTGGCCTCGTCGCCCGCGCCCTCGGCCCCGAGCACCTGCTCGGCCTCCGCGGCGCGCATGCGCAGCGCGATGTCCTCGGCGTCGTCCTCGACCGTGTCTGCCTGACCGAGCTGCCACGAGCGGTAGATGAGCGCGAGCAGGAACGCGCTCACCGCGAACGTGATGACGATCGCCGTCAGCATGAGCGCCTGCGGGAGCGGATCGCTCTGCCGGCCCTCGTCGCCCGCGAACGGCGCGATTCCGGGGAAGCCCATCACGATCATCAGCAGCAGGTTGGTGGCGTTGCCGAGCAGCAGGAACCCGATCAGCACGCGCGTGAGGCTCCGCTCGAGCATCGCGTAGACCCCCGCCGCGTAGAGCACGGCCATCACGACGACGAGGGTGAGGGACACGTTCATCGCGCGCCTCCCTCGGGGGCGGCCGCACGGAACGGCTCGTGCGGGCGCCCGTCGACACCTGCGCCCTTCATCTGTCGGTCGACCTCGGCGCCGAGGCTGCGCAGCACGTCCAGCACCAGGCCGATCACGACGAGGTACACCCCGACGTCGAAGATCGTGGACGTCACGAACTCGAGGTGGCCGATCACGGGGAGCTCGGCCTCCCAGACGGCGCGGGTGAGGGGGTCGAGGCCGAAGACGAGCGGCGCGACCGCCGTGCCCACGGCGAGGATCATGCCCGCGCCGAGCAGATGGCCCGCGTCGGTGGGCGCCGCGACACCGAGCTCGTAGCGGCCGCCCGCGACGTAGCGCATCACGAGCGCCATTCCCGCGACCAGGCCGCCCGCGAAGCCGCCGCCCGGCAGGTTGTGCCCCGCGAACAGCAGGTAGATCGACACGACGATGATCGTGTGGAACAGGATCCGCACGACCACCTCGAGCATGATCGAGCGCGACTCCGCGCTCATCCGCTGCCCGCCGATCAGCCAGGCCCGCGGCCGGTCGCGCGTGCCCGCGCTCTGCACCTGGATGCCCTGGGTCGTCTCGACCAGCGGACGGCGCCGGGCCGCGCCGCGCGTGGCGCGTGGGAGCCGGCGCGTGAGCCGCTGCAGCGAGTCGGCGCGGTCGGTGACGAACACCAGCGACGCGACGCCCGTCGCGGCGAGGATCAGGACCGACAGCTCGCCCATGGTGTCCCAGCCGCGCAGGTCGACCAGCGCGACGTTGACCACGTTCTTGCCGTGACCGATCTCGTAGGCGAGGTCCGCCCAGCCGACCGACACGGGGTCGTGGATGCGCGCGCTCGTAGCGATCACGACCAGCGCGGCCATCGTGAGCCCGACCGACGCCGCCAGCATCGCGCGCAGCACCGGCATGGACGTTCCGTTGTGCGCGCCCATCCGCGAGGGGAGGCGGCGAAGGACGAGGGCGAACGCGACCAGCGTGACCGCCTCGACGAGCACCTGGGTGAGGGCGAGGTCCGGCGCCCCGTGGGTGGCGAACAGCAAGACCATGCCCAGCCCGGTCACCGCGACCAGGACGACGCCGGTGTAGCGCTTGCGCGCGCGCACGGCGATCACGCCCGCGGCGATCATGAGCGGGGCGGCCGCGAGCTGCACGGGGTCCTGCCACGCGTCCAGCGCGATCCGCCACTCCGGCGCGGCGAACAGCGCGACGGCCTCGCCGACCACCAGCACGAGGAAGATCGTGCCGACGTAGATCGGCAGCGAGCCGCGCTGGGTGAGGCTCGTGACCGCGACCGAGGCGCGGTCGACCGAGCGCGTGATCGCGTAGTACACGTCGGCCGCGGTGAACTGCAGGATGCGGCCCGTGATGTCGAAGCCCGTGGCGCGGACGAGCCACAGGATGATCGCGCCGCCGAGCAGCGTGACCGCGGACAGGAGGAGGGCCGGCCCGAGCCCGTGCCACAGCGCGAGGTGAGCGGGATGCGCGGCGACGGGCTCGATCGCCGCGGCGGTGTCGGCGTACGGCGCGAGCGCATCGTCGAGCAGCGGCGCCACCAGGCCGCCCGCGAGCCCGAGGGTCGCGAGCACGAGCGGCACGCCGAGGAAGCCGATCGGGGGGTCGGGCCACGCGGTCTCCGGCCGGGTTGATCCGTCGCGACGGTGCTTGGTCCAGAACGCTCCCCACAGGAAGCGCCCGCCGTATGCCACCGTGAGCATGGAGCCGGCGACCATGCCGATCAGTGCGACCACGCCCCATCCGTCGCCCTGTCCCGCGGCGTCGAGCATCGCGACGAGCGCGCCCTCCTTGGCGACGAACCCCAGCGTGGGCGGCAGCCCCGCCATGGACGCGACGGCCACGAAGGAGATCACCGCCATCACCGGGGCCTGGCGGCCCACGCCCGAGAGCTTGTCGATGTCGCGCGTCGACAGCTGGCGGTCGATCACGCCGACCACGAGGAACAGCGCGGACTTGAACAGCGCGTGCCCGAGCAGGAGCGCGAGGCCGGCCAGGGCGGCGTCGCGCGTCCCGAAGCCGATCACCACGGAGATGAAGCCGAGCTGGCTCACGGTGCCGAACGCGAGGATGCGCTTGAGGTCGCTCTCGCGCAGCGCCTGGAACGCGCCGAGCAGCATCGTGAACACGCCGAGCGTGACGATCACGGGCCGCCACGGGTCGGCGTCGCCGAACGTGGGCGCGAGGCGCGCGAGCAGGTAGATGCCGGCCTTCACCATGGCCGCGGCGTGCAGGTAGGCGCTGACGGGAGTGGGCGCCGCCATCGCGCCAGGGAGCCAGAAGTGGAACGGGAAGATCGCCGACTTGCTGAGCGCCCCGACCAGCAGCAGCACCAGCGCGACGTTCACGATCGGCCCGGTGGGCGCCTCCGCGAGGATCGTGCTGAGGCTCGTCGTGTCGGCCTCGACGGCGAGCAGCACCACGCCGATCAGCATCACGAGCCCGCCGAGCGTGGTGACCAGCAGCGCCTGCAGGGCGGCACGGCGGCTGGTCGAGCGCAGGTGGTAGTGCCCGATCAGCAGGTACGACAGGATGCTCGTCATCTCCCAGAACATCACGAGCATGACGATGTCGTCGGTCAGCACGAGGCCGTACATCGCTCCGGCGAAGGCCAGGAGCACGCTGGAGAACCGGCCGAGCCCCTCGCTGCGGCCGCGGAAGTACCAGCGGCAGTAGATCATCACGAGCGCGCCGACGCCGCTGACGACCAGCGCCATCACCCAGCCGAGCGTGTCCATCCGCATCGAGATCTCGATGCCGAGCGGCCGAATCCAGGCATACGCCGCGAACGGGATGTCCCCGTGGAGCACGCGTGCGGACGCCAGGCAGGCGTGCACGAACGCCGCGAGCGGGAAGACCGCCGCGACGTAGAACACCCGGGCGCCGAGCGGACGCGCGAGCCCCGCCAGGAGCAGGGACCCTGCGGCGCACGCGACGAGGAGAAGCAGCATGGCGTCTCCTCGGGCTCGTCGGGCGTAAGCAGCGGCTCAGGCAGGCGGGAAGGTGTCCCGCCAGTCTATCCACGCGCTCTGGCAACCCGGCCCCGCAAGGGATCGACCCCGTGCGAGCGATCCCCGGTCGTTGAGGGGAGGCGAGGAACGAGCCGGAGTCGAAACGCAGGAAGCCGCGCCGCCGGCTCGACCCCGCGCGACCGACCCCGTGCGAGCGTGCGAGACGCTTCTACAGAGAACGGGCGGCCGCTCGGGCGGCCGTGGGCAGCGCGTCGACGATGCGGCCGAGGGCCTCCTCGTCGTGACCGGCCGTGAGGAACCAGGCCTCGAACACGCTCGGCGGCAGCGAGACGCCCGCGTCGAGCATGGCGTGGAAGAAGGGGCCGTAGCGGTGCGCCTGCTGCGCCTTGGCGGCCGGATAGTCGCGCGGCGCCTCGGCCGCGAACACCGGGTTGAACAGGCTGCCGGCGCGCGAGATCGCGTGCTCGACGCCCTCCGCCGACAGCGCCGCCGACACCTCGGCCGCGACGCGGTCGGCCGCCGCGTCGACCGCCGCGTAGACCTCGGGGGTCGCGAGCTGCAGCGTCTTGATGCCCGCCGCGACCGACAGCGGGTTCCCCGACAGGGTGCCGGCCTGGTACACCGGGCCGACCGGGGCGAGCTGCTCCATCACCGAGGCCTTGCCGCCGAGCGCGGCGAGGGGCATGCCGCCGCCGATGACCTTGCCGAAGGTGATGATGTCGGGCTCGTACGCCTCGCCCGCCTCGACCTGCAGGCCCCAGTAGCCCGCGGGACCGACCCGGAAGCCCGTGAGCACCTCGTCCAGGATGAGCAGCGCGCCGTGGTCGTGCGCGATGGTCGCGAGCCCGGCGTTGTAGCCGTCGGCCGGGCGGACCACGCCCATGTTCGCGGGGGCGGCCTCGACGATGATGGCCGCGATCCGGTCGCCGTGCTCGGCGAAGATCGCCCGCACGGCGTCGAGGTCGCCGTACGGCGCCACGAGCGTCTGCGCGGCGATCGGCGCCGGGACGCCCGCCGTGCCCGGCAGCGCGAGCGTCGCGAGGCCGGAGCCGGCCGCCGCGAGCAGACCGTCGGAGTGGCCGTGGTAGTTGCCGTCGAACTTGACGAGCAGGTCGCGGCCGGTGACGCCGCGCGCCAGCCGGATGGCGGTCATGGTCGCCTCGGTGCCCGTCGAGACCAGGCGCACCTGCTCGACCGGGTTGAGCCCACCCGCCGAGACGCGGCGCGCGACCAGGTCCGCGAGCTCGACCTCGCCCTCGGTCGGGGCTCCGAACGACAGGCCGCGGGTCGCCGCCTCGCGGACCGCCTCGACGACCTCCGGGTGCGCGTGCCCCAGCAGGGCCGGCCCCCACGACGCGACCAGGTCCACATACTCGCGGCCGGCGGCGTCGGTGATGTACGGCCCGCGCGCGGACTGCACGAACCGCGGCGTCCCGCCGACGGACCCGTACGCCCGGACCGGGGAGTTCACGCCGCCGGGGATGACCTCGCGGGCGTGGGCGAACAGGTCGTCGTTGCGATCGCTCATGGGTCCATTGTCTCGTGCTCCGGCTGGTGTCCCGCCCGGGGACCACCGGAGCGGACCGGGGTCAGAGCTCCTCGCGCAGCCAGCCGGCGGCCTCGGCCGCCCAGTAGGTCAGGATGGCGTCGGCGCCCGCGCGGCGGATGCCGAGGAGCGACTCCAGGATGGCGCCGCGGCGGTCGATCCATCCGTTCGCGGCGGCGGCCTCGATCATCGAGAACTCGCCCGACACCTGGTAGGCCCACACCGGCACGTCCACGGAGGCGCGCACGTCGGCGAGCACGTCCAGGTACGGCAGCGCGGGCTTGACCATGACGACGTCGGCGCCCTCCTCGACGTCGAGCAGCGCCTCCTTGACGCCCTCGCGGCCGTTGCCGGGGTCCATCTGGTACGTGCGTCGGTCGCCCTTGAGCTGCGAGTCGACGGCCTCCCGGAACGGGCCGTAGAAGGCGCCGGCATACTTCGCCGAGTAGGCCAGGATCAGGGTGTCGGCGAAGCCCTCGGCGTCGAGCGCCTGACGCACCGCGGCGACCTGGCCGTCCATCATGCCCGACAGGCCGAGCAGCGCGGATCCGGCGCGCGCCTGCGCGACGCCCATGGCGGCGTAGCGCTCGAGCGTGGCGTCGTTGTCGACCGAGCCGTCGGCGGCCAGCACGCCGCAGTGGCCGTGGTCGGTGAACTCGTCGAGGCACAGGTCGGTCTGCACGACCAGCGCGTCGCCCACCTCGGCCACGAGGGCCTCGGTCGCGACGTTCAGGATGCCGGCCGGGTCGTCGGCGCCCGATCCGACCGCGTCGCGCGTCGCGGGCACGCCGAACAGCATGACGCCGCCGACGCCCGCCTCGGCGGCCTCGACCGCGGCCCGGCGCAGCGAGTCCAGCGTGTGCTGGCGCACGCCCGGCATGGACGAGATCTCGACGGGCGCGTCGATCCCCTCGCGCACGAACATCGGCAGCACGAGCTGCGACGGCACGAGGTGCGTCTCGCGCACGAGCCGGCGCACGGCGGGCGACTGCCGCAGGCGACGCGGGCGGTGGGTCGGGAAGCTCATCGGCTGCGCCCCCGGTCCTCGGAGACCGTGTGGATCACCCCGGTCGGCGTGCGGTCGATCCGGATCGCGCCGGTCGCCACGGGGCCCGTCTCGGGGATCGCCGCCGCCTCGGGCGACAGCGGCGGGACCGGGATGTCCGCCAGCGCGCGGATCAGCGAGTCGATCGTCTGCTCGGGGGCGATCACGTGGATCGGCAGGCCCAGGAGGTCGGCGTCGTGCGCGGTGCGGGGGCCGATCGCCGCGATGATCGTGGCGTCGGGGATGTCGGGGAACTGCTCGCGGACCTGCTCGGCGACCGAGCCGCTCGTGACGAGGATCGCGTTGATGCGGCCCGAGAGGACGTCGCGCACGACGTTGTCCTTGGCCGGCACGCCGACCGTGCGGTAGGCGACGACGCTCCGGACGTCGTGCCCCGCCTCCATCAGCATGTTGGTGAGCACGGGCTTGGCGATCTCGCTGCGCAGCGTCAGGATGCGGCGGGGCTGGGGCTCCAGCTCGTTCATCTGCCGCGCCATGCCGGCCGCGGAGTTGTCGCTGTCGGGGACGAGGTCGACGCGATAGCCCACCGCGGTGAGGGCGGCGGCCGTGGTCTCGCCGACGGCGGCGACCTTGGTCCCCTCGGGGATCTTCGCGTCGTACGCGTAGAGCACGTCGACCGTGGTGGCGCTCGTGACGGTCACCCAGTCGAACTCGCCGGCGGCGAGGTCGGCGAGCGCGCGCTCGAGCGTGGCCGAGTCGTCCGTCGGGGCGAAGTTGATCAGCGGCGCGATCACGGGCACCGCGCCCTGCGAGCGCAGCGTCGCCGCGACGCCGTCGCCCCACGGGCCGCCGCGCGGCACGAGGACGCGCCAGCCGGTCATGGGCTTGCCCGGACGCCGGTCCGGATGTGTCGGGTCTGTGTTCATGAGGGGGACTCTCGCGGTACGAGGTCGGCCGCCCCACGTTCGAGCAGCCGACGTGCGATATCGGATCCGATAGCGCGCGCGTGGTCGATCTGATCCACGCCATCGGCAGCATCCGCACCGTTGCCACTGCCTTGACCCCGAATATACCCCTGTACCGGTGCGGGGATGGACACGGCCTCCACCGTCTCGACCTCGATCACATGCTCGCCGCGCAGCCCGTACACCGCCGCGCGGACGTGCAGATCGTCGCCCTCGAAGCGCGCGTGCACGCCCACCGGTGCGTGGCATCCGGCCTCGATGCCCGCCAGCACGGCGCGCTCGAGCGTGACGGCGAGTCGCGTGCGCGGGTCGTCCAGGCGTCGGATGGCCTCGAGCAGCTCGGGGTCCGCGTCGGCGCGGGTCTCGACCGCCAACGCGCCCTGGCCGGCCGCGGTCGGCCAGGCGCCCAGATCGCGCTGCTCGAAGCGCAGGTCGGTCTCCGGGCCGAGGCGGTCGAGGCCGGCGGCGGCGAGCACGATCGCGGCGAGCTCGCCGTCCACCACGCGCTGCATGCGGGAGTCGACGTTGCCGCGCAGGTCGTGGACCTCGAGCGCGGGGTTCGCGCGCAGCACCTGCGCGATGCGGCGCGGCGATCCGGTGCCGATCAGCGAGCCGGCCGGCAGCGCCTCGAGCGGCACGCCATCGCGCGTCAGAATCACGTCACGCGCGTCGGCGCGCGACGGGTTCGCGGCGATCACGAGGCCGTCGGGCTGCGCGGTCGGGAGGTCCTTGAGCGAGTGCACGAGCAGGTCGCACTCCCCCGCCAGCAGGGCCTCGCGCAGCGCGGTGGCGAACACGCCCGTGCCGCCGAGCTGCGACAGCGAGCCGCGGTTCGTGTCGCCCTCGGAGACGATCTGCACGAGCTCGACGCGACGGCCCGAGACCTCCTCCAGCGCCCGGGCGACGTGACCCGACTGGGTCATCGCCAGCGCGCTGCGGCGCGTGCCCAGGCGGATGGGCGGTGCGTCCGGGACCGCCACGGCGTCGGTCACTGCAGGATCTCGGCGATCTCGGGGATCTCGATCCGGCGGCCCGTGAAGAACGGCACCTCCTCGCGCACGTGGCGGCGGGCCTCGGTGTAGCGCAGCTCGCGCATCATGTCCACGAGGTCGGTGAGCTGATCCGCCTCCATGGGCAGCATCCACTCGTAGTCGCCGAGGGCGAACGACGCCATCGTGTTGGCGGTGACCCCGCGGAACGCGGCGCCCTTGCGGCCGTGGTCGGCGAGCATCTGGCGGCGCTCCTCGTCGGGCAGCAGGTACCACTCGTAGCTGCGGACGAACGGGTAGACCGTCAGCCACTGCTTGGGCGGGATGCCGCGCAGGTAGCCGGGCACGTGGCTCTTGTTGAACTCGGCGTCGCGGTGCACCGCCATGGCGTTCCAGGTGGGGAGCAGCGTGCGGATGAGCTCGGTGCGGCGCAGGCGGCGCACCGCCTTCTGCAGGTCCTCGGCCACCGGACCGTGCATCCACACCATCAGGTCGGCGTCGGCGCGCAGGCCGCTCACGTCGTAGAAGCCGCGGACCGTCACGCCGCCGTCGGCGAGGAACGAGACGATGTCCTCGAGCTCGGTGTCGTGCGCCTCGGGCACGGCGCGGGCGGGATCGCGGCGCCAGACGGCCCAGAGGCTGTAGTTGTCGCCGACGACCTCGGGGGTGTCGCCGGCCGGGTTCGCGGGGTGCTGCTCAGCCATGGACCCATCCTCCCCCTCGCGTGGTGAGGGGACAAACCGAGAGGATCACGACTGGCTATCGGATCCCCCGCCCGGGCTCCCCTACCCGGTCGTTGAGCGGAGCGAGCGCCAGCGAGCGGAGTCGAAACGGATGAAGCCCGCCCTCGGCTCAGCGGGAGATCAGGCGGGCGAGGCCCCAGATCGCGGCGCCGAGCGCGAGCGCGGCGCCCACCGCGCCGGCGGCCGCGGCGGCCGGCTGACGCCGTGCGAAGGCGCGGGCCTTCACCGCGCCGGCCTCGATCTTCTCGGCGGCGCGCGCCGGGAGGTTCGCCTTGTGCTCGATCGCGGCGAGCGCGGCCTTCAGCTCGGCGCGGGCGCGCTCGACCGGGTCGGTGATCCCGCTCGGCACCACGGTGCGGGGCGTCAGTGAGGTGTGGCGGAGCGTGTCAATACTCATCGGCGGCGTCCTTCACGATCAGCACGTCGGTCTTTGCGGCCTGGATGGGGCTCTCGCGGCGGCCGATGCGACGGTAGAAGACGAGTCCCACGATGCCGGCCACCAGCGCGAGCACCACCCCGATGCCCATCACGATCAGCGCGGACGCCCACACGGGCAGCCACAGCGAGAGCAGCGCCGTCAGGAAGACCAGGAACATCGGCACGACCCAGGCGATGAAGAACAGCGCCACGATCATGAAGCCCGTGCCGATGCCCGCGTCGGTCGCGGTCTTGACGGCCCAGCCCTTGACGGCGTTGAACTCGGCGACGACCAGGTTCTTCACCAGCTGCGGCACGTCGCCGATCAGCGTGAAGAGCCCGTCGTCCGCCCGGTCGCGCAACGGCGAGCGCATGGTCATCGGTCGTCAGCCGCCTTCTTCACGTCCTCGGCCGCGTCCTTGGTCGCGTCGAGGGCGGCGTCGAGCTTGGTGCCGGGCGTGCCCTGCTTGGCGGCGGCCTTGGCGACGCCCACCACGCCGCTCCACGCGGCGCGAGGCAGCGCCATGGCGCTGGACGTGGCGAGCTTCTTGGCCTTGCCGACCTGCTCCTGCACGGGCTCGAGGTTCCAGACCTTGAGCGCCTGGGTCTTGATCTGCTCGTACCGCTGACGGCCGGCGCGCGTGCCGAGCACGTAGCCCGCACCGAGGCCGATCACGAGTCCCAACTTCCCCCGCATGGGTTCTCCTCACGTCGTTCGGATGTGCCAATGGACCGCGCATCGCGTGATCCGCCGACGGACTCTGCCAAGGCTAGCGCCGTATTCCCGGATCGGCATCCGCTTGCGGTGGGGACCGCGACCCGCTAGGTGTACTGCCCAGGGACGTTGTTTGATCTGGCTTCCCTGATGTGACGAGAACCTCCCGGCAGAGTGGAGCTGCTACCGCATCCGCTCTGAACCAGGGAGGTTCTCGTGTCTCACGCTAACGCGGCGCTGACCCCGCGCCAAAGGCTCCGTCTCGCCCAGAAGGTCATCGACGAGGACTGGACGATCGCGGCAGCAGCGGACTACTTCCGGGTGTCCTGGCCAACCGCGAAGAAGTGGGCGCTG
>NZ_MYFP02000029.1:0-17773 GCF_004514465.2 Microbacterium sp. MEC084 | reverse complement strand
GGGCGACAACGCCGCGATGGAGTCGTTCTTCAGCCTGCTGCAGAAGAACGTCCTCGACCGCCGCGCCTGGGCCAACCGAGAACAGCTGCGCGTCGCGATCGTGACCTGGATCGAGCGGACCTACCACCGACGCCGCCGGCAAGCCCGTCTGGGCCGTTTGACGCCGATCGAGTTCGAGACCATCATGAACCAGAACCTGGCCCTCGCGGCCTAACCGAAACTGTCACCACTTCGTTCAGCAGACCCTCGGTTTCCATTTGATGGGTGCACTGTCGAGCGTACTCGGCTGGGGGTAGGTAGCCGAGCGAGGAGTGCCGGCGGTGGTGGTTGTACTCGTCCTTCCAGTCGCCGATGATGACCTGCGCGTGCAGCAGCGAGTAGAAGCTGTTGATGTTGAGGCACTCGTCGCGGATCCGGCTGTTGAACGACTCGACGTACCCGTTGCGCCACGGCGAGCCCGGAGGGATGTAGGACAGGCCGGTACGGGTGCCGGCCCAGTCGGCCATCGCCTCGCTGATGAACTCCGGCCCGTTGTCCGACCTGAGCACCGCCGGGGCGCCGCGCACGGCGACGAGGTCCTCGAGGTGAGCGGTGAGCCGGTCAGCGGTGATCGACCGTTCGGTGAGCCCGCCGAAGCACTCCCGAGTGTGCTCGTCGACGATGGAACAGATCTTGATCGGCCTGCCCTGTTCGTCGGCATCGAACTGAAAGTCCACCGCCCACACCACGTTCGGCGCGTCCGCTGTCGGCGCGTCGACGGTGACGCTTCCTGCTGTTCGACATGATCTGACCAGTCTCCCTGCCCGCGACTCCGGGCGCCAGGACGACCCTCAGAACCACCGGACCTACGAAACGGGGTCAGCCCAAGGTGACGGCGTTGGTCACCGGTCTGTCTTCGCGGAATCCATTGCCAGTGCATCAGCAGCCGAATACGGGGCACAATTGTCTTAGCTGCCGTGTCGTCGGCACCACTCAGGGGAGGAGCAAGGGACGTGGCGAAGGAGGGCCGGACGCACGGCGTGGATAGCGCTCGACGCGTGCTGCAGGTGCTTCTCCAGTTCACCGAGAAGCGGCCGACCTGGACGGTGGAGCGACTGGCTCAGAGCGTCGGCACCAGTTCCGCCAACACCTATCGCTACCTCGCCTTGCTCAAGGAGCTTTACCTCGTCGAGGAACACAGCCGCGGTGTGTACACCGTCTCGCCGCGCGTCTTCTCGCTCGGTCGGGCGGCGAGCTCTTCACTCGATATTGCCTCAATCGCGCGCCCCGCGCTCGAGGAGTTGACCGCCGAGACCGGGGAGACCTCCCTACTCGTGCGCCGTGTCGGTGATTCGGTGATCTGCATCGACTCCGTGGAGGCGGATCAGCAGGTGCGACTGTCGTTCGCCCCGGGCGCCCTGCTGCCCATGCATCGTGGCGCTAGCGCGAAGGTGCTGCTCGCGAGCCTCAGCCCAGAGAAGCGAAACACATACATTAGTCGCCTCGCCCCGGAGCTAACCTCGGGGCGACGCACCGAGTTCGAGTCCGAGCTGGCACGGATCAACGCCGACGGCTTCGCCGAGAGCTCGGCGGAGGTCGACGAAGACGTGTGGGCCGTCGCCGCCCCGGTGGTGTCCCACGGATCCGTCGTCGCCGCGATCTCCGTGGCGGCTCCGGGTTTCCGCGTCCTAGACGGTCAGCGCGACGAGATTCGCGACCGGGTGCGCGCGGTGGCGGCGATCGTCAGCGAGCGGATGCAACCCGTGCTGCTGTAATTTCTCTCACTCCTGCGTAACAGCCCTGGCCGTCTCCCGAGTGGGGCCCGTCGTGCAAATCCCGCGCGCCTGGCGGAGTGCGGTCCCTGCTTCCTGCGCGTGCCGCTGTCCCGCGCCGCCCGGAACTCCGACTGGTCCGAGTCAGCTCGCCCAGCGTGAGACTGCAGCGGCAACATTCAATTTACACATCAGAAATACTAGTTCGCACACTGTAAGAAATACTGGTCCCATGGAGGACAGTTCGAACAGCACTCCCGCCGCGCACGCTGGGCTCGTGACGGAGCGCAGGATCCAGACTTCGCGGCTCAACTTCCGCGTTAGGGAGGCTGGCAGCGGGAAACCCATGATCTTCATGCACGGGATCACGGCCAACGCCGCAGTGTGGGATCCGCTGCTCGCCGAGTTGGCCGATGAACACCATGTCATCGCGATCGATCAGCGCGGGCACGGCGGTACCGACCGACCCGCGGCGGAGGGCGACGCCTACGGCGCGGAGGCATTCGCCTCCGACGCCATCTCGCTCATCGAGACGGTGTCGGAGGGCCCAGCGGTGCTCGTCGGGCATTCTCTCGGCGCGCGGAACGCGGCCGTCGCCGGGTGGATGCGCCCCGACCTTGTACGCGCGGTCGTCGCGATCGACTACACGCCGCGCATCGAGGCCGAGGTCCTCGATGCGCTCGCGGCGCGCGTCGCCGCCGGCGACCGCACGTTCGCGAGCACGTCGGACATCATCGCCTACCTGCACGAGCGCTATCCGCTGATGCCGCAGGACGCGCTCGAGCGACGGGCGAAGCACGGATATCGCCCCGGCGCAGACGGCTTGCGCCCGCTTGCCGACGCGGCCGCCCTCGCCGCGACCGGCCAGGGCCTGCGCGAGAGCTTCGAGGACGCGTTCGTGGGCATCACGGTGCCGACGCTGCTGATCCGCGGCGCGGACAGCCGACTCGTCTCGCCGCAGGCGTGGGCGGCCGCGAAGGGGCTGCGACCGGATCTGCCTGCGATCGAGATCCCCGGCACCGACCACTACGTTCCCGAAGAGCATCCCTACGGAGTCGTCGCCGCGATCCGCGAGTTCCTGGCCGGCGTGGTATGACCGCGACGCTGACGCCGACGGTGCGTGCAGTCCGAGCCACCCCGAGGACGGCGCGCTTCGGGAAGGGACTCGCGGGCGCAGCCGCCGCCTGCCTGCTCTGGGAAACAGTGCGGGCAGTCGGCCTGATCAATCCGGATCATCTGCCCGACCTGGCGGACATCGCCTCGGCGTTAGGCACGGGCTTCACCTCGGGAGAGCTGCTCCCGGCGCTCGTCGCCACCCTGTGGGCCTGGTTCCTCGGTCTGTTCGTCGCCACCCTGGTCGGCGTCGGCGCCGGCATCGCGCTCGGGCTATCACGCGCGGCGGACATCGTCGTCCGCCCGATCGTCGAGTTCCTGCGACCCATTCCTTCTGTGGCCCTCATTCCCATCGCGCTGATGACCATCGGTCTGGGGCTTGACATGCAGGTCGCGCTCACGGCCTTCGCGAGCGTGTGGCCCGTCCTGTTCAGCGTCAAGGCAGGGGTGGAGGACACGGACCCGCGATATCTCGACACGGGGCGCGTCATCGGACTGCGCCGGAGCGAGGCGATCGTCCGGATCGTGCTGCCGAATGCACTGCCGTCACTGGCGACGGGTGTGCGCACGGCCGCCGCAATTGCGCTCGTCCTCGCGATCACGGTCGAGATGGTCACCGGTCAGCCCGGTCTGGGCGCCGTGCTGACGGACAACCGGCTCGCTGGCCGCAGCGCCGAGGTATGGGCAACGGTGTTCCTCACTGGCGTGCTCGGGTACGTCGTCAACGCCATCTTCCTTCTGATCGAGAAGCGGGTCTTCGCCTGGAGCAGTGAGCATCGTGGGTCGTAACGGGAAGACGCGGCTGCAGCTCGCCGCGCAGATCGGGCTGATCGCCGTCATTCTGGTGACCTGGCAGCTGGGGGCGGTCGCGAGCGGCAGCCCGGTGTTCCCCTCCTTCACCGAGGTGTTGCAGTCCTACCTCGGCATCCTCTTCGGTGAACGGCTACTCCTCGATGTGGCCCCAAGCGTTCTGCGCGCGGTCAGTGGATTCGCGATCGGAGTCACCGCGGGCGCGGTGGTCGGCATGACCATCGGCTACTCCCGGCCCCTCGAGCCGTGGCTGAGGCCGCTGCTCGAGTTCCTCCGGGCGATCCCCACCGTCGCGCTGCTTCCCCCGGCCCTGCTGCTACTCGGCGCGACCGACGAGATGCGCATCGCGCTCATCGCCTTCGGGTGCTTCTTCCCCGTCCTGTTGGCCGCGATCGACGGCACCCGGCGCGTCGACCCGCTCTATCTGGACACGTCGCGCGTGCTCCGACGCACACGCGCCGAGACGCTCTTCCAGGTCGTGCTGCCCTCCGCCCTCCCCGCGATTCTCGCGGGCATCCGCATCGCCCTCGGGATGGCGCTGATCCTGATGGTGATCTCGGAGCTGAGCGCCGCGAGCGACGGGCTCGGCTACTTCATCCTGCAGAGCCAGCGACTGTTCCGAACGGTGGATGTGTACGCGGGCACTCTCGTGATCGGCACGATCGGCGTGCTCTTCACCGCGGGCATTCTCGCTATCGAACGCCGCCTGTTGCGCTGGCACCGCGGGTGGCGGGGGAGCGCCGACGCATGACCGAACGAGAGAGGAACACGATGAACGACGCCGTGCCGGTGGTGTCCGTCGAGGACGTAACCAAGCAATACGCCGGAACGCCTGCCCCCGTGCTGCGGGGGATGAGCTTCGATCAGCAAGAGGGCGAGTTCCTCGCGCTGGTGGGGCCGAGCGGATGCGGGAAGACGACACTGCTGCGGAGCATCGCGGGCCTGCTCGCGGTGGACAGCGGCCGCGTCCTCCACCGCGGCGTAGAGGTGAGCGGCCCACCTGAGTGGCTGTCGATCGTGTTCCAGGACTACAGCCGCAGCCTCTTCCCCTGGCTGACGGTGCGCCAGAACGTCGAGTTCGGACTCAAGCACATGGTCAAGACCGAGCGCAGGACGGCGGCGCGCGACGCGCTCGAGTTGGTCGGGCTCGGTCACGCCCACGAGCTGTACCCGTGGCAACTCTCCGGGGGGATGCAGCAGCGTTGTGCGCTGGCCCGTTCGATCGCCGCTTCGCCCGGACTTCTTCTCCTCGACGAACCGTTCGCCTCCGTCGACGCCCAGACGCGCATCGACCTACAGGACATGGTCCTGCGGATCAAGAAGGAACTAAAGCTGTCGATGCTTCTCGTCACGCACGACGTCGACGAGGCGGTCTACATGGCGGACAGGATCGTCGTGCTGTCGACGAGGCCTTCGTGCGCCGTCGAGGAGATTACCGTCCCGCTCTCGCACCCGAGGGATCAGTTGGCGACCAAGGAGTCGCCCGAGTTCCTCGAGCTGCGGCATCACGTCTTCACGTCCGTACGGCGCGAAGCGAAGTCCCCTGCACCATCCGCAATCGAGGGCTGAAAGCCCGATAGGAGAGAAGATCATGCGAAACGCGCATCGAACCACACTCGCAGCCCTCGCCGCGACGGTGACCGCGCTCGTCCTGGCCGGGTGCTCCGGCACCGACACGCCGTCCACAGCGGACTCCGGCCCTGACAGCGAGCCCGTCTCGCTCAAGGTGGGCTACATCCCGGCCAGCGTCTACGCCTACTTCTGGCAGGCGCAGGACGCGGGCTACTTTGAGGATGCGGGCCTCGAGGTCGAGCTCGTGCCGATGAGCGGCGGCGGCGAGATCATCCCTGCCCTGCAGTCCGGGAGCGTGCAGTTCGGCATCTCCGACGCCATGGGAGTCATCAACGCCGTGAACAACGGCATCGGCATCGAGTACGTGACGTTCAACGCGTCGCAGACTGAGGAGAGCCCGATCCACTCGGTCGTTGTGAAGGACCCGTCGATCACCAGCGCCGCCGACCTCAACGGCAAGACGGTCGCCACCAACGCCAGCTTCAACACCGACTGGACCATGATGCGCGCCTGGCTGCGCCAGGGCGGCGCTGACCTCGATAGCATCACGTTCCTCGAGCTGCCGTTCCCAGACCAGCTCGCCGCGCTGGATGCGGGAACGATCGACGCGGCCGGGATGCTCGAACCGTTCGTGACCTCTAGCCGAGGAGCCGGGCTCGAGGTGATCGGCGACTTCTTCACCGAGGTCCAGAGTCCCAGCGTCCTCTCGGGCGTCGCAGCCACGAACGAGTACGTCGAGCAGAACCCGGACGTCGTCGAGCGCTTCGTAGAGGCCGTCGAGAAGGCGGTCGACGACTTCAACGCCGACCCGCAGGTCGCCCGAGACCGCATCGCCGAGAACACCGAGATCGACCCCGCGCTCGTGGCCGAGATGAACCTCCCGGTGTGGTCGAACGACACCGACCCGTCCCAGATGCAGTTCTGGATCGACGCCGCCGAGGAGGAAGGCATCGTCGAGACCGATCTCGACCCGACCAGCCTCATCTGGACGCGCTGACCGGACACGACTCTGCGTGGCCGACAGCCGCGTGAGCACCACGACAAGGAGACACGACTTTGAGTACCACCAGACATGCCGAGATCGCAGGCGCCGGGTTCGCCGGCCTGACTGCGGCGATCGCTCTGCGCCAGCGGGGCTGGACGGTGCGCGTCCATGAGCGCGGGGAGGAGCTTCGTGCGCTCGGCGCAGGCATCTTCCTGTGGCACAACAGCCTCCAGGTCCTGCGCGATCTCGGCGCCTACGACCGCGTCCGCGACGGCGCACACCGCCCGCCCTTCTACGAGACGCGAATCCACAACGCGACGGCATCGAAGGAGACGTTCTTCGGCACCGAGTACCTCACGATGACACGGGAGCATCTGCACCGCGGCCTCGCGGACGCAGCCGTCGAGGCGGGCGTCGAGATCGTGACGGGCTCTCAGGTGGTCGGCGCTGATGCCGAGGGGGCCCTGACGCTTGAGAGCGGCGAGACGCTGCAGGCCGATCTCATCGTGGGCGCGGATGGTGTGCGATCGAAAGTCCGCGACTCGCTGGGTTTCGCGTACGAGCGCACCTCGTCGCGCGACGGCATCGCCCGGGTGCTCATCCCGCGCGACCGCGAGTACGTCGGCGGCGACTGGGACAACGTGATCGACATGTGGAACTTTGCCCCGCGTGTCATGCGGGTGCTTTATGTGCCGTGCAACGACGACTGGCTCTATCTCGGCCTCATGGCCCCCAATGAGGACGAGGAGGCGGCCCGGGTGCCGATCGACCTGCGCACGTGGGTGGACATGTTCCCGTTCCTTGAGCGCGCTCTGCAGCGCGTCGCCGAGTTGCCCAGCGCGCGCCGGGACACCTATGAGACCCGCGTTCTCGACAGCTGGGTACGTGGCCGGGTCGCGCTCATTGGCGACGCGGCGCACGCGATGTGCCCCGCCCTCGCACAGGGCGCGGGGTGCGGTATGGTCAACGGCTACACACTGGCCGCCTCGGTCAATGGAGGCGACGTGCGGCAGTCTCTGGCCGAGTGGGAGAGCGGATTCCGCGGCTACACCGATCGGTGCCAGACGCGCTCGGCGTGGTTCGCAGAGACGCGCAGCATGTCGCGCGGCAACCAGTTCACGCCCGAGATGCTGGAGACCGCCGCCTTCGACCCGACGCTCGCGGTCGCGAGCGGGGTGACGCGGTGAGCGCCGCCGTCGACCTCGTGCACGCCGCATATCAGGTGCGTGGCTGGTACGACGTCGTCCAAGAGGTGGAGCACGAGCGCGGGCCCGCCCCGGCTCGGACCCTGATCAAGGCCGCGAGCGCGGTCGTGATCGCTAATCCGTTCGCGGGACGGTGGGAACCCGAGCTCTCGCCGCTGGTAGAGCCGAGCGCGGCGTTGGGAACAGCCCTCGGCGAGCGCGCCAGGCGTCTCCTTGGTGGGCGGCCGGTCGAGGGCTACGGCAAAGGAGGGATCGCCGGTCTCGCCGGCGAACAGGAGCACGTCGTGGCATGCATCACCACGGTCTTCGGCGACGCGTTCCGGGCCGAAGTGGGCGGGGGCAGCGCGTGGATCTCGTCCGCCTCCAAGACCGCCGCCGCGGGGACCCCGCTCGACATCCCGCTCGCCTACAAGGACGAGGTCTACGTGCGCTCGCATTACGACGCGATCACCATCGCGGCTCCCGACGGCCCGAGGCCGGACGAGCTGCTGATCTGCGTCGCCGTCTCGACTGGCGGCCGCGTCCACGCCCGCGTGGGCGGATTGACGGTCGCCGACGTGGTCGGCCAAACGACCTCGGCCGGTTGAAGAAAGGACATCCATGCCGCTGAACATCAAGGACCTCACTGTCAGCAGCCCCGACATCGCTCCCCTGGGGCCCATCGACCCCAGGTTCACCCTGGAAGATGGCAACCAGGTGCCGCGCATCTCCATCACGGGAGTCCCCGAGGGCACGGTCGAAGTGGCGCTGATCTGCCATGACCCGGATGCGCCGCTCCCGAACGGGTTCACCCACTGGGTCCTGTACGGCCTGCCGGCCCACGATGTGGAACTCGGACCGGACGCGGACGCCGTCTACCGGCCCGGCCCCAACGGTGCCGGGCTCACGCGGTGGGCGGGGCCGCAGCCACCCGCCCGGCACGGGCTCCATCACTACTACTTCTGGGCCTATGCCCTGGACACGGTCGTGGAGGGCACCCCCAACCGGGAGGAATTTCTTGCCACGTACGGCGAGAACGTGATCGAGCAGAACCGCCTCGTGGGCGTGTTCTCAAACGAGGGCTGACCGCCGTACTACCTCGGGAGGCGGTCTCTGGGCTACCTCCCGAGGCACGTCCGTCGGCCAGTTTGTCAGCATCAAGCGCACCTCCAACGGCGAGTTCGACCTGACCCTCTCCGTACTCGCGCGGGGCCAACTTCGAGGTTTGACGGTAAGTCGCTCAGTGCATCTCAAGCTAGCTGCTCGCGGTTCGGCATCCCCGTTATGCGAGCGGCGGATGCCTTCAGGTTCGGGCACCGAGCATCACTACAGCGCTCTCTTTAGCTTCACAACGCGCGACGTCCTCGCTAGTGAAGCACTCCAGACTCTTAGCGTCGCGTTACCGCCGGACATGACGAAACCCCCGCGATCCCAGTGTTTCCAAGGGTTCTGCGGGGGTTTCGGATGGCGGTGACGGTGGGATTTGAACCCTGATCGGGGGTTTGACGCCGTAGGCCCTCGGAGCCGGGAACCGCGTGATCTCGCGGAAGTTGGGCACATCCCGGTACGTCTGCTCGGACACGCCGAGCTCCCGACACACCGCGGCGACATCCTGCCCGTCGGCGAGCATCCTGTCGGCCTGCCCGAGCTTACGGACGACCTGCTCCGGGGTGTGACGCTTCCTGCTGTTCGACATGATCTGACCAGTCTCCCTGCCCGCGACTCCGGGCGCCAGGACGACTCTCAGAACCACCGGACCTACGAAACGGGGTCAGCCCACCGGAAGCACCTGAATGGCCTGTGGGGCGTTGACGCTGACGCGCTTGCGGTCATCGAGTGGAATGAGGACGAGACGGCGGAGTGGATCGAAGACGCCAACCCTGTCCAACTGTTTCATGGGCGTACCGTCGAGCCTCAGCCTGCCGAGGAGCCAGCAGATCGGCAGGAACCGTTGCCGAACGGGGTGGATGGGATTCTCGAGCACATCGCGGCGATGGCGGCTGGCTACTCGTCGGGTTTGAAGTGGAATGAAGAAGACAAACTCAAAGCAGACATGATGAACAGGCCGGATCGCTGGGTGCCAATCACCGTCGAACAGGTGCGCGCCAAGTGCCGGGCACTCGGCATGCGGCCGGACGACGTTGACACCGTCGCGGGGTTCCTGCAGCGACGGAAGGAAGGCCGCCGCTTCAACGTACAGAGCTCGTACCGCACGTTCCGTTTCAACTGATCTGAGCCGCCCGGCTACTCCCCAACGACGACGCCTATCGCGACAAGAGCGTTCCGCTCCTGGAGCGCATGCACTCGCGATGGCGCACCGCATCATGGGGAAGGGGGGCTTCGCGACTGCTGAGCCTTCCGACGAGGAGTAGGTGCTGTTCATCACCGGCGCAACACTCGCCTGATCGTCGACTCGCTCACTCCGTACATCTCCATCAGCTCGCGACGGGTCGTCCCGCTGTCGAACAAGCGCCGAGCCTCAGCCTTCTGCTCCTCGCTGAGGGCTGCACGCTTCGCCTTGATGGTGAGGTCGAATCCAGCGCGGCGGAGGGTGTCTCGTACGGTGTTGCGGCGCACGTTGTAGCGCTCGGCAAGCTCGTACGTTGAGGCGCCAGCCTCGTAGTCCTCGATGAGGAGCTTGACGACAGAGCGATGCAGCGTGTTCTGCTGGGGGAGCGGGCGGTCGTTGATCTCTCGTGTCGACTCGCGTGCCGTGGCCAGGAGATCGGCCAATTCCGCAGTTCTCCGCCCTTGTTGGCAGTAGTTTCGTAGCACCCCGACCAAAAAGCCCTCATGAGAAGCCATTTTCATCAGGGCTTTGTCATGTCTTCCGACGGATTCTTGTTGGTCCCCTCTGGTCCCCTCGCCGCCGCATCGGTGCCTGCTCACGGACGTCGGAGACCGTATCTGGCTCTCTGGAGGTCGTTGCCTGTGGATAAGGCGACCAAAAGGGGACCAGAGCCGCCGTCGTGGCTCCCGGCTACCCGTCACAGTGACCTCGAGGCCTCGCGCCGGCCCGGTCTGCTGGCCTTGGCGCATCGGGGACTGTCTGAATAACGGTGTGTGGGGTCCGGCCTGATCCGAAAGGAGACGGCCGTGGCTGACACGACCGAGTTGTTGGAAGACGCGATGATCGATCCCGTGACGGGAGAGATCATCGATCAGAAAGACCTCGCCGAGCGGCTGCTCGCGCAAGCGAAGGAGCAGGGCATGAGCCTGGTCGGCCCTGGAGCGCTGCTGAACCAGCTCACGAAGAACGTCCTCGAGACGGCTTTGAACGCGGAGCTGACCGAGCACCTCGGCCACCCGCATGGCGGAACACCTGCCGGCACGAACATGCGCAACGACACCCGGACGAAGACGGTGCTCACCGAGATCGGTCCGGTCGAGATCGAGGTCCCGCGCGACCGAGACGGATCGTTCGAGCCGGTGATCGTCCCGAAGCGGAAGCGTCGCCTGGGCGGGATCGATCAGATCGTCCTATCGCTCAGCGCGCGCGGGCTCACGACCGGTGAGATCGCCGCTCACTTCGACGAGGTCGACGACGCGAAAGTGTCCAAGGGCAGGATCAGCCGGATCACCGAGAAGGTCGCCGGTGAGCTCGCGGAATGGTCGTGACGACCGCTGGATCCGATCTACCCGGTGATCTTCGTCGACGCGATCGTCGTCAAGGTCCGCGACGGGCAGGTCCGCAACACCCCGTTCTACGTCGTCATGGGCGTCACCGTGCACGGGGAACGCGACATCCTCGGGATCTGGGCCGGCGACGGCGCAGAGGGAGCCAGGTTCTGGCTGCAGGTGTTCACAGAGCTGAAGAACCGAGGCGTCGAGGACGTGTTCATCGCCGTCTGCGACGGGCTGAAGGGCCTCCCCGAAGCGATCAACACCACGTGGGAGCGGACCGTCGTGCAGCAGTGCATCGTGCACCTGATCCGCAACAGCTTCCGCTACGCCGGCCGGCAACACCGCAACGCGATCGTGAAAGCCCTCCGGCCCGTTTACACGGCACCCAGCGTGACTGCGGCGAGGGACCGGTTCGCCGAGTTCGCGGCCGAGTGGGGCGGCAGGTATCCGGCGATCGTGCAGCTGTGGGAGAACGCGTGGGCCGAGTTCGTGCCATTCCTCGAGTACGACGTCGAGATCCGGAAGGTGAAACGAGGCCGCGGCGCTGAAATGCCTCTACCTCGTGACCCGGTCACTTGACCCCACCGGCGGCGGCAGGGCACGCTGGGCGATCAGGTGGAAGCCCGTGCTCAACGCGTTCGCGATTACCTTCGCGGGACGGTTCGACAGAAGCAATCACTGAAAACCGTCGGGCCTCACACACCGTTGATCGGACAGTCCGGCAGGCTCCGAAAACTTTCTCTGAAGGTGGGAATAAAACGGCATGCTCGGATGTTCACCGCAAGTGAACTTGATTCGGGGTGACTCACTGCGTGAGAGGAGAGTGATGATGCTGTTCGATACGTTCAAGGAGCTGGACCGGATCAGCTCGGCGTTCTTCTCCGGGCTCCCGGAGTCTGCGCTGAGTTCGGCGCCGGTGAATCTTTACCGCGAGGACGACCGCTATGTGGTGGAGGCAGATCTTCCGGGGTTCGATCCGTCGTCGATCGATGTGTCGGCCGAGCCGGGGCTGCTGACCATCCGCGCGGATCGCGACACCTCCCGTGAGGATCACGGTGAGCGCTGGCTGGTCCGCGAGCGCAGTTCCGCGCGTGTGGTGCGACAGCTTGCGCTGGGCGACGAGGTGGATCTGGACGCGATCGCGGCCGACTACCGGGACGGAGTCCTGAAGATCACGCTGCCGGTAAGGGCTGACGCGCTCCCGCGCAAGGTCGCGGTCGCCGTGGGCTCGTCCGCTCCCGCTCAGCAGGCGATCGAGTCGGCCGGCGCGGCGGAGGATGTCGCGGGCCCAAAAGCCGTACCCGCGCATTCGGTCGCTTCCTGACCCGGTGGCTGCCTGGGGCCCGGAGGGGCCCCGGGCGCCGGATGCGCGGGAATGTCAACGTTCGCGTTGTCCGCTCCCGGCGAGTGGGGGTGGCGTGATGGATGCCTTCGAGCTGCTGGATTCGACAACGGCCATCGAATCCGCGCTCGTCTCGGAGGACGCGGACGACCTGGCCACCGTTCGAGATCTCTACCGCAGCGCACCCCCGATGGACGGGCCGCGGGTGACCACGGGCCTGGAGCCGGGGACACCGGCACCGGATTTCGCGCTCCCGGCCGCGGACGGCACCATCGTGCGGCTCTCGGAACTGCGCGGCTCGCCCGTGGCGGTGGTGTTCTACCCGCTGGACTGGAGCCCCGGGTGCAGCGTGCAGCTGGAGCTGTATGAGCAGGAGTATGACGAATTCGCGTCGCGCGGCATCCAGCTGCTCGGCATCTCGGTGGACTCGATCTACAGCCACGGCGCGTGGGCGGCGGTGCGCGGCATCCGCTACCCGCTGCTGAGCGACTTCCAGCCGCGGGGCGAGACGGCCCGCGCGTACAACGTGTGGCGCGATGCCGACGGGCACAGCGAACGCGCCGTCTACTTGATCGACGCTGACGGGGTCATCCGCTGGGCTCACGTGTCCGAGCGGCTGAAGGAGCTGCCCGACTTCGACGAGCTCGTGGCCGCTCTCGACCTCGTCGCGGACCGGCAGCACGACGACAAGGAGGTGCAGTGATGACCATCTGGGACATCACCCCCGCCCGCACGATGGTCGCGCCGCGGATGCGCACGGTGCCGGTGGCGATCTACGGCCACCGATGGTGCGGGATCACTCAGCTCATCCGGCGGGCACTGGATCGGGCGGGTATCGGCTACGACTACGTCGACCTCGACGAGCACCCCTCCGTGTACTCCCGTCTGGAAGCGCTGACCGGCGGGCGGCTCCGCACGCCGGTCGTGCACATCGACGGGGAGTGGCTCATGGAGCCCAGCCTCCGTCAGGTGCAGGCCGTGCTCGCCCGGCACGGAGTACGGCTGTGAACGTGGTGACCTGCCCGGGGTGCGCGGCGAAGAACCGCGTGCCCCAGGCACGTGCGGGCAAGGTGCGCTGTGCGAAATGCCATGCCGACCTGCCCTGGCTCGTGGAAGCCGACGACAACTCCTTCGACACGGTCGTCGCCGAGGCGACTCTGCCGGTGCTCGTGGACGTGTGGGCACCCTGGTGTGGACCCTGCCGGCAGATCGCCCCGGTCGTCGACGGGCTCTCCCGCGAGTTCGCCGGACGCCTCAAAGTCGCCAAGGTCAACGCGGACACGTCCCCGCGCGTCTCCCAGCGCCACGGAGTGTCCTCGATCCCCACCCTCCTGCTCTACCGCGACGGGAAAGAAATAGACCGGATGATTGGCGCTGTCCCCGCCCCGCAACTGCGCGCCTGGGTCGAACGCACACTCACCACCTGAGGCTGATGCAGCGCCGTCCGAAGTTGAGTCACATCGGCTCAACGTTCGGGAATGTGGGCTGATCCGTACGTGTTGTCAGTGGTGAGCGTGGGGCGCGCCGCCCACTCGAACACATCGACGGACATGAGGAAGAGGGGAACAGGGAGGTAATTCAGCGATGCGCCGCTACTACAACGGACTGAAGACAGCCGTGCTGCTCGGTCTGCTGACCGGCCTGATCCTGGCAGTCGGTTACGGGCTCGGTGGCAGCACTGGCCTCCTCGTGGCGACGGTGCTGTCCCTGGTGATGAACGGTGTGGCCTACTTCGCCTCGGACCGGATCGCGCTGGCCGCCATGGCCGCCGAGCCGATCACTGAGCGCGAAGCGCCGCAGCTGTACGCGATGGTGCGCGAATTGGCAGCTGCCGCAGGGCAGCCGATGCCCCGGCTGTACGTGAGTCGGATGCCGCAGCCAAATGCGTTCGCCACCGGCCGCAACCCCGAGAACGCCGCAGTGTGCGTCACCGAGGGTATTCTGCGGATTCTGAGCCCGCGGGAGCTGCGTGCGGTGCTGGCCCATGAGCTGTCCCACGTCGGCAACCGGGACATCCTGATCTCCAGTGTCGCCGCCGCGTTGGCCGGCATCCTCACCTCGCTGGCCAACCTCGCCCTGCTGCTGCCCTTCGGCTCCGACGAGGAGGACGCGCCAAACCCGCTGGCCGCGCTGCTGATGCTGCTGCTGGCGCCTATCGCCGCGGGGCTGATCCAGCTCGCGATCAGTCGCAGCCGCGAGTACCAGGCCGACGCCGACGGCGCCCACCTGTCGGGCGACCCGCTCGCCCTGGCCAGCGCCCTGGAGAAGATCGAACACGGCACCCAGGCGATGCCCATGGCGCCGAATGGCTCATCCGCCGCTCAGGCCCACCTCATGATCGCCAACCCGCTGGCCGGTGGCGGCGTGGCTGCGCTGTTCCGCACCCACCCGCCCACCAGCGACCGGGTCCGGCGGCTCCGCGAACTCGCCGGACATCACAGCCGCCGGACGGCGGCGGCGTCGCCGGCGCGGATCTCCCACCTCATGAGGTGACACCAGCAGACCCGCTTCTCAGACACCATGACCCGGCGCCCCCGGTCAGCCCCCAGTCGGCGGAGGCAAGTATTCAAGGCGTTCGAAGTGGAGTCCGGGCGTGAAGCAGGAACTGGGGGACCAAAGTGTCGTCAAACTGCTTGCGGTGATTCGCTTCAGTGTGTGGAGAGCCCGAGAAAACGCAGCGCCCATTCCGACGCGGGTGTCTTCTTCCATAGGGAGCCTGACCCGCTTTTCCGGACACCTGAGTTGAGGCGATGATCGTCTCGGAAGGAGTCCGTGTAATGCCTGCTGCTCACCCGCCGGAGTTCCGGCGTCATGCCCTTGACCTCGTTGCGCAGGGAAACCCCGTCGGCCAGACGGCTCGTGATCTTGGGATCAGCGAGTCGTGTCTGCGGAACTGGATGAACCGTGACGCGGTCGACTCCGGCCGCAAGGCCGGCGTCACCACTGACGAGCACAAGGAGTTGGTCGAGTTGCGTCGCCGCAACCGTGTGCTGGAGATGGAGATCGAGATCCTCAAGCGTGCGTCGGCGTACTTCGCGCGGGAGAACGTGCTCCCAAAATAGGGTTCCGGCTGGTCCAGGAGCTCGCCGCGGACGGGATCCCCGTCGCGGTGGCCTGCCGGTTCCTGAACGTCTCGACCTCCGGTTACTACGAGTGGGTGAACCGGCCACCGTCGCCGTGAGCGGTCGCGGATGCGGCGTTGACGACGACGATCCGACGCATCCACGCCGACTCCCGCGAGACTTATGGCGCTCCGCGCGTG
This sequence comes from Microbacterium sp. MEC084, assembly GCF_004514465.2. Lineage (NCBI taxonomy): Bacteria > Bacillati > Actinomycetota > Actinomycetes > Micrococcales > Microbacteriaceae > Microbacterium > Microbacterium sp. MEC084. Next base: position 2,130 of record NZ_MYFP02000029.1, on the reverse strand, counting down.
CTCGCCGAGCTGCGCCTCGGGCTCGGCGTTCACGTCGGCCGCAAGCGCGTCGCCCGGTTGATGCGACTGGACGGTCTGGTCGGGGTCTCGCACCGTCGGAAGCGGCGCGGCTGGAAGCCTGACACGGCGACGCACGAGGATCTCGTGAAGCGGCAGTTCCGCGCAGACGCGCCGAACCGGCTCTGGTTCTGCGACATCACGCAGCACCGCGCGAAGGACGGATGGGTCTACTGCGCCGCCGTCATTGACGCGTTCAGCCGCCGCGTCGTCGGCTGGTCGATCTCCGATCGGATCACAGCCGAGATCGTCGTCGACGCGCTTGAGATGGTCCGTTGGAGGCGACGCCCAGAACCCGGAACCGTGGTGCATGCCGACCGCGGAGCGCAATACACCTCATGGCTCTTCGGCCACCGGCTCCGCCAAGCAGGGTTGCTCGGATCGATGGGGAGAGTCGCTTCCAGCGTCGATAACGCGCTCATCGAGTCGTTCTGGTCGACGATGCAACGCGAGCTGCTCGACCGCTCGACATGGGCATCGAGGGCCGAGCTGTCGTCGGCGATGTTCGAGTGGATCGAGGGCTTCTACAACCCCACCCGGCGACACACCGCGCTTGGCAACCTCAGCCCCGTGGAGTTCGAACGACTTCACATCCCCGCCGCGAAAGCGGCATGATCAACACACAAGAACCGTTCGGGAAACCGGGTCAGGCTCCGGGGCACGTCGCATGGCCTGTGCTGCGGGCGTGTCGAGTGGGTCGTCCAGGGGCGACGCAGAAGCGTCGACGCGACGTGCTGAGAGGTGGTTCCAGTCGAGCACTGGCACACCGGCTACAGGCATGGCGATAGGTCAGGAACGGCGTCGCTCCCTGCGCAGGAGGGAGCGCAGAGTCTCGGCGTTCGCGTAGCCGACCCGTAGCGCGATCTCGGCGGAGGTGAGGTCCGTGGTTGCTGAGAGGTGCCGAGCTCGTTCGATGCGAAGCCGTTGGGCGAAGCCGAGCGGAGTGAGGTTGAGCGCCGCACGGACTCGTCGTTCGAGGGTGCGCCGGCTGGTGCCGAGCGACTGCGCGACGGAGGCGACGTTGAACGGTTCGTCCAGTCGGGCGCGCACGAAGCGTTCGAACTCGACGACGATCGGGTCCTCGTGCCGGAGATGTTCGTAGGCGACGAAGGCCGCCTGCGACGGGCGCTCGTCGATGAGGAGGAGCTTTGCGACATGTTGGGCCAGGTCGGGGCTGATCGATCGCACGAGTGAGAGCGCGAGGTCGATGTGGGCGAAGGCGGCGCCGGCGGTGACGAGGTTCCCGTCGGCCACGACCATGGTGTCGAGATCGAGGGCGACGGTCGGATAGCGCTTCAGGAACTCCGGCCCCAGGAACCAGCTGGTCGTCGCCCGTCGATGATGCATCCGTCCGGTCTCGGCGACGGCGAACACGCCGGTGCACGCCGCGGCGATCCGGGTGGTCGCCTCGTCGAGGCGCCCGAGCGAGGCGATGACCGAACGAGCATCTCGGCTCTGGAGGGCGTCGTTGGTAGCGGCGGCCGTAAGGGTTCCAAGCGCAGGGACGACGACCACGTCGAACTCTCCGGACTCCGACAGCGGGTGGTCCACCGTCAGGGTCATCGATGCCGTCGTGGTCACTCGCCGCTTCGGTCCGAGGATGGCGAGTTCGATCGGGTCGATCCGCGGGTCGACATCGCCGCGGGCTCCGTCGGCCACCCGCACGATGTCGATGATCGACGCGATAGCCGAACCGAAGCAGCCGTCGATCGCGATCAGTCCGATACGCATGACGTAAACAATAGCAATACTGCCGTATACGCCACTCCCCACCGGCCCTCGCTCGTCATACGCTGAACTCGCTTCACCAAGAAACCTCGACACCTAGGGCGTGTCTGACAAAGCCTTGGTCCAGGCGATGACGGCGTTGAGGACGACCGCGGCGCGGTAGATCACGGCGTGCTTGTCGTACCGGGTTGCGAGGCCTCGCCATTGTTTGATGTGGCAGTAGCGGCGTTCGATGACGTTCCGGTTCTTGTAGTCGGCGACGTCGAGCCCGACAGGTCTGCCGCCGCGGGATCCGCGGCGCTTGCGGTGGCCTTTCTGGTCGTCGGGCTCGGGGATCACCGCCTT
>NZ_MYFP02000028.1:0-18437 GCF_004514465.2 Microbacterium sp. MEC084 | reverse complement strand
GGCGCGGGGGTTGTCGCGTCAGTTCGGGCATGTGCGGGCGCTCAATCAGGTGGACTTCGAGGTGTTCCCGGGGGAGGTGACGGCGCTGATCGGTGACAACGGTGCGGGGAAGTCGACGCTGGTGAAGGCGCTGTCGGGGAACCTCGCGATCGATTCGGGGACGATCCTGTTCGATGGGCAGGAGGTGGACATGTCCACCCCGTCGCAGGCGTCGGCGCTGGGTATCGAGACGGTGTACCAGGACCTCGCGCTGGCTCCGCACCTGGACCCGGTGCAGAACATGTACCTGGGCCGGGAGGTGCGTCAGTCCGGGCTGGGCGGGGCGCTGGGGTTCATGAAGACCAAGGAGATGCGGGCGCAGTCCCGGGCGGCGTTCAACGAACTGGGCGCCACGGTCCGGTCGCTGACCTCTCCGGTGGGAGAGATTCCTGGACGAGCCGACCGCGGCGCTGGGGGTGCGGCAGACCCAGAACGTGCTGGAGACCATCCGGCGGGTGCGGGACAAGGGCATCGCGGTGGTGTTCATCTCCCACTCCATGCCCCACGTGATGGAGGTCTCCGACCGTATCCAGGTGCTCCGGCTGGGCACCCGGGTGGCGAACATCTCCGCCGGCGACACCTCCATGGAAGAACTCGTCGGCCTCATGACCGGCGCCGTCACCCGCGACACCGCCCCCGTGAAGGAGGACACGCTGTGACCAGCACCAAGCCCCCCACCGAGACGGTCGCGATCGGGACGTTCGACGAGCCGCAGGTCTCGTTCTTCCGCCGCGTCGTGAAGGCGCAGGCGTTCCAGATCCTGCTCGTGCTGATCGTCATCGTGCTGATCTTCAGCGTGCTCGCGCCCGACACGTTCGCGCAGTGGTCGAACTTCCGCCTCATCATCCAGAACGCCTCCATCCTCGCCGTGCTCGCGGTGGGCATGACGTACGTGATCATCACCGCGGGCATCGACCTGTCGATCGGTTCCGTCCTGGTCTTCTCGGGCGTGGTCGCCGCCATGGTGATGCGCGCGATGGGCGGCGACGGCTGGGGAACGGCCGTCGTCGGCATCCTCGTGTCCATCGCCTCGGGCCTTGCCTGGGGCCTCTTCAACGGCTTCCTCATCGCCAAGGCGAAGATCCCGCCGCTCATCGTCACCCTGGGTTCGCTGGGCATGGCGCTCGGCCTCGCGCAGATCCTCACCGGCGGCGTTGACATCCGCCAGGTTCCGACGGTGCTCACGACGTCGATCGGCTACGGCAACATCCTCGGCACCATCCCGACCATCTCGGTCATCGCCCTGGTCGTGATCGTCATCGGCGCGATCGGGCTGCGCTTCACGCGGTTCGGCCTGTACACGCTGGCGGTGGGGTCGAGCGAGATCGCCGCCCGCCGCGTCGGCGTGAAGGTCGATCGGCAGCTGATCGCGATCTACGCCCTGTCGGGCGGATTGGCCGGGCTCGCCGGCATCCTGTCGCTGTCGCAGTTCTCCACCACCGCGATCGCCGGGCAGTCGCAGACGAACCTGAACGTCATCGCCGCGGTCGTCATCGGCGGCACGTCGCTCTTCGGCGGCATCGGCACCATCTTCGGCACCGTCGTGGGCCTGTTCATCCCCGCGGTGCTGCAGAACGGCTTCGTCATCACCGGCGTGCAGCCGTTCTGGCAGCAGGTCGCCGTCGGCGCCGTGCTGATCACGGCCGTCTACGTCGACCAGGTGCGCCGGTCGGCGGCGATGCGCGGCAACACCCAAGGCCTCTGGCGCAAGTTCGTCAGCGGAGGCCGGCGCGGATAGCGCCCGGCCGACAACACACCGAGAGAACGGGAATCACGATGAAGTGGAGCAAGCCTGCTCTGGGTCTCGTCGCGCTGGGCGCGGCGACGACCTTCGCCCTGGCCGGATGTTCGGGCGGCGGTCAGACCGCGTCCGCCGGCGCGGAGGGTGGCGACGGCGGGTACGACATCGCGTTCGTGCAGGGCGTCGCCGGCGACGAGTTCTACATCTCCATGCAGTGCGGCATCCAGGACGCCGCTGAGGCAGCCGGCGCCACGGTGCAGGTGCAGGGTCCGGAGAAGTTCGACCCGACGCTGCAGAAGCCGATCGTCGACGCGGTCGTGGCCTCCAAGCCCGACGCGCTGCTGATCGCGCCGACCGACGTCACCGCCATGCAGGCGCCCATCCAGGCGGCTGCCGACGCGGGCATCAAGGTCGTGCTCGTCGACACGACGCTGGACGACCCGTCGATGGCGGTCTCGCAGATCGCCTCCGACAACGAGGGCGGCGGCGCCGCGGCGTTCGAGGCCATCCAGGCCGCGCACCCCGAGGGCGGCAAGGTGCTCGTCGTCTCGATCGACCCCGGCATCTCGACCTCGGACGCCCGCGCCGAGGGCTTCGAGGCGGCGGTGGCCGAGGACTCGAAGTTCGAGTCGCTGGGCATCGAGTACTCGCACAACGAGCCGGCCGAGGCGGCCCGGATCGTGACCGCCGCGCTGCAGGCGCACCCCGACATCGTCGGCATCTTCGCGGCGAACCTGTTCGCGGCGGAGGGCACCGCCACCGGCATCCAGCAGGCCGGCAAGCAGGGTGCGGTCACGGTCGTCGGCTTCGACGCCGGTCCCGCCCAGGTCGAGGCGCTCAAGAACGACGTCGTCCAGGCGCTCGTCGCCCAGGAGCCGGCCACCATCGGTCAGGACGGCGTGGCGCAGGCGCTCGCCGCCCTCGACGGCGACACCCCCGAGGAGAAGATCCAGACCGGGTTCACCGTCATCACGAAGGACAACCTCGACGGCGAGGGCAAGGACGCCGTCTACCGCTCCAGCTGCTGACATCCGTCGGCACTCCGTGGGCGCCCGCTTCGTCGGGCGCCCACGGACCCCCTTTCTTCTCCGCTCGTTTCCTGGAGGATGGCGACATGGCCGCTCTCAACGCCGAGAACCTCGACGCCCTCGCTCCCGAGGTCGAACGCCCCGCCTACGATCGAGCCGCGGTCAGCAGCGCCATCGTCCACTTCGGCGTGGGCAACTTCCACCGCGCGCACGAGGCCATGTTCGTCGACCGCCTCCTCTCCGCCGGCTACGCCGAGTGGGGCATCTGCGGGGTCGGTCTCCTCCCCCACGACGCCGTGATGCGCGATGCCCTCCGCTCGCAGGACGGCCTGTACACGCTCGTGACGGCTGCGCCCGACGGCACCGAGGCCGCCCGGGTGATCGGCTCGCTCGTCGAGTACCTCTACGCCCCCGACGACCCCGACGCCGTCCTCGCGAAGCTCGACGACCCGGCCACGCGCATCGTCTCGCTCACCATCACCGAAGGCGGCTACGGCGTCGACGACGCCACCGGTGTGTTCGCGCCGGTGGACGAGGCGACGCTCGCCGACCTCGACGGCTTCGGCCGGGACGCGGCCCCACGGAGCGCGCTCGGCTACCTCGTGACCGCGCTCGCGCGACGCCGCGCGGCAGGAGTGCCGCCCTTCACGGTGATGTCGTGCGACAACATCCAGGGCAACGGGGCTGTGGCGCGCACCGCCGTGACGGGCTTCGCCGACCGGGTGGACGCCGAGCTCGGCGCGTGGATCGGCGAGAACGTGTCGTTCCCCAACTCCATGGTCGACCGGATCACCCCGGTCACCACCGACGAGACGCGCGCCCTCGTACGCGACCGGTTCGGCGTCGACGACCGCTGGCCGGTGCGCTCGGAGTCGTTCGAGCAGTGGGTGCTCGAGGACGACTTCCCGCTCGGCCGGCCGCCGTTCGAGACGGTCGGGGTGCAGCTCGTCGAGGATGTCGAGCCGTACGAGCTGATGAAGCTGCGGCTCTTGAACGCCTCGCATCAGGCGATGAGCTATCTCGGCATCCTGTCGGGGGCGACCTTCGTCCACGAGGTGTGCGCCGATCCGCTGTTCGCCGGCTTCCTGCGGGGCTACATGCACCAGGAGGCGATCCCGACTCTTCTCCCCGTGCCCGGCATCGACCTCGACGCCTACTGCGAGCAGCTCCTCGCGCGCTTCGGCAGCGAGGCCGTGCGCGACACGCTCGCCCGGCAGGTGGTCGACGGCTCCGACCGCATCCCGAAGTTCCTGCTGCCGGTCGTGCGGGCGCAGCTCGCCGGCGAGGGCCGGATCGCGCACGCGGCGCTCGCCCTGGCCGCATGGAGCGTGTTCCTCGAGGGGTCGGCCGAGGACGGCGCTCCCACGCCCGTGGCCGACCGCCGGCTGGCCGAGCTGCAGACCGCCGTGGCGGCGGAGCGGGAGCGGCCCGGCGCCTTCCTCGACTACGCGCCGGTGTTCGGCGACCTCGGCACAGCTCCCGCGCTGCGGGAGGCCTTCATCGCCGCACGGGCCTCGCTCGCCGAGCGAGGCGCCCGCGCGAGCATCGCCGCCCTGGCCTGAGCGGCGGTGCTGCGGTGGCGGTTCTCCGCCAGTGCGCATAACTCAGGCAGAACGGCCGGATTCGGCCGCTTCGGGCCGCACAAGGCCCGTTCTGCCTGAGTTGCGAACAGGATGGCCCCGTGACCGGCGTGTCACAACTCAGCCACTGCGCGTCCGGCGGCCGGTGAAGGTCGCGGAACGGCGTGGCGTCGGTCGACGTGTGGTCCGGGGCAGGCTGAGTTGCGGCACGGGCGGCCGAGTCCTCACGGGCCCCGACGGGCGGGATGCCGCCGGCCACGTGCGCATAACTCAGGCAGAACGGCCACATTCGGCCGGTTTCGCCCGCACACGACCCGTTCTGCCTGAGTTATGGACAGGTGGTCCGGTGCCGGCGGCGGGACCGAGCCGGGTCAGAGGCGGCAGGACTCGCGCTCGACGAGGCCGACGTCCATGACGGTGGCCACTGGGCCGTCGAGGCTGGTGCCGGCGAGGCGGGCGAAGATCCGCTCGGCTGCGAGGGTGCCCAGGCGGCGCGGGTTCTGGTCGATCACGGTGACCGAGGGCGTGAGGATGTCGGCCATCGGGAAGTCGCCGAAGCCGACCAGGGCGATCGGCTCGTCCCGCACGACGGACGCGAGCGCCATCGAGCACCGGGCGTTGGCCGAGAAGATCGCCGTCGGCGGGTCGGGCAGGGCCCGCAGGCGCGCGACGGCCTCGCGGGCGGCATCCCGGTCCGACACGAACACCTGCACGAGGTCCTCGTCGGGCTCGATGCCCGCCTCGCGCTGCGCGCCCCGCCACCCTTCGAGCCGGTTGGTCTCGGTCGACAGGTGGACGACGTCGCCGATGTAGGCGATCCGGCGGTGGCCATGCGACAGCAGGTGGCGCACCGCCTCGACCGCGCCGGCCTCGTCGGCCTCGGTGAAGGTGTCGGTCTCGAGGCCGACCGGCGCCCGGTCGACGAAGACGATCGGCGTGTGCTCCCGCCAGCGCTGCAGCCACGAGTGGTCGACGCCGACGGGGGCGACGACGAGGCCCGACAGCTGGCGACCGAGCATCGACTCGATGGCGGCCCGCTCGTCGTCAGGGTCCTCGCCGAGGCTCGTGACGAGCGTCGACAGGCCGCGCTCGCGCGCCGTGTCCTCGATCGCCCGGGCGATCGACGCGAAGAACGGGTCGACGATGTCGGGCACCGCAACGCCGATCACCGACGTGCGGCCCGCGCGGAACGTCGTCGCCAGCACGTTCGGGACGTAGTTCAGCTCGCGCATCGCCTGTTCGACGAGCGCCCGCGTCTCGGGCAGCACGTGCGGGTCGTCGTTGAAGACCCGCGAGACGGTCTTCGTGCTGACGCCCGCGCGCGCGGCGACATCCCGCATCGTCGTCACCGGCACCTCCTCGCACCCCGTCCCGTCGGGGCAGCCTCGGCCACCTTACCGGCGTGCTCGCTCAGACCGCCGCGCTCAGGCCCGACCGTCCACGGCGGCGGCGAGCTCGTGCAGGCGCGGCAGCGCACGCGTGGTCAGCAGCTCCTCACGCCGGGCGGCGTCGAACGAGAGGCTGTCCTTCCACAGCGACCGGCCCGCCATCGCGCCCGCGGCGCCGTTCACGACGGCGGTGGTCACCTGGCCGATGAAGGTCTCGTGGTCCACTCCGGCGGACAGCACCGCCCACGGCACGCCCTGGGCAGCGGCGGTGACGGCGGCGCTGGCCTCGGCGGAGCCCGGGTACTGCAGCTTCAGGATCTTCGCCCCGGCCGCGACGGCGAGCGCGGCGCCGTCGGCCACGAGCTCGGGGAAGGCGGCGGCGTACTGCTCGTCGGACTCGTCCTCGAGCTGGTAGGTCAGCAGCTCGACGATGAGGAGCAGTCCCTCCGCCTCGCATGCCTCGACGAGCTCGCGGATCTCCTGGAACACCCGCGAGGTCTCGTCCTGCTTGTCGGGGCGCGTGTAGTAGAGCATCTTGGCCACGCCGCCGCCGAGCTCGCGGACCGTGCGCGGGGTGACGCCGGGCACGAAGCGGGTGTACCGCAGTCCGTCCACGGTCTCGAAGCCGGAGGCGTCCAGACCGACGACGAGGGCGGTGTCGCGGGCGAGCACGCCGTCGTCGACGATCGCCGGCAGCGCGACCTCGGGGTCGAGGAGGATCGCCGGCGCGTGGTTGGCGAGGTGACGGACGAGGTCGGCCTTCACGGCGGCGAGCTCGTCGCGGGTGATCGCGTCCGACCCGTTCGGGGCGTCCTTGATCGCGGCCTTCATGCCGTTGCGCTGGTCGGCGGCGACGATGAGCATGTTGCCGTCGGGCGTCGAGATCGACTGCAGCGCACGGCGCTCCAGTGTGGTCAGGGCGTTGACAGCGGTGGTGGTGGTCATGGTGTCATCTCCTGGTGAGTGGTCTTGCTCCGGCAGGCGCCGGGGGGTCTGCTCCGGCTCACGCCGGCACGGTGTGGTCGGCGACGAGCGCCCGTGCGATGCGCGCGGCGCCGAAGGCGGTCTCTTCGCTGCGGGCCGAGACCCGCACGTCGGGCAGCACGGCGGCGCGCGCGCGACGGACCGAGGCCATCCCCGCCCATCCGCCGGTGAGGGTGGCGTGGGCGGCGGGTGCCACCTCGCGATCCATCGCCTGGACGAGGGCTGCCACCTCGTCGTTGCTGTGGCGCAGCACGGCGCCGAAGATCTCCGCGGGCGTCGCCCCGTCGGTGTGGAGCGTCAGGCGCAGCACGCCGTCGTCGTTGCGGGCGCCGGCGACCTCGATGGCGCCGGCGGGCAGCGTTCCCTCGAGCGGTGCGGCCATGACGGCGGCATCCAGCTGGTCGCGCCCGGCGCGATCCGAGACGCCCGCCGCCTGCAGTGCCCGCCGCAGCAGCAGCCCGGTCTTGGCGCCCGCGACGAGCACGTGCTTGCCGGGCACGATGTGCCGCACCTCGTTGATGAGCGCGTCGGCGAGGCGCTGGCGCGCGGCGAACCCGAGGGGCGCGTCGAGCACGCGCAGGAGCACCTCGGCGGTGCCGATCGAGACGTGGTAGCCGTCGGTGTCGAGCGTCCCGCTCGCCGCGGCGGCGACGAGATGGTCGTGACCGGCCACGGTCAGCAGTGCCCCGGTCACGCGCGCACCGAAGGCGGCGTCGACGCGTCCCCACGGCATGCCGCCACCCCGCAGCGGCGGCAGGAACGTCTCGTCCAGGCCGAGCGCCTCGAGCATGGCAGGCCAGGCTCGACCGCTGTCCTGGTCGAGCAGCCCCGTGCGCGAGGTGAGCGAGTACTCGAGCGCGACATCCCCGCCGAGGGATGCCGCCACGAACTCGGGCAGGTTCAGCCAGCGCGTTCCTGCGAGGGGCACGCCGGCGTCCCGCAGGTACGCGAGCTTCGCGACCGTCACCTGCGCCCCTAGGGGCAGGCCCGTGCGACCGGCGAACTCCGCACGGATCTCGTCGGGGAAGGCGGCGGCCTGCTCGGCGCCGCGCGGGTCGAACCACGCGAAGCCCGGAGCGACAGCGGCCCCCTCGGCATCGATGAGGATGCCGGTCTCCCCCATGCCGGCGATGGCGATCGCCTCGATCGGGGCATCGGTGCGCGGCGCCAGCGCGACGTCGATCTCACGAAGGAGGGCGCGGACGGCGTCGAGGAGTGCCGCGGCATCCATCTCGGTCGTGCCGCCGTCGCCGGCGCGCCACGGCGTGGGCACCTGGTGGCTGACGACCTCGGCGCCCTCCGCGTCGACGACGAGCATCTTCAGGCCGGTGCTGCCGAGGTCCAGGCCCGCCGACAACGGCGAGGCGACCCGCTCGGGCGCGCGGCCGTCGCTACGGGGCGATCCCTCGCTGCGTGCGTCGTCGGACACGGCGTCTCCTCTTCGGCTGGCTTTCGGCGATCCGCGTGAAATCAAGCATGACACCGGTGACTTGGTACGTCTATGGTGGATGCATGACGGAGTCCTGTCAAATGCCTGAGCCGATCGCTGTCGCCGTCGCCGTCGCCGGCGTCGCCGGAAGCGGCAAGACGACGCTCGGGCGCGCGTTGGCGACCGCCCTCCGACTTCCGCTCGTCGACCTGGATGCGGTCACGACGTCGCTGCTGGACGCGCTCGGCACGGAGGTCTTCGGCGGCCACTGGCTGACCTCTCCGCACGCCCCCACCATCCGCGAAGGACGGTATGCGGCGCTGCGTGCGGTGGCTGCCGACGCCATCGCCACAGCCGGTGGCGTGGTGCTCGTGGCGCCGTTCACCGCCGAGCTCGCCGGGGGTGAGGCGTGGCAGCTGCTGCAGGATGCCGTCGCCCCGGCGTCCCTGCGCATGGTGCACCTCGAGGGTGCGGCGGAGCTGTTCGCCGCTCGGAGGGCTGCGCGCGGTGAGGCCCGCGACGACCACCGTCCCGATGTTCCGCCGGCCGCACCCGCGATTCCCGTCACGCGCATCGACGCCGAGCTGTCGACCGACCAGCAGCTGCACCGCCTGCTCATCGAGCTCGGCGTGCGCCGCGAAGTCGACCCCGAGGCGGAGCTGTTCACCCGCACGTTCGACGCCGTGCTGTTCGACCTCGACGGCACGCTGGTCGACTCCACGGCATCCGTCGTGCGGTCATGGCGCCGGTGGTCCGAGCACTACGGCGTCTCCGCCGAAGCGCTGCACGAGAACCACGGCCAGCCCGCCCGCACCTTGATCTCGCGGCTGCTTCCGCCGGATCTGCACGCCGAGGGACTCGCCCGCATCACCGAGTTCGAGACGACCGACGCGGTCGACCTCCCGCCGGTGCGGGGCGCGCGCGAGTTCTTCGACAGCATCCCCGAGTCCCGTCGGGCGATCGTCACCTCGGGCACGACACCGCTCGCGACGGCGCGATTGCGGGCGGCCGGGTTCACGCCGCCCGAGGTGTTCGTGACCGCTGACGAGGTCACCCACGGCAAGCCGCACCCGGAGCCGTTCCTCGCGGCCGCCGAGCGGCTGGGCGTCGATCCGGACAGATGCCTCGTGGTGGAGGATGCCGCCGCCGGCGTCGCGGCCGCCCGCGCCGCCGGCTGCCACGTGATCGCCCTGACGGGGACGCTCGCCGCCGACGACCTCCACGCGGATCTGGTGCTCGACGGCCTCGACGGCATCGCCGTGGACGTCACTCCCGAGGGGCTGCGCCTGCGCCCGGCACCCTGACCCTCGGAACCCCACCCGCCGCGGCGGGTCAGCCGGCGGGTTCGGCCAAGGGGGTCGCGGGGTCCGGGTCTCGGGTCACCCGCGCCGCGGGCAGGTCGGCGAGGTCCGGGAGGATCGTCGTCGGCTGCGCCACGGCGTGCGCGCCCCACGCGGCCGCCGTCGCGGCAGCCGCGGCGAGCGCTTCGGGATGCCGGGGGTCGGCGTCGCCGAGCCCGACGAGAAAGCCTGCGAGCGAAGCGTCCCCCGCCCCCGCCGTGTTCACGACATCCCGCGCCGACGCGTGCGCGTGGACGACGGTGGACGCCGAGACCACCAGCACGCCGTCGGCGCCCATGCTGGTGTACACCGTCTCGACCCCGCGGGCCACCAGCTCGCGCGCGGCGTCCGTCACCTCGCCGATCGTCCGCAGCGGCCGGCCGACCAGTTCGGCGAGCTCGAGCGTGTTCGGCTTCATCAGCGCGATCCCGTGGGGGTCGACGGCCGTCCGCGCCAGCGCGGCGCCGCTCGTATCGAGGGCCACCCGCACGCCTGCATCCACCGCGTCGCGGATCACGTCCGCCAGCGCGACCGGTTCCGACTCGCCCGGGAACGCCGGCAGCGTCCCGGAGATCACGAGCCACCTCGCCGAGGTCTCCGCGCCCGCCGCTCGAACCGCCTCCCGCGTGGACGCCCAGGCCTCCCGCGGAATCGGCGGCGTCGGCGCGTTGACCTTCGTCGTCGCGCGGCCCCCGTCGATCACCGACGTGTTGACCCGCGTCGCGCCCGGGACGGGAACGACGCGCAGCATGTCCGCGTACGGCGAGCGCTGGGCGAACGCCAGGTCGTCCTCGCCCAGCACGACCACGGCGGCCACGGCCCCGCCTGCCAGACGCAGCGCCGCCGCGACGTTCACGCCCTTGCCGCTCACCTCCCGGTCGTAGGAGGACGCGCGCACGAAGGCGCCGCGCTCCAGCATGCCGATCCGGTACGTCGCGTCGATGGCGCCGGCCGGGGTCAGCGTGACGATTCCCGCGCTCACGCCGCGCCCCCGGAGATCAGCCGCACGAGCCGCTCCACCTCTGCGGCGACGGCCACGCGGGCGGGCTTCAAGTACTTCCGGGGGTCGATGACCGACGGATCCCGTTCGAGCTCGGCCCGCACGACGCCCGTCAGCACCGCGTTCAGGTGCGTGCCGATGTTGATCTTGCGCATGCCGGCCGCGATCGCGCCGTCGATGCCGGCGTCCGACACACCGCTCGAGCCGTGCAGCACGAGCGGCACCCGCAGCCGCTCGGCGAGCGCCCGGATCAGCGCCTCGTCGAGGGTGGCGCTGCGCTCGCGCATCGCGTGCTCGCTGCCGACTGCGACGGCGAGCGCATCCACGCCGGTCGCGGCGACGAACGCGGCGGCATCCTCGACGTCCGTCCGCACCCCGGGCACGTGAGCGCCCTTGCCGCCGACCTCGCCGAGCTCCGCCTCGACCCAGACGCCCGCCTCATGCGCGCGAGCCACGACGGCCGCGGTGCGGGCGAGGTTCTCCTCGTCGGGCAGGTGCGCGCCGTCGTACATGACCGACGGGATGCCGAGGCTGATCGCCTCGTCGATCAGGTCCTCCTCGGTGGCGTGGTCCAGGTGCACGACCACCGGCACGGTCGACGCCTCGGCGATCCGCAGCGCCGCGGCCGCCGCCGGAGCAAGCGCACCGTGGAACCCGACGGCGTTCTGCGACAGCTGCAGCACCACCCCGTGGCCCGCGGCCTCGGCGCCCGCGACGATCGCCTCCGCCACCTCCAGCTGGATGAAGTTGAAAGCCGCGACGGCGCGCGCGCCGTCGAGCAGCTCGTGCATGGACGACAGGGACACGGCTCACTCCTCCCCGAGGCCCGGCGCGGCGCCGACCTCGAGCACGATCTTGGGCAGGCGGGTGCGACCGGCCGCGACGAGGTCGAGCGCCTCGCCGTAGCGGTCGAACGGCAGCACCCGGTCGATGACCGGTTCGGGCCGCACGACGCCCGCGGCCAGCAGTGCGACGGCGCGCTGCAGGTACGGGATGCCGCCGAGCACCCCGACGAGCTCGAGACCCTTCGTGATGGCGAGCGTCGTGTCGAGTGTCTCCGGGGCCGACGCGACGCCCACGAGCGCGATGCGGCCGGTCGGCGCCGCGACGCGCAGCGCGAGCGCGGCGGAGCCCGGTCCGCCGGCGGCTTCGATCACGACATCGTGCACATCGGCCATCGCCGCGTCGGCCGGCACGAAGTGCGCGCCGACGCCTTCGGCCCGCGGGGTGCGGTCGCCCCGCGCGTACACCGTCACCGGCGAGCCGGCCGCCCGCGCGACCTGCGCGGCGAGGAGACCGAGCGTCCCGGCGCCGATGACGCCGACCGATTCCCCCGGTTCCCACCGCGTGGCGCCCAGGGCATGCAGCACCGTGACGAGCGGCTCGGCGAGCACGGCGGTGGTCGCATCCAGCCCGGGCGGCACGACGGCGACGTTCTCGACGGGCACCGCGAGGAACTCCGCGGCCGCGCCGGGTGTCGCTCCGCGCACGCCCATCTCGTCGCGCGTCGGGCACTGGTCGCGACGTCCGCGCCGGCACAGCGCGCAGCGGCCGCAGCTGAGGAACGGCTCGCCGACGACGCGGTCACCCACGCGCACGCGGTCGTCGGGTGCGCTCACCACGACGCCCGACCACTCGTGGCCGGGCCGCATCGGGTAGCGGGTCAGGCCGCTGGCGACGTAGCCGATCGTCCCGTCGAAGAGGTGCACGTCCGTGCCGCACACACCGAGCCGCTCGATGCGCACCAGCAGCTCACCGGCGCCGGGAACGGGCATCGGCGCGTCCTCGAACGCGAGGTCTCCCGGACCCCGGAAGACCACCGCCCGCATCGTGTCGCCCGTCATCAGATCGGCTGTCCGGTCGGCAGCAGGACGAGGTCGCGCACGACGACGTGCGGGGGCCGCGTCAGCATGAACACGATGGTGTCGGCGACGTCGGACGAGCGGATGCCGGTGCGCTCCGCGATCCGCTCCGCCTCCTCCGGCGAGCCGTGCGCGAAGCCCCACAGCGGGTTGAGCACGACGCCGGGCGCGATCGCGCCGATACGCACGCCGCTCTCGGCGTACTGGCGGCGGACGGTGTGCACGAACGACTGCACGGCGTGCTTGCTCGCCGAATACACCGGCTCCCACTCGATGTCCTGGTGTCCCGACACCGAGCTCGTCACGAGGACGTCGCCGCTCCCCTGCTCCAGCAGCGGCGGCAGCGCCGCGCGCACGAGAGCCATGACCCCCGTCACGTTCGTGGCGACGAGAGCCGCGATGTCCTCGACCGCGGCGTCGACGAGGTCGCCGCCGACGTAGATGCCGGCGTTCGGCAGCACGATGTCGAGCCGCCCGTGGCGGCGCAGCGTCTCGTCGACGATCGCCTGAGCCGAGGCGGGATCGGACACGTCGGCCGCGATCGTCGAGATGAGGTCGGGGGAGGCCGCCGCCAGCTCGTCGAGACGGCCGGCGTCGCGGGCGACGGCGACCACCCGGCATCCCTCCCCGGCGAGGGCGTGGGCCGTGGCCAGGCCGATCCCCGAGCTGGCGCCGGTGAGGAGGGCGACCTTGCCCTCGAGCGTCACAGCGGTCATCGTGCTCCCTCCTCGGCGAGCAGCGCCCGCCGGTACCTCTCGTCCGGACGCGTCTCGATGCGCGTCACCTCGTTCGCCGGCATGAAGCGCACTCCGCCGACCGCGGCGGCACCGATGATCGCGCGGGCGCACTTCTGCGCCATGGCGGTCATGCCGAGAACCTGCGCGGCGTTCGCCCCGACGGCGAACATGCCGTGATTGCGCAGGTACACCACGGCGGGCGGCTCACCGTGGCGCTCGCTGTGCCCGCGCAGCCGCGCCCGCACCTCGCGGGCCAGCTTCAGCCCGGGGTCGATGTACGGCACAAGCAGCGGGGATGCCCCGAGCGCGACGATCTGGTCGGGGAAGAGCGCTCCGTCCACCAGCAGCTCCGGCCGCTCCGAGCACAGCAGCGCGTTGACGGCCGTGGGATGCGAGTGCGCGATCACCCGTGCGTCGGTCGCCTCGTACAGGACGACGTGGAGCAGCGCCTCGACCGACGGGCGGCGCCCCTCCCGGGCGGCGACCTCGCCGAAGAACGCGTCGACCTCGGCATCCCCGGCGTCGTCGTCGCCGATGAGGGCGAGCGCCGCCGCCAGGTCCACGCGCACGAAGTCCCCGGGCTCGGCCTCACCGAGGACGGCGCCGGACGCCTTCACGAGCATGGTGTCGCCGTCGCGCACCGAGGTGTTGCCTTCGCCGAGCACCGCGGCGTCCATCGCAGGATCGCCGAGGCGGCGACTGAGGTCGGTCAGCAGGTCGCGCGGGTTCACGCAGGGTCTCCGATCGGGGTGGTGGCTGCCGGAACGGCGGGGCGGGATGCGGCGGCCGGGATGCCGGCGCGGGCCGCGGATGACGGCGGGGGCGTGAACAGCCGGTCGGCGCCTTCGCCGTCGTCGACCGCCAGCGCGCGGGCCGCGGCCGCATCGAGCACGTCGCCCGCTGCGATCGCGACCTGCAGCAGCACGCCGCGGATCGATGCCTCGACGGGTCCGGCGAGCACGGGACGGCCGGTGCGTTCGGCGGTGAGCGCGCACAGCAGCGCGTTGCGCGCGCCGCCGCCGAGGATGCGCACCCGTTCGAGCCGGTGACCGGTCAGTTGCTCGACCTGCTCGAGCGTCTCGGCATAGGCGGTGGCGAGACTGTGGACGATCGCGCGCACCAGGTCGGCGCGGGATGCCGGGCGTCCCGCGCCGCTCGCGCTGCACGCCTCCTCCAGCCGGGCGACGAGACCGCCGGGCGCCTGAAGGGCCGGATCGGCCGGGTCGAAGCGACCCCGGTACGCCGAGCGGCCGGCATCGGCGAGCAGTCTCACCAGGGTCTCGACCGAGCCCGGCTGCTCGCCGTCGGCCTCGGCCCATTCCCGCTGGGTCTGCTGCAGCAGCCACATGCCGCTGAGGTTCTTGACCAGCAGGGTGTCGCCGCCGGCGCCGAGCTCCTGCGTGAACCCCAGCGCGCGGGCGTCCTCGGTGAGGATCGGCGCGGCGACGGCGACGCCGGCGACCGCCCAGCTGCCGCTGGAGACCACGCCCGTGCCCTGGTCGGCGGCGTCCGTCACGGCCATGAAGGCGGCGGCGGTGTCGTGCGCGGTGACGGCGAACACGGGGACGGCGCGATCGGCACCGATCGCCGCGGTCACCTCGGCCGTCGTCTCGCCGGCCGAACACCCGGTCGGCACGATCGGCGGCAGCTGCGCGGGAAGGCCCGCGGCGAGGACGGGCGACCAGTCGCCGGTGGCGCGGTCGAGCAGCGCCGTGGTGGAGGCCAGCGAGGGCTCCGCCCCTACGCGTCCGGTGAGGAGGTGCACGAAGGCGTCGGCGGTCAGCAGGATGGTGTCGTCGGTTGCGCCGATGCCGGCGGCGGCATCCTGGCGCAGCTGATGGGCGGTGTTGATCGCCTGATCGAGCACGCCGGTCGCGGCGTAGTCGGCCGAGACGTCCCGGGCCGCCGAGGTGCGGGCGGCGAGGTGCGGGTCGGCGTCGCGGTGATGCCGCATGAACTCGCGCAGGGTGCCGTCCGCAGGCAGCCGCGCGTAGTCGACGCCCCACGCATCCACGCCGATGCCGCGCAGTTCCGCACCGGCGGCATGCGCCATGCCGACGCCGGCACGCAGGCCGTGCTGCACGTCGCGCCAGAGCGCGGCGACATCCCAGCTGAGACCCTCGGGACGCGAGGCCGGCACGTTCGGGTACCGGCCGGCCTCGCGGATCATGAGTGTCGGAGTGCCCGCGCCGCCGCCCGTGAGGATGCCGATCATGACCCGGAGGCTGGAGGAGCCGAGGTCGACGGCGAGATAGGCGGTGGACACGGTCAGATCGCGGTGTAGCCGCCGTCGATGACGAGCGTCTGCCCGGTGAGGTAGGAGGAGGCCGACGAGGCCAGCAGGAGCACGACGCCGTCGAGATCCGCCGGCTCACCCATGCGGCCGGCCGGGATCATGCCGACCCAGTCGGCGGCGAGCTCGGGATTGGCCTGGGTGAACTGGCGGGTCATGTCCGACAGGATGTAGCCGGGAGCGATGGCGTTGACGCGGATCGCGGGCGCCCACTCGACGGCGAGCGACTTCGCGAGCTGGTCGACGGCGGCCTTCGAGGCGTTGTACGACGCCTGGTGCTGCGGCACGTTCACCACGCGCCCCGACATCGACGAGATGAGGATGGCCGAGCCCTCGCGGCCCTCGGCCAGGAGCGGACGCGCGAACGCCTGCGTGCTGAAGAACGTGCCGCTGAGGTTGACGTCGATGACCTTCGACCAGGTGCCGGGCTCGACCTCGGCGGAGTCGCCCCAGATCGTGATCCCGGCGGCGGTGACGAGCAGGTCCGCGGTGCCGAGCTGCTCGCGCACGGCGGCGAAGGCGGCGTCCACCGACTCCGCGTCGGTCACGTCGACCTGCGCGGATGCCGTCCTGACCCCGGTCTCATCCGCGAGCCGGGTCGCCGATTCCGCCACGTCGGGCAGCAGGTCGAGCAGTCCGACGCTCACCCCCTGCCGCGCGAGAGCGGAGGCGAGCGAGTAGCCGATGCCACGCGCACCGCCGGTGACGACGGCCACGCGTCCGGAGAGATCGGGGAAGTTCATGGGGGCCTTTCGGGCGTCAGGAACGGCAGCCGGGACGGGTGTCCCGGCCGCCGCGTGTGACGGGTTCAGCAGCTGGACTTGTAGACCGCGTCCGCGCCCTCGCCGTCGAGGTTGTCCTTCGTGATGACGGTGAAGCCGGTCTGGATCTTCTCCTCCGTGGCGTCACCCTTCAGGGCGGCGATGGCCTGCTCGACGCCGTCCTTGCCGATGGTGCTGGGCTCCTGCGCGACGAGCGCCTGCACGACGTCGTTCTTGAGCGCCTCGACCTGGGCGGGGCCGGCGTCGAAGCCGACGACTGTGACCGCACCCTGCTTGCCGGCCTGCTGGATGCCGGTGGCCGAGCCCTCCGCCGCGAACAGGTTCGCCGCGAAGATGCCGACGATGTCGGGGTTGGCCTGGAGGGCCGCCGTCACGATGCGAGCGGCCTCGGCCGGCTCGTTGTGCGAGTACTCGACACCGAGAGACTCGAAGTTCGAGTCCTTGGCGACCGCATCCTCGAAGCCCTTCGCGCGAGCGTCGGTCGTCGAGATGCCGGGGTCGACCGAGACCACGAGGACCTTGCCGCCCTCGGGGTGGGCCTCCTTGATGGCGTCGAACGCCGCGGCGCCGCCGCCCTCGTTGTCGCTGGCGATCTGCGAGACCGCCATCGACGGGTCGTCCAGCGTCGTGTCGACCAGGACGACCTTGATGCCCGCGTCGGCAGCCGCCTGGATGGGCGCCTGCATGGCGGTGACGTCGGTCGGCGCGATCAGCAGCGCGTCGGGCTTGGAGGCCACGACGGCGTCGACGATCGGCTTCTGCAGCGTCGGGTCGAACTTCTCCGGGCCCTGCACCTCGACGGTGGCACCCTCCGCCTGGGCGGCCTCCTTGATGCCGCACTCCATCGTGATGTAGAACTCGTCGCCGGCGACGCCTTGGACGAATGCGATCTTGTAGCCGCCTTCGCCGGAGGCCCCGCCGGTCTCGCCGCCGCCGCCCGAGCCGCTGCCGCCGGCACACCCGGCGAGGACGAGCGCCGCACTCGCGCCGAGTGCTGCGATGCCGAACGCCTTCTTACTCCACTTCATTGTGGTCACCGTTCTTCTCTTGACTGTGTTGGGGGTGGTTCGGCCGGGCGGTCAGCTGCCGCGGCCTCCGCTGACGAACTTGCGCCAGAGGCTTTGAGACGAGCCGCGCATCGCCCGGGTGCGACGCACCTGGTCGATGTAGACGGCCGTGATGAGGACGGCGCCGACGGCGACCTGCTGCCAGAACGGCTGCACGCCGGTGATGACGAAGCCGTTCTGCAGCACCGCGGGGATGAACAGGCCCACGACGGTGCCGAAGATGGTGCCGATGCCGCCGAAGAGCGACGTGCCGCCGATGACGACCGCGGCGATGACGTTCAGGTTCGTCTGCGACTGCCCGGCGATCGCGGTGGTGGAGAACTGCGACAGCGACAGGATGCCGGCGACGCCCGCGAGCCCACCCGACAGCGTGTACACCGCGATCAGGTGACGATCGACCTTCACGCCCACGCGCCGGGCAGCCAGTTCACTGGAGCCGACGGCGAAGGTGTGCAGACCGAACCGCGTGAAATGCAGCACGATGCCGCCGACGACGACGAACACCAGAGCGATCACGGAGATCGTCGGGATGGTACCGAGCACGTTGCCGTAGCCGATCGTCGTGGTGAGCACCGTGGGAACCTGGCGGATGTCGACGCCACCGGTGAGGATCTGCGCGAGGCCGAGCGCCATGCCCAGCGAACCCAGGGTGACGATGAGCGGCGGGATCTTGCCCTTGGCGATGAGGAAGCCGTTGAACAGCCCCCACGCCAGGCCGCACCCGATCGACACCAGGATGCCGACGACCGCGGTGCCCCAGTCGCTGCCGCCCATGGCGCGCATCACCATGGCCGCGACGACGCCCGAGAAGACGAGCACCGAGCCGATCGACAGGTCGATGCCCGCGGTGATGATGACGTAGGTCATGCCGACGCCGAGGACCGCCAGGATCGAGGCGTTCTGGATGATGAGGCGGAAGTTCGACCACTGCGCGAACGTGTCGGGCGCCAGCGCACTGAAGATCAGCACGATGACGATCAGCACCAGGAGGATCTGGAAGGCCTGGGCCCGCAGCAGGCCACGCCAGAACCCGGTTCTCGGCTCGTCGATCGTTCCGATGGCGACGGTCTCGGTCGGGGGCTTGGTGGTGCTCATGAGTTCGGCTCCTTGGTGACGGCGTCCTCCTCGACGAGATCGCCTTCGGGGGTGAGGTCGGCGGGTGCGGTC
>NZ_MYFP02000027.1:0-18657 GCF_004514465.2 Microbacterium sp. MEC084 | reverse complement strand
TGCTGACCCCCTGCCGGTCGCCGGCGTCGACCTGCGCCTGCCGCACCCACCGGCGCAAGCTCTCAGCGCCGAAACCGAGCCGCTTCGACACCGTCTCGCACGCGGTCGTGAGGTTCGGGTACTCATCGAGGTGATCGAGCACGAGCCGGATAGCGCGCTGCTTCGTCTCCTCCGGAATCCTCTTCGGCATGATCATCATCTTCCTTCCAGACTCGAAAGGAAGCGGCATCAAACCGGGGACGGTTCAGATCCGCCAGCGCGGGCCCTGGAGGACGGTCGAGCAGGTCGAGCTTGCGACGCTCGAATGGGTGTGGTGGTGGAACCACCAACGTCTCCATGGCGAGCTCGGCATGCGCACCCCGGCCGAGGTCGAGGACGCGTACTACGCTGACCTCGGATCAGCCTCCCCGGCGACCGCCGGACAGGGAAACCGATAGGAACGAAACCCAGGCCGGTTCAGTTCGATCGGCTGCTGGACTACGTCGACCAGAAGCTGCCCGACGCGTTCGAGCACCTCGACACCGCCCGGGCCGACATCCTCGCCTTCACCGGGTTCCCAGATGGCCTCTGGCAGCAGATCTGGTCCAATA
Source organism: Microbacterium sp. MEC084 (assembly GCF_004514465.2). NCBI lineage: Bacteria > Bacillati > Actinomycetota > Actinomycetes > Micrococcales > Microbacteriaceae > Microbacterium > Microbacterium sp. MEC084. Next base: position 18,067 of record NZ_MYFP02000027.1, on the reverse strand, counting down.
GTCCGAACGAGCGGCTCAACTGTGAGATCCGCCGCCGCACCGACTCGGTGGGCATCTTCCCGAACCGGGACGCGATCATCCGCCTCGTCGGCGCGGTGCTCGCCGAGCAGACCGACGAATGGGCCGAAGGCCGCCGCTACCTCGGCCTCGACATCCTCGCCAAAAGCAGGCTCACCCTCGTCGCTGACAACAGCCCCGAGGAGGTGACCGACACCAACCTCGAACTCAGCGCCTGAACCATCAACACGAAGGACCGAGCGCTACACCACCACCAGGGACTTGACCGCCCAGCGGGGCCGGCGCGCGGCGGGAGGCCGTCGTCGTCACCGCTTGGCGGAGATCCAGAGCCACCGAGCCGGCCGGGCGCCGGTGTTCGCGTACGAGTGCGGCAGGCGCGGGTCGATCACGAGCGAGTCCCCCGCGCCGAGACGGTGCACCGTGCCGTCGAGAGTGAACTCCAACTCGCCCTCGAGCACGAAGATGCACTCCTCGTCCTCCGGATGAGTGTATGAGTGGACGCGCGAGCGTCGCCCCGGCTCGAGCATCGCCTCCAGCACCTGGATGGTGCGGGTCGTCTCGGGAGTCACGTATCGGTCCCGATAGACGCCCGAGCCTCCAGACAGCTGCTCAGCAGGGGAGGAGGCGTCCGGCACCTCACGCACGATGGCCTGCATCGGCACGTTTAGCGATCCGGCGATGCGCATGAGCGAGTCGAACGACGGTTCCGATATCCCTCGTTCGACGAGCGAGAGGAAGCTGACGGAGAGACTCGTGTCGGCCGCGATCGACGCCAGAGTGCGTCCCGCAGCCTTCCGGAGCTTGCGGATCCGGTCGCCGTCGACGTGCATCGAGCGTTCCCCCATCCTTCCCCGATCATACGGCTGGAGCGGCTTTGCCGAACCTGGCGTGAGACCGCCCGCGGCGATCACGCCTTCTCTCGGAGTCGTTCGACGCCCACGGCCAGAATGAGGACGGCCCCGATGACGATCTCCTGGATATAGCTCGCCACGTGAAGGAGGTTCATGCCGTTGCTCAGCACGCCGAGGAACAGCACGCCCAGAAGCACGCGCCAGACGATGCCCTCGCCGCCGAACAACGACGTGCCGCCGAGCACGGCCGCCGCGATGGACAGCATCACGTAGCTGCCCCCTACCGACGCCTCGCCCGAACCGAGCCGCGACGTCAGCAGCAGCCCGGCGATCGCGGAGAGCGTCCCACAGACGACGAAGGCCAGGATCAGGGTGCCCTTCACGTTGATGCCCGCGACGCGAGCGGCCTCGGCATTCCCGCCGACCGCGTACATGTTGCGCCCCGCGGGAACGCGCGTCATGAACAGCGTGACGAGCAGAAGCAGGAGGGCGGCGACGATGACGGGCACAGGGATTCCTGCGACTGCGCCGGTGCCCAGCACGTCCATGAGGGAGAAGGGAACTCCCGTGATGGGGGCACCCTTCGTGATCAGCAACGCGACGCCGGTGAGGATCGAGGTCGTTCCGAGCGTCGTCATGAACGACGGCACGCGCCAGACTGCCACGATCAGTCCGTTGAAGAGGCCGACCGCCACGCCGACGGCGATCGCTATGCCGACGCCCGCGACGAGAGCCAGCGGCCCTTCGCCGATCGCAGCGGTGGCCGAAGCCACAATCACGGACGTGAACGCGACCGTCGCGCCGACGGAGAGGTCGAGCTGAGCGTTGATCAGCACCACCATCTGTCCGAGCGCGATGAGCAACAGGAAAACGGATTGGCGAGCGACGTTGATGATGTTGCCAGATTCCAGGAAGCGAGGTTCCAGGATGGCGAACGCCACGCCCAGCGCGAGCACGAGGAGAGGCAGCATCAGAAGCATGAGCCGATTGGCGACGCGCGTGCGCGCGACCGCCACAGCGATGCGCTGCGTGACCGTCTGGCGGTCGGGTCCGGTGGAGAGAGCAGTCATGTCAGTTCCTCTTCGGGAAGGGAGTTCAGAAGAATCGTTCGGCGATCGCCTGTTCGGTGATCTCGTCGCCGCGCAACTCGCCGCGGATGCGCCCCTCGGCCACGACGTAGACGCGGTCACTGATGCCGATGAGCTCGGTGAGGTCGGACGAGACGACGACCACCCCGGCGCCGCCGCGCGCAGTGCTGTCGATCTGCGCGTACACATCGGCCTTCGCTCCCACATCGATGCCCACGGTCGGCTCGTCGAACACGTGGACCACGGCTTGACGCAGGAGCCCTCGGGCGATGAGCGCCTTCTGCTGATTGCCCCCCGAGTACAGCAGCGCATGGCGAGTCACGTCGGCGGGACGCAGAGCGAGCCGTTCCGTGAGCTCCTCGGCGCGCCGCCGTTCGGCCCGCCTGTCGATCAGCCCGAAGCGGGTCAGCCCGGCGGAGCCGAGCGCCCCGAGAGTGACCGACTCATAGAGCGGCCGGCGCAGCACGAGCCCCTCCCGACGGCGGTCGGAGGGGTAGTACATCAGGCCCGCCTTGAGCATCCCGGAGATCGTGCGGGCGCCGCAGGGCTTCCCTCCGATGAGAACGGTGCCCGATCTCGCAGGCTGCAGCCCAGCGAGCGTGCGGGCCAGCTCCGACTTTCCGGACCCGATCAGGCCTGCTATCCCCACCACCTCTCCGGCGTGGACGACCAAGCTCGCGTCGTGGACGCCGACGGCGCTGAGATTCGCGACTTCGAGCACGGCGGGACCGGTCGCTCCCGGGGTGTGCGCGTAGAGCTGCCCCGCCGGTCGGCCGATCATCGCCTCGACGAGCGCATCCGCTCCGACGGGGGCGGTGTGCGTGGCCACGTGAACGCCGTCACGCAGCACTGTGACGACGTCGGCGATGTCCAGCACTTCGTGCATGCGGTGGCTCACGTAGATCACACCGACGCCTTCGCCTGCCAATCGGCGCACGATGTCGAGCAGACGGCGGCTCTCTGACTCGCCGAGGGACGCCGTCGGCTCATCGAGGATGAGGAGGCGGGCCTCGCCGATCAGCGAGCGCGCGATCTCGATCAGCTGCTGCTCGGAGCGGGACAGCCTGCCCGCGCGCGCGTCGACATCCAGGTCGACGCCGAGCCTGGAGAGGACTGCCCGCGCCTCATCGCGCATGCGGCGTCGATCGATCAGGCCGGCCACCGTCGGAGTGGAGCCCAGCGTGATGTTCTCGGCGACGCTCATGTGTGGCGCGATGTGCAGCTCTTGGAACACCGTGCGGATTCCGAGGTCCGTGGCCTGCGTCGGCGAATCGAATCTCACCGGTCGGCCGTCGAAGAGGATCTCGCCGGAGCTGGGAGCATGCAGTCCGCTGAGCGCCTTGATCAGAGTGGACTTGCCAGCCCCGTTCTCGCCCATGACGGCGTGAACCTGCCCGGCCAGCACCTTCAAGGAGACGTCGCTGAGCGCGATGAACGGGCCGAACGCCTTCGACAGGCCCCGCAGCTCGAGCAGAGCGCTCACTCGCCGGCCTTCCCGGCGGTGAAGACCTCTACCCCCGCGCGGTGAACCGCGAGCGTCTCCGTCGCCGCGATGCCGTCTGTGGAGGAGTGGACGGGGTCGCGTCCGACGATGACCAGGTCGGCTTCCTTGCCCGCCTCCAGGCTGCCGAGCCGGTCAGATGCGCCGAGGGCGCGAGCGGCGTCGAGCGTGTGTGCTCGGAGCGCCTCCTCGACGCTGATCGCTTCCGTCGGCTCGACCTCGACGTCCCAGAAGCTGCGACGCGCGACTGCGCTCCAGATCGTGTGCCACGGATTAGTAGCGTCGATGTCGCCCCCGACCGCCACGTCCGAGCTGAAGGCGGGCGCCACGGCCGCGTCGAGGATGGTGCGCAGCGGCACGCGCCCGTTGACGCCGTGGCCGGGAAAGAGCATCGGCAGATAGTCGCCGATGAAGTTCGACAGGAACCCCGGCTGCAGCACGGGGACGACGCCGGTCGCCTTCCACGCATCGATGTCGGCCACATCCTCCAGCACGTTCCCGAGGTGCTCCACGCGCACGTCGATCCGGTGCGGGAAGGCGCTCAGCGCCTTCAGGACCTCCGCCTGGGCACGAGTGCCGTTGGTGTGCAGGGCGACCTGGATGTCCCTCTCGGCGGCCAGGCCGAAAGCGTGCAGCAGCTCGTCTCGGCTCTTGTTGAGCCGGCCTCGGTACCCGGGGCGCGGCGAGTGATCCGGGCTGTACGGCTGCAGACTCGCGGCGTTGCGCGCGGAGTACCCGCCGTCGACGAACATCTTCACTCCCTGTGCCCAGAGGCGTCCGGGTGAGCCTGTGAAGCCCGCGACCCAGTCGAAGGCCTCGTCGACCGGTCGGAATCCCGGCGCGATGGCATACAGCGCGACGCGGCAGGCCGCGCTCTCGTCTGCGGCGAGGCCCTCCAACGCGCCGAGCTGCGCGTCGGACTCCAGCATCTCTCCGACGGTGACCACCCCGTTGGCGAGGTAGTCCGCCGCGTACCGCTCTCGCACCCACGCCGTCGTCTCCTCGCGAGAAGGCGCCGGGATAGGCAGGTGCCCGTCGACTTCCGCGACGTACCCGCTCGGGTTGCCGTCGTTGTCCACCCCGACGACGGGACTGCCCCAGAGCCCCATGCCGGCCTGAAGGAAGCGTTCGACGCGTGCGGCACGCAGCGCCGCCGTGTTCAGGATCGACACATGCCCGCCGCAGTGGATCACGATGGGGTGACGGGTCGAGACCGCGTCGAGCTCGCTTCGCGTCGGGAAGCGGCGCTCGGCGAGCTTCTGATCGAAGAAGAGATTGCCGTACCCGATCACCCATTCGCCCTCAGGCGTCTCACGCGCTCGGTCGCGCAGCGCGTCGGTGACATCGGCGATGCCCGTGCAGCGCGGAACCCGGCAGTCGACCCCGCGAGCGGTAGCGACCGCGTACTGCGTCAGGTGCACGTGGGGGTCGACGAAGGCGGGCAGAGCGGCTCCGTCGCGGGGCACGTCGATGACGGGCACACCGCGTGAGATGAGCTCATCCGCGAGCCCGGCGTCGCCGACCGCGGCGATCTGCGAGCCGCGTACGTGCAGCGCCTCGACGACACCATGAGGTCCCATCGTGCGGATCGTCCCCCGCACGACGTACTCGGTCTTCTGCATGACGGGAGCCATCCCGGATCAGCGAGTCGACTCGACGACCGAGACGGGCTGCCAGCCCTCCGGCGCGAAGCTGCCCGTCGCGTCGAAGGACTCGACGTTGTCGGAGCCGCCTTCGGCAGAGCCGCAGATCAGCAGCGGCTCCGGGGAGAAGCGTGTGGGCGGCTCGGCGAGAACCTCCTGCTCGAGGAGCCGTACGGCAAGGTCGACCGACATCTGACCGATGAGACTCGACTGCTCTGACGGTCCGCAGTTCGCACGACCGGCCGACATCAGCTTCACGGTCTCGGGGGTGACGTACGTGCCGTACAGCGCGACCTGCTCGGTGCGTCCCTGCTCTGCGAGCACGGCGACCGCGGACTCGACCATGACGGCGTTGCCCACCAGGGCATCGATGTCGGGATTCGCGGACAGGACATCCTCGATCAGGCCGAGCTGCACCTCTTTGCCGGTGTCGCCGTACTTGACGTCGACGATCTCGACGTCGCTGCCCTCGATCGCCTCCTGGAACCCGAGCAGCGAGCGCTCTGCCCAGCCTGCGCCGGCCGGTCCTGGCAGCACAGCCACCTTGAGCGGCTCAGCGCTCTCGGCGAGATGCGTCCCGATCACGCCGCCCATGTCGACATAGTCCTGCAGAACCCGACCGGGCACGTCCGGGAGGGAGAACCCGTTGCCGACGTCGACGACCGTGATGCCCGCATCCATCGCACGCTGCACGGCCTGGTTGACCGAGTCGTAGCTGACAGCGCTGACGAGGATCGCGTCGGCGTCGGAGCTGACGCAGTCCTCGATCTGGGAGACCTGCTTGGAGAGGTTCTCGTAGCCGCCCGCGTCGACCACCGAGAGGTTCACGTCGAGCCGCTGTGCCTGGAGCACGAGCCCGTAGTCGACGCCCACCCACGTGGAGTCCTTCAGGTGCGGGATCACGGCGCAGAGGCGCCACGGCGCGGTCACGTTCTCGGCGTCGAGCGAGGTGTATTCGGTCGCCTCGCTCGGGCCTGTGCAGCCTGCCGGGTCCACATCGTCCGACGAGCAGTCGGTCACAAGGGCTGGGACGGTCCAGGAGTCGCCGCTGATGGGCTCCTCGCTGGCCGTCCCGCCTTCCTGCGAGCAGGCGCTGAGTGACACGGCGGCGAGTGCCGCCAGCAAGAGGGCGGGCTGTGTGCGATTCATGGTGGAGCTCCTTCAGTCGTTGTCCATCGGACGAATGCGTTTGGGTGCAGCTCGAAGAAGACGGATCAGGGGACGCGCACGTGGCCAGCGGGGTAGTGCTCGGCGGCGAAGTTGATGGCGCCCTGCACCCTGCGGGACGAGGCGAACCGCTTGACGAGGGTGGAGCGGATGTCGAGCAGCGGACGCGGCCAGTGCGTTCCCACGCGGCCGTAGATGCGCGAGTACTTCTGCACACCGTCAGCGATCGGCCGCATCTGCGCTTCCCACGAGCGCAGGGCCATGTCGAGATGACGGGAGTTCGAGGCATGCACGGCGAGCGAGACGGCGTTGGTCATGGCGACGCACGCCGCCTGGCCGAGGTTCGGCGACATCGCGTGGGCGGCGTCGCCCACGAGCACCGTCCTCCCGGCGCGCCAGGAGCTGACCGTGACGTCGTGGAAGGGCGCCCAACGCCCCTCCGTGTCGGTGGGGATCCGCTCGAGCTGCGAGCGGAACTCGGGGAAGGACTCAAGCCAGGTGCCGGGGCTGAAGGGCTGCTGGTCTCGTCCGTCGTGGTCATCCGCGGGGCAGCAGAGGAAGATGTATGTCTCGTCGGGTGAGCAGGGGACGATGCCGATGCGGCGACCGCCGTTCCATTGCTCGATCGTGCGTCCGACGGGGTCATCGGCCGTTCGGGGGACGATGTGCCTCCCGCCGCCATCCCGAAGATCGACCAACGAGGTGCGGAGCCCGAGGGCGTCGCGCACCTTCGAGAACACGCCGTCTGCTCCGATGGCGAGATCTGCTCGATACTCGGTTCCGTCCGCGCCGACGAGCGTTCCGTTCGGGAAGGCGCCGGTGATGGGGGAGTCGGTCACGATCTCCACGCCGAGCCGCCTGGCGTTGTCGACCAGCGAACGGTGGAGGTGTCGTCGACCGACCGTGACCAGGCGGTGGTTCTGCAGCCACTCCTCCTGGAGCGTCTGGCCGCGGTGGTCGCGCAGCAGCGGTTCCTCGACCCACTCGCCTTCGGCGACGACCGTGTCGTACGCCCCGATCTCCTCGAGCGCTCGAAGACCGTTCTCCCACAGGTAGATGCCGGCGCCGATCTCTCGCAGCTCGGATGACTTCTCGTGCACTCGCACGGACCATCCGGCTTTGGCGAAAGCGGCTGCGGCCGTCAGTCCCGACAGGCCGGCGCCGGCGATCTCGACATGGCTCATGCGCTCACTGCTCCTAAATTTCTAGTCAATATTGAGTAAAGTTTGACCTCGCGATCAAGATAGGGGCCCGGGTGGTGGGTGTCAAGCAATTTCTGAGCAGACACGAGATCGCACGGGCGGCGCGTGACGCGGGCAGAGCCACGCGCATCGCCCGTACGATCCTCATCCGGGGCGCCATCAGTCCGTGAGCGTGTACGCCCCTTCGTGGTGCACGGTGTCGATGCCGGCGATCTCGTCCTCGTTCTTCACGCGGAATCCGATCGTCTTCTCGATCGCGAAGCCGAGGATCCACGTGATGGCGAAGGAGTACGCGGCGACGCCGACCGACGCGATCACCTGCACGACCAGCTGGGAGAGGTCGCCGCCGGTGAACAGCCCCGTTCCCTGGGCGAAGAAGCCCAGGTACCAGCAGCCGAGGAAGCCGCCGACGCCGTGGATGCCGACCACGTCGAGCGAGTCGTCGAAGCCCAGCTTGTACTTCAGCTCGATGGCGAGGGCGCAGACGGCGCCTGCGATGAGGCCGAGCAGCAGGGCCCAGCCCGGGTCGAGCGCGGCGCACGCCGGCGTGATCGCGACGAGGCCGGCGATAGCGCCCGAACCCGCCCCGACCGCAGTGGCCTTGCCCTCCTTGACCTGCTCGACAAGCACCCAGCCGATGATGCCGGCGCAGCCCGCCACCAGTGTGTTGACGATGATCTCACCGGCGTCGACGTTGTCGGGCCCGAGCAGGCCGAAGGTGCCCTCTGCACCGGCGTTGAAGCCGAACCACCCGAAGAACAGGATGCCCACGCCGATCAGAGTCAGGGGCACGTTGTGCGGTTTGGCGACGCCCTTCGCGAAGTGAATGCGCTTGCCGAGCACAAGAGCGAGCGCGAGGGCGGCGGCGGCCGAGTTGATGTGTACGGCCGTGCCGCCGGCGTAGTCGATCGTGGAGGCCTCGAGGCCGAGGATCTCGCCGAGATCGAACACCCAGCCGCCCGCACCCCAGACCCAGCCGGCCACCGGGAAGTACGCGAACGATGCCCACAGGCCGGCGAACACCAGCCAGGAGCCGAACTTCGCGCGGTCGGCGATCGCGCCCGATACGAGAGCGGTGGTCGCGATCGCGAAGGTGGCCCCGTACGCCGCTGAGATCAGGGTGAAGCTGTCGAGGCCAGCGAGCGCGAAGTTCTCGGTGATTGGGTTGCCGGCGAACTGGAAGCCGGGGAACGAGCCGTCCTCGGCATCCGCGATCACCGACATGTTGAAGCCGTAGAGCACCCAGAGCATGCCGACGACGCCCATCGCGCCGACGCTGAGCATCATCATGCTGACGACGGACTTGGCCTTGACCATGCCGCCGTAGAAGAGCGCGATGCCGGGTGTCATGAAGACGACGAGGGCGGTCGCGACGATCGCCCAGGTGAACTGTCCGCTGTCCATGGATATGCCTCTCTCGTGGGGTTGCGCACACCGGGGGCGGTGTGTGCAACCAGGTTTACGGACAGGGAACTGAACCGGGTTTCGCGATGATGAAGTCCGTGTTTCGCGAACCACCGCGCATTTAACAGGGTTGTAACGCCCTCGAACACTGCGAGTCGCCGTGGGCGCGCTAACGTCAGGGAACACAATTCACTGGTGGTAAACTTGCCGCGAAGGAGAGATCGATGACCCTGCTCAGTCCACCGGCGACCGAGATGCTGGCGCCGACGCTCAGCCTGAAGGAGCGTGCCCTCGCCGATGACGTGCGGTTCATCCTCGCGCTGTTCGTCGACATGAACGGAAAGCCGTGCGCCAAGCTCGTGCCGATCTCGGCGGCCGACGAGCTGGAGGCCGGAGAGCTCGGATTCGCCGGCTTCGCGGCGGGCCTCGTCGGTCAGCGTCCGCACGACCCGGACCTCATCGCGGTCCCCGACATGGACTCGTACATGCCCGTGCCGTTCATTCGCGAGGGTCTCGCGATCGTGCACTGCGACCCGCACGTTAACGGCGAGCCCTGGCCCTATGCGCCGCGCGTCATCCTGAAGAACGCGCTGGCGGCGCTCGCCGAGCGCGGCTTCACGTGCAAGGTGGGCGCGGAGGTCGAGTACTTCCTGCTCGACAGGGACGACGATGGCCGCCTGATCACCGCCGACCGCCGCGACGGCGAGCGGGCGTGCTACGACGCGCGCGGCCTCACGCGGATGTACGAGCACCTCACCGCGGTCAGCGACGCCATGAACACCCTCGGCTGGGCGAACTACGCGAATGACCACGAGGATGCGTCCGGCCAGTTCGAGCAGAATTTCGCGTACGCGGACGCGCTCGTCACCGCCGATCGCGTCATCACTCTCCGCTACCTGATCAACGTGATGGCCGAGCAGCGTGGAATGACGGCGACGTTCATGCCGAAGCCGTTCACGGACCGCACGGGTAGCGGGCTGCACCTGCACCTGTCGCTGTGGCAGGACGGCAGCCCGGTCTTCCCGGACACCGAGGACGCTCGCGGCCTCGGCTTGTCCGGCACGGCGTACTCGTTCGTCGCCGGCGTGCTCGACCACGCGGCGGCCCTGCAGCTCTTCCTGGCGCCGAGCGTCAACTCCTACAAGCGCCGCGGCGCCACCACGAGCGCCTCGGGGGCGACGTGGTCGCCCCGCCGCGCGTCGTACGGGGGGAACGACCGCACCCACTTCATCCGCGTGCCCGACGGCAACCGCGTCGAGCTGCGCGCGGGCGACGGCTCCGCGAACCCCTACCTCGCCATCGCCACCACGCTGTTCGCCGGCATCGACGGCCTCGACCGGCGGGCCGACCCGGGAGACCCGTGCGGGCCCGGCGAGTTCCGGGAGGACTCGGCCGAGCTGCCGCGCACGCTGCTGCACGCTGTCGACGCGCTGCGCGACGACGACAGGCTGCTTTCCGCCGTGGATGGCGGCCGCGGCGTGGGCGCGTACTTCGCCGACGCGAAGGAAGAGGAGTTCCTGCGCTGGCACAACACCGTCAGCGACTGGGAGATCGACCACTACCTCACCGCGTACTGACACGCGGAGAAGACGACAGGAGAAAGACATGTGCGGTATCGCTGCGTTGCAGATCCGCAACCCGTGGCTGCGTGACAGCCTGGGGCGGCTCATGCACGGAATGCTCTGCGAGATCGTCGACCGGGGGCCGGATTCGGCCGGTCTCGCGCTGTATGGCTCGGAGCGGCTGACGCCATCGGGCACCGCGACCGTGACCGTCCTCGACGCGGGTTTCGCCGCAGACGAGCTCGCCGAGCGCCTCGCCGGCGTGCTGCCCGGTGGCAGCGACGTCGCGGTGACGGACTACGCGGAGTCGACGCTCATCAACGCGAAGGTCGAGCCCGCAGTGCTCGAGGCCGCAGTCGCCGAGGTCCTCCCCGAGGGCCACGTCATCGGGCGCGGCGAGCACGTCGCCGTGCTGAAGGGCGTCGGGCACCCGGTCGAGCTGGCCGAGGTCTACCGGCTCACGAGCGCCGGTGGCGTGCAGGGCCTCTCGCACACGCGCATGGCCACGGAGTCGGCGGTCACCGCCGGCGGCGCCCATCCGTTCACGGTGTCCGAGGACCTCTGCCTCGTGCACAACGGCTCGTTCAGCAACCACGCGTCCATCCGGCGCATGCTGCGCCGTCAGGGCGTCGAGTTCGACAGCGAGAACGACTCGGAGGTGGGCGCGCGATACATCGCCTGGCGGATGGCGCAGGGCGACGACCTCAAGACGGCACTGGAGAACCTCGGTGAGGTCTTCGACGGCTTCTACACGCTCGTCGTCACCACCGCCGACGGCATGGCCGTGGTTCGCGACCCCATCGCCTGCAAGCCCGCGATCATCGCGGAGACGGACGACTGGGTCGCCATGGCATCGGAGTACCGCGCGCTCGCGGAGCTGCCCGGCATCGAGAGCGCCCGCATCTTCGAGCCCATCCCCGGCGTCGTCTACACCTGGCACGTCGACGCCCCGCCGACGGCCGACGCCGGGCCGGCCGCCGACGCCCTCGTCGCGGAAGGAGCGACCCGATGACCACCCTGACCCCGATCGACGCCCGCACGACGGAGGCGACCGTCGTCGACCTGTCGACCGCGACCGTGCGGGAGCTCAACCAGCGGCTCCACGACGCGGCCGACGGCACGGCGTGGATCGTCGAGCACCCCGCGGGCCAGCACAACATCGCCGCGGGCATCGACCGCGAGCTCGACGTCACGATCGAGGGGAACGTCGGCTACTACTTCGCCGGGATGCACCAGCGCGGCACCGTCAAGGTGCGCGGCAGCGCGGGCGTGGGGCTGGCGGAGAACATCATGTCGGGCGTCGTGCACGTGACCGGAGACGCGTCCCAGTCGACCGGCGCGACCGGGCACGGGGGGCTCGTGGTCGTCGACGGCAACACGGGCGCCCGGTGCGGCATCTCGATGAAGGGCGTCGACATCGTCGTGGGCGGCAGCATCGGCCACGCGTCGGCGTTCATGGCGCAGGCCGGCCGGCTGGTGGTCTGCGGCGACGCGGGCGACGCGCTCGGCGACTCCATCTACGAGGCCCGGATCTACGTCCGCGGCGAGGTCGCGTCGCTCGGGGCGGACTGCATCGAGAAGGCGATGCGCGAGGAGCACCTCGCCGAGCTCGGCGAGCTGCTGCGGCGCGCGGGCCGCACCGAGGATCCGTCCGAGTTCCGTCGCTACGGATCCGCGCGCGACCTCTACCACTTCAAAGTCGACAACGCCGGCGCGTACTGAGCCGAAAGGGAAGCAGCATGACTCTCGACCTCGCCACCCAGGACGTCGCCGCCCCGGCCCGCACCGCACAGGATCTCGCAGCACTCGGCCTGCGCGAGTCTGCCACGTTCGACCGGGCCACGATCCACGACATCCAGCGCGCCGCGGCCACCGGCATCTACGACATCCGCGGCTGGGGGGCCAAGCGCCCGCTCCCGCACTTCGACGACCTGCTCTTCCTCGGGGCGAGCATGTCGCGGTATCCGCTCGAGGGATACCGCGAGAAGTGCGGCACGGATGTCACGCTCGGCACCCGCCACGCGAAGAACCCCGTGCAGCTCGACATCCCGGTCACGATCGCGGGCATGAGCTTCGGCGCCCTGTCGGCCAACGCCAAGGAGGCTCTGGGGCGCGGCGCGAGCGCCGTGGGCACCTCGACGACCACGGGCGACGGCGGCATGACGCCGGAGGAGCGCGGACAGTCGAAGAACCTCGTCTACCAGTACCTGCCGTCGCGCTACGGCATGAACCCCGATGACCTGCGCAAGGCGGATGCGATCGAGGTCGTGCTCGGTCAGGGCGCCAAGCCCGGCGGTGGCGGCATGCTGCTCGGCCAGAAGATCACCGAGCGCGTCGCCGGCATGCGCACTCTCCCAGTCGGCATCGACCAGCGCTCGGCGAGCCGGCATCCGGACTGGACCGGGCCCGACGACCTGACGGTGAAGATCGCCGAGCTGCGCGAGATCACCGATTGGCGTGTGCCGATCTACGTGAAGATCGGCGCCTCCCGTCCATACTACGACACGGCGCTCGCCGTGAAGGCCGGCGCGGACGTCGTGGTGCTCGACGGCATGCAGGGCGGCACGGCCGCCACGCAGCAGGTGTTCATCGAGCACGTCGGCATCCCGACGCTCGCGGCGATCGGCCCCGCCGTCGCCGCGCTCCAGGATCTGGGCATGCACCGCACGGGCGTGCAGCTCATCGTCTCGGGCGGCATCCGCACGGGCGCCGACGTCGCCAAGGCCATGGCGCTGGGCGCCGATGCGGTCGCGATCGGCACGGCCGCGCTCATCGCGCTCGGCGACAACGACCCGCGCTACGAGGAGGAGTACGCGAAGCTCGGCTCCGCGGCCGGCTTCTACGACGACTTCCAGGAGGGACGCGACCCCGCCGGCATCTCGACGCAGGATCCAGAGCTCTCGGCGCGGCTCGACCCGGTGGCCGCGGGACGCCGCCTCGCGAACTACCTGCGGGTGCTCACCCTCGAGGCGCAGACGATCGCCCGCGCGTGCGGCAAGTCACACCTGCGCAACCTCGAACCGGAGGACCTCGTGGCCCTCACGGTCGAGGCCGCGGCCATGGCGGGCGTGCCGCTGGCCGGCACGTCCTGGATCCCGGGACGCGCGTGAGCGTCGGGCCGGGCGCGGCGACGGGTGCGCCCGCCATCGTCTCGCCCGGCTCGGTCGTCGCCGAGCCGTGGGCCAACGGCCTCGGCATCACCCGCGTGCTCGCACGGCGCCTCGCGTGGCGGCTGAGCCTCGCCGAGATCCGCGGCCGCAGCGTGTTCTCGACGTTCCCCGACACCGACCGGCTGCTCGTCCTCGCCGGCGATCAGCAACTGACCCTTGCGATCGACGGCGCCGTGCACCGGCTCGATCCGGGTGACATGGTGCGCTTCCCGGGCGAGGCGCGCGTGATCCCGACCCCGACGAGCGCCGGAGCGCTGGTCGTCAACCTCATGACCCCACGGGTGCTGGCCCGGGGCGAGAGCCGCATCGCGCACGTCGACGGGTCGCTCCGGATCCCGGCCGACGATGTGGAGCCGGCCGTCGTCCTCACGACCGGGCTCTCGCTCGAGGGGGAGCGGCTTCCCGTCGGGACCGCGCTGCTGCCCGGCGCCGCCGCGACCCGCCGGCTCGAGGGGCGCGGCGTCGTCGCTCGCTTCTCGATCCATCCCGTCCCCGCCCCGCCCACCGCCTGAACCCGGGAGAGAAGATGCCCCCCACCTCCGTCGCCGTGATCGGAGCCGGCCTCGCCGGCGCGGCCGCCGCCTGGCAGCTGGCCCGTCGCGGGCACGACGTCGTCGTGCTCGAGCGCACCGAGCCAGCCAACCACTGGGGCAGCTCCCACGGGTCGGCGCGCATCTTCCGGTACGCCTACCCGGACCCGCTCTACACACGGCTCGTCGTCGAGTCGCGACACGGGTGGGACGAGCTCGAACGCGACGGCGGGGTGACGCTGATCTCACCCGCCGGGGCGATCGACCACGGCGACGCCCGCGATCCGGAGCGCCTCGCGCGGGTGCTGGCGGCGGCGGGCGTCGCGCACGAGCTCATCGACGTCGCGGAGGCCGCGGACCGCTGGGGCGGCATCGCGTTCGACGGGCCCGTGCTGTGGCACGAGGCCGCCGGCGTGATCGACGCGGAGAACGCGGTCCGCACGATGCTGCGTCTCGCCGAGGCCGCCGGAGCCGCCGTGCGCACGGGCTGGCAGGCCGCCGCCGTGTCGCCGCGCGGCGCGGGCTACGCGGTCGTGTCCACGACAGGCGAGGTCGTCGAGGCCGAGCAGGTCGTGGTGAGCGCGGGTGGTTGGCTGTCCGACCTGCTCGGCGGCCTCGGGCTGCCTCCCGAGCGTCTGGCAGCGTTCCCCGCGCTCGAGGTGCGGCAGGAGCAGGCGTTCCACTTCCCGTACCGCGACCCGCAGGATGTCTGGCCCACGATCATCCACAAGACCGCGCCGATCCAGGTGTACGCGCTGCCGGGAGGTCGCGACGCCGACTTCCGCGGGCAGAAGGTCGCCGAGTACAACGGTGGGCCCGTGATCCGCTCGGCCGCCTGGCACGACCGCGAAATCGACGTGGCGCGCCGCGAGCGGGTGATCGAGTACGTGCGGCGGAACCTGCCCGGTCTCGTGCCCGAGCCGTACGCCGAGACGACGTGCCTGTTCACGAACACCCCGGACGAGGAGTTCGTGATCGACAGGATCGACGGCATCTCGATCCTGTCGCCGTGCTCGGGCCACGGTGCGAAGTTCGCGCCCCTGATCGGCGAGTACGCGGCCCGGCTCGTGGAGGGCGACGGGACCGTGCCCGACCGGTTCCGTCCCCTCTCGGCGCGCGTCTCGAACGGGGCGCGCGCGTGAGCGTCGCGGGCATGCTCGCCGAGATCGCCCACATCGGCGCCGACCCTCGCGGCGGCTATTCGCGCCCCGGCTACGGCGACGAAGACCGAGAGCTGCGCGAGTGGTTCGTCGGCCACGCGCAGGCGCGCGGGCTCGACGTGCACCGCGACGGCAATGGCATCCTGTGGGCGTGGTGGCGCCCCGAGGGCAGCGCCGGCAAGGCGATCGTCACCGGCAGCCACCTCGACTCGGTGCCGGGCGGCGGCGGCTACGACGGGCCGCTCGGCGTCGCCTCCGCGCTCGCCGCGGTCGACGTGCTGCGCGCGCGGGGGACCACGCCGTCCCGGCCCCTCGCGCTGGCCGTGTTCCCGGAGGAGGAGGGGTCGCGGTTCGGGCTGGCGTGCCTCGGATCCCGGCTCATGGCGGGCGCCGTCGACCCGGAGCGGGCGCTCGCCCTGACGGACCGGGAGGGCGACACGCTCGCCGACGCAGTTGCGCGCGACGGGCTCGACCCACGCCATGTCGGGCTCGATCGGGCCGCGCTCGACGATACCGAGTGCTTCGTCGAGCTGCACGTCGAGCAGGGGCGCGGCCTCGTCGATCTCGGCCGTCCGATCGCGATCGGCGCCTCGATCCTCGGCCACGGGCGCTGGCGCGTCGTGGTCGGCGGGCAGGGCAACCACGCCGGCACCACGCTGATGGCGGACCGCCGCGACCCGATGGTCGCCGCGGCACGGCTCATCGTCGCGATCCGCGATCTCGCGCGCGGGGTGCCGGACGCGCGCGCCACCGTGGGACGCATCGAGCCGGTGCCCGGCGGCACAAACGTGATCGCGTCGCGGGTCGCCTTCTGGCTCGACGTGCGGCATCCGGACGACCTGGTCACCGCGGATCTCGTCACGCGCATCCGTGACGCCGTCGCGCTGATCGCGGCTGAGGAGGGCTGCGCCGCCGACGTGCGCGAAGAGTCGCTCAGCCCCACCGTGGACTTCGACCGGGCGCTGCGCGCCGACCTGCGTCGCGCGCTGCCGGACACACCCGAGCTCGGCACAGGCGCCGGCCACGACGCCGGCGTGCTGGCGGACGCGATCCCGACCGCGATGCTGTTCGTCCGCAACCCCACTGGCATCTCGCACTCGCCCGAGGAGCTCGTCGAGGACGCCGACGCCGAGACAGGCGCGGACGCGCTCGCCGACGTGCTCTCGGCCCTCGCAGGTCCGTCCGTATGATGGGCGGATGACCGTCACCGATGGGGCGCCCGGGGGCGTGCTCGAACCGGTCATCGCCGCGCAGGTGCGCCACTACCGCGCGGAGCTGGGGCTCTCGGCCGCCGAGCTCGCGGCGCGCACCGGGCTGTCGAAGGCGATGATCTCCCGCGTCGAGTCGGCGACCACGTCGTGCTCGCTCACGACACTGCAGCGCCTCGCGGAGGGGCTGCGCGTGCCGGTCACGGCGCTGTTCCGCGGCAGCGACAGCGATCGCGAGGCGTCGTTCACCAAAGCAGGGCAGGGCAGCGTCAGCGTGCGCAGCGGCACCCAGCACGGGCACCAATACCGGATGCTCGGTGTGCTGAAAGACGTTCCGGACGCGATCGAGCCGACCCTCGTCACCCTCACCGACGCATCAAACGTCTTTCCGCTGTTCCAGCACCCCGGCACCGAGTTCCTCTACATGCTCGAAGGCAGCATGGTCTACGGGCACGGCGGGTACGAGTACGAGATGGAACCCGGCGACTCCCTGCTGCTCGACGGCGAGGCCCCGCACGGACCCGTGGAGCTGCGGGAGCTGCCGATCAGGTTTCTCGCGATTCGCGATCGCTGAGACGCGTCCGGGCGTGCAAGAGGGAGCTCGGCGGGCGGCCGGCAGCTCGCGGCTTCAATCCGATCGGGCCGTCAAGCCACCACGGACTGCTCGAGCAGCGTTGCGATCTGAGCCTCGTCGTACCCGATGCTCTGCTCTTGCCGTGCGGCTGCGTCCGCGAACTCGGGTCGCGCGGTGAGGTCATCGATCTCGAGTGCCCGACAGATCGAGCCGAGTGGGTCGGGCTGGAAGAGGCCGACCACGGCGATCCACCCATTCGCCGTGCTGAGGCTTCCGACGAGATTGTCCCGCTCCCAGTGGATCTCGTGCCGACGCAGCATCCAGGCTGTGTACTCCTGCATCTGCTCGAACAGGGCCGTGTCGAGCAGCGATACGTCCACACGCTGTCCCAGCCCGGAGGCGCCCCGTTCGAGGAGTGCGAGGAGCACGCCCTGGACCATGGCCATTCCCGTGCCGAAGTCGATGAAGGGGATCGGATGGATCTGCGGCCGGCCGTCGGCGTCGCGATTGTGCCAGGTCGCGCCCGACACGGATTGCAGCACCATGTCCTGAATGCCGAGGTTCTGCCACGGCCCGTCCTCGCCGAACCCTGTGCCGGAGACGTAGATCAGGCGAGGATCGCGTTCGCGCAGCTGCTCGTAGTCGAGACCCAGGGCGTTGTCATACGAATCGCCGACCGTTCCGATCGAGGGTGTCGCGCCGATCTCCGCGAGGCGTTCACTGTAGCGAATCGACGTGAACTGAGAGCCCGCGTCGCTGTGACAGCGCAGATCGGCGTGGTGGCGTCCGCGGGACCAGCGGGCCATCTCGATCGCGTCGAGGACCATCTCGGTGCGCATGTGGGACGCGACCCGCCAGCCCACAATCATCCTGCTGAACGCGTCGACGATGAAGCACACGTAAGCGACGCCGGCCCAGGTGGGCACGAACGTCAGGTCCGTCACCCAGAGCCGGTTTGGTGCGGTCGCGGTGAACTCGCGCTTGACGAG
>NZ_MYFP02000026.1:0-19555 GCF_004514465.2 Microbacterium sp. MEC084 | reverse complement strand
ACATCCGCAGGCTCCGCTTCTCATGCCGCGCCAGGTACCGGGCCTCCGCCCCCTCTACGTCGAGCTGATCCCGCACCGCCCGCGCCGCCGAGCCCAGGTCCTCCACGGTGTACTCGCCCGCCACGCCGGCGAGCTGCTCGCACGCGACCCGCCACGCCTCCTCCGCACCCTCCGGTGGCCGCCCGAGCCCGCGGCTGATCGCATCCATCTGCGCCGACGTCAGCACCCCGTCCAGCAGCGCCCGATCCAGCGGCGCATGCCACGGCGCCTCCATCGGCGGAACGTCCGCATCCGGCTCCGCGGGAACCTCCTCGGACTGCGCCGTCTCCACGAGCGACTGTCCCAGCCGCACCTGCCGCGCCGCCTCCCCGCGCGAGGTCCCGGACACCTCCTGCACGAACGCGACGGCGTTGCGGTGACCGCGCTCCTGCGCCAACCCGCCGTGCCCTGCGTCCCGAGACGAACGCGCAGCGACCACCCCGACACCCATCAACCGGCTCCGCTCACCGATCTGCACCAGCTCGGTCGCCGCCTCCACCAGCGCCACCACATCCTCGTCCGACATCCCGAGCACGACCGACGCGTCGCCCGGCGCGGCGGCCGCCGCAGCGGTCACCGCTGCCCGGAAGTCATCGAGGAACGTCATACCCCGATCATCCTCCGGGCCACCGACATCCAGACCCCGGAACCCCAGGTCCACCCCCAAAACCAGGAAATCGGTGCATAACTCCCCGAACCGGCTTCCTGTGGACGAGCGTCGGACGCCCGAACCGCCCCGCGTCAGCCGCAGGTGTCGCAGACGCCGGTGCGCGGCAGCACCATGAAGCACGTGGGGCAGACCGCCTCGGCGCGCTCGGGGACCGCCGAGGGGCGCGGCGTCGCCGCCACCCGCGAACCGGCGAACCGGCGCGACGCCGACTGCGCGGCGCGCGGCCGCGTCTCGGGGTGCGTGACTCCCCACGCGCCCTGGAATCGCCGGCTCGGCCAGCGCTCGATGTCGCCGGCCAGGCGCACGGCGTCGCTCTCGTTGCGGAACCCGTTCGTGTAGCCCGCGTGCACCTCGAGCGCGGGACCGCTGCGGCGCTCGAGCTTGAAGTAGGTGCGGAATCCGACGATGCCGGCGACATCCGCGCTCTCGACGATGCGGCGCACGAGCGCCTGGTTCGGGGCGGGCGTGCCATAGCGCTGGAACGCCTCGTCGAGGGTCTCGAACCGGTGCGCGCGCCCCTCCTTGCCGGCGTTGACGGCGACCTCGGGCGATGCAGACATGGTGGGCTCCCTTCCCCACGGTCGACGCTACCCGCGCCGCGCGACCCGGGCGACCACACCGGCGGACGCCGCCGGGCTCACGTGCCGCAGAACGTCCGGTACGGCCCGAACGAGTCCGGCGCCGGCTCGCCAAAGCGCTCGAGCCCGACCCGCTCCTCGAACGGCCGCGCCAGCGCCGACATCAGCCGCTCGAGCGGCCCGAGGTCATCCGCCGTGGCTGCGGCGAGCGCCTCCTCGACCAGGTGGTTCCGCGGGATGTAGACGGGGTTGACGGCGTCCATCGCGTCGGCGTCCGGCTCGAGCGCCGTCCAGCGCGCGAGCCACGCGTCGAAGGCCGCGAGGTCGAGCATCACGCCCCGCGCCTGCTCGGGGCGCCCGCGCGCGGCGTCCGAGAGCCGCCGGAAGAACGACGTGCAGTCCACGCGGCTCTGCTGCATGAGCGCACTCAGGTCGTTGATCACCTCGGCGGCGACCGCCCCGTCCACCGCCTCGGGCAGCCCCAGCTTCGCCCGGAAGCCGGCGGCGAGCGCGGCCCCGTACTGCTCGCGGAAGGCGCCCAGCGCATCCTGCGCCATCTCCACCGCGCGCTCGGGATCGTCGTCGAACAGCGGAAGCAGCGCCTCGGCGAAGCGCGCGAGGTTCCACTCGGCGATGAGCGGCTGGTTGCCGTACGCGTAGCGCCCGTTCACGTCGATCGAGCTGTAGACCGCGCCCGGGTCGAACGCGTCGATGAACGCGCACGGCCCGTAGTCGATCGTCTCGCCTGAGATCGTCATGTTGTCGGTGTTCATGACGCCGTGCACGAAGCCGACGAGCATCCACCGCGCGATCAGCGACGCCTGGGCCGAGACCACCGCCTCGAACAGCGCGAGCGCCGGGTTGTCGGCGCCGGGCAGCTCCGGATGATGGCGCCGGATCGCGTGATCGACGAGCCTCCGCAGCAGCTCGGGATCGCGCATCGCGGCCGCGTACTGGAAGCTCCCGACGCGCAGGTGGCTGCTCGCGACGCGGGTGAGCAGCGCGCCGGGCAGCGCCGTCTCGCGGTACACCGTCTGGCCCGTGGCGATCACGGCGAGCGAGCGCGTGGTGGGGATGCCGAGCGCGTGCATGGCCTCGCTCACGATGTACTCGCGCAGCATCGGCCCGAGCGCCGCGAGCCCGTCGCCCGCGCGCGCGAACGGCGTGGGCCCCGAGCCCTTCAGGTGGATGTCGCGCAGCCGGCCCGCGGTGTCGGTCACCTCGCCGAGCAGCAGCGCCCGACCGTCGCCGAGGCGCGGCGAGTACCCGCCGAACTGGTGGCCGGCGTATCCCTGCGCGACGGGCGTGGCGCCCTCCGGAACCAGGTTGCCGGTCAGGATGCGCACGCCGTCGGGGCTGCGCAGGATGTCCGGATCCAGCCCCAGCTCGGCAGCCAGCGGCTCGTTCAGCACCAGCAGCCGCGCATCCGGGAACTCCTCGGCCTGCCACGGGATCGCCAGCTCGGGCAGCTCCCGGGCGAAGCGGTTCCCCAGTGAGATCGCGGCATCCAGTCCGACGCTCATGCGCCCACGCTAACCCCGCCGATCACGCACGAGGGCCGCCCCACCCGTGCACTGGTTGAGCGAGCTCCTCCCACCCCCGSTCGTTGAGCGGAGCGAGCGCCAGCGAGCGGAGACGAAACGGGTTGAGCGAGCGAAGCGAGYCGAAACCCACCAAGCCTCCCGCGTCCCTAGTACCCCTCCAACGGCACAACCCGCTCCCGATCCCACGGCTCGGTCCACCCGAGCCGCTCGAACAGCGCATCCAGCACCATCGCGGTGAACCCCCACACCAGATGCGTCCCGCCCTCGTCCGCCACGGTGAACGCGGGCCCGCGCCACTCTCGCCCGTCGCGCCGGATGACGGTCACCCCGCGGTTCGCCCGATCCAGCAGGTCGGCCACCGGTGCCCGGAACACCGCGGACGACTCCCCCTCGTCCATCACGCGCACGGGCGACGGATCCCGCCACCACGCGAGCACGGGCGTCACGAGGTGCCGCGAGAACGCGATCGGCACGGCCGGCAGCGCGCCCAGCACCTCGACACCGCGCGGATTGAGCCCCGTTTCCTCACGCGCCTCGCGCAACGCCGCGGCGATCGCATCGGCGTCGCCGTCGTCCACGCGCCCACCGGGAAACGCGACCTGCCCCGGATGCGACCGCAGCGTCGCCGCCCGCGACAGCAGCAGCACATCGAGGTCCCGCGACACCGCCGCGTCGTGCGCAACGCGTTCGCTCGGCACGCGGTCGAGCACCCCGAACAGGATGAGCACCGCCGCCGACCGCGGATCCTCCGCCGCCGGCAGCTCCAGCAGCTGCGCACCGCCCGCGCGGGCGAGCGCCGCGAGCTCCTCCCGCGCGCTCCGCATCGCCCGATCCGTCATCCGGTCCTCCCCGGTCGACGCTACCCGCGCCCGCGGACACCGGGGACCGACCGCGTGCGGATGAGCGGGCGCAACGCACGAAAGCTCCGCCGCTCGTCCACACGGCACAATTGACGCACACCCGGCACTGAAGCACGCCGGACCGGCACGCGAACCGTACGCTTCACATATCCGCACGCCCACTGCCAGGGAGGACGCCGATGAGTGCACATGTCGCGATCGCACCCAGCATCCTGCGATGGGCGGAGGCGTACTCTCAGCGCGATCACGTGGCGTTCCTCCACCGGTTTCCGCAATGGGATGACTGGGCTGCAGGACGGCGCTCGCCGACCATTCGTCAGGTCGAGCAGATCGCGAGCTTCTCGCATCTGCCGTTCGGAATCTTCTTCCTGGCTGAGCCGCCCGAGCTGCAGCTCCCGATCCCGGACTACCGCCTTGGCACAGGTGGTGACGCGCGCACTCCGAGCCCCGAACTGCGGGAGGTGATCGACGAGAGCGTCTTCCGTCAGGACTGGTATCGCGACTACTCGATACGTGAAGGCCTCGCGCCGCCGCAGCTGCCGCAGCTCACACGGCTTTCGACTCTGGCTGGCGAGATCCGCGACGCGCTCGACTTCTCTGTCTCCAGGAGAGCCGGCCTCCCGCGCGATCAGGTGCGCCGTCGGCTTAAGCGGTCGGTCGAGGAACTCGGTGTGCTGGTAACGTTCGCGGGCACGATCACGAACAACACTCAGCGCACGCTGAGCCGCGAGGAGTTCCGCGGCTTCACCCTCTACGATCGCGTCGCGCCCCTCATCTTCGTCAACACCCACGACGACACGAAGACGGGCCAGATCTTCACGCTGATCCATGAGCTGGGGCACGTACTTCGGCGCGAGAGCGCGCTCGACGAGCCGAGCCCCCGTCACGATGGCGCGGATGCAGAGGGCTGGTGCAACCGGCTCGCCGCCGAGGTGCTCGTTCCGACAGATGACCTGCGCCAGGTCTTCCGAAGCGATGCTGATCTGTACAGCGAGCTCGATCGCCTCGCGAGCCGCTACGTCGCGAGCACTCCGACGATCCTGCTCCAACTGCGCGCGATCGGCGCAGTCCCACGTGACGGCTTCGACGAGGTCTACCGTCGTGTGGAAGAGCGAGCACGGGCCGCCGCGAAGCTGAACGACACCTCGACGGATGGCGGCAACTACTACGCCAACCTTCCGTACCGCGTCGGGGAGCGCTTGTCGCGCGCGGTGATCACCGACGCCCGATCAGGGGCGACGAGCTTGACCGACGCCATGCGCCTCCTCGGACTGTCGAGCACTTCCAAGATCGACCGGTATGCGCAGGAGGTGCTTCACCTGTGACGTACCTCCTCGACGCGAACGTCTTCATCGACGCCAAGAACCGGTACTACGGCTTCGACATCGCTCCCGGCTTCTGGTACTGGTTGCAGGACGCGCACGAGGAGCACGACATCGCGTCTACGACGGCCGTCCGAGCGGAGCTGTTCCGGCAGGAGGATCAGCTCACCGAATGGGCGCGGACCCTGCCGCCGTCGTTCTGGTTGGAAGAGTCCGCGGCTGATCTGCAGGCCCTTCAGCGTGTCACCGCCTGGACGATGGATCCCTCGAGCCGCTTCCAGCAGAACGCGCGCACGGACTTCCTGGCCGCGGCCGATTACCGGCTCGTGTCGCTCGCGCTATCGGGTCAGCACACGATCGTGACTCACGAGATCAAGAACCCGGACCGGAAGAATCGCATCAAGATCCCTGACGCCTGTGCCGAGCTGGGCGTGGACTGCCACGAGCCGTTCGACCTGTTCAGGCACTTGAAGTTGAGGCTCGTCATCGGCTGAGCGCGCGTGGACCACGGTCCATGAGCAAGCTCGCCTGCCCCGCCTACGCCGCCTCTTCGCCGAGCAGATCATGCCCGATCGCGTCCTCGTCGGTGATCTCGGGATCATCAGTGGTCTTGGAGAATGTAGAAGGGCTTCGTGCCCGCGCCTAACGGGGATAGCGTGATCAGTGACTGCAGAAGGAGATCTCTTGGCTTCGGAACCTCGTGTATGGGTCGTGCGTGGCGGTAAGCAGGGCGATAACGACGCGCTGCTGTTGAAAGACGGCTTCGTGGGCATCGACTTCCGCGAGTACCCGGATATGTCGGGGATGCGCAGCCGCGACGACGTTATCGCGCTCGCGGCGAAGTTGATGCCGGAGGAGAAGGAGAAAGCGCGGGCGAACTGGGCTGCGCAGCTCTGGGCGTTCGCAGGCCGAATGAGCATCGGCGATCTCGTGGTCCTGCCGCAGAAGGCCACGCGACAGCTGCACATCGGCAGGATTACCGGGCCATACTTCTTCGACCTGAGCGGGCCCGAGTCGGTGCGTCACCGACGAAATGTCGAATGGCTGCAGACCGAGATCCCGCGAACTGTCTTCGAACAAGATCTGCTCTACTCGATCGGCGCATTCTCGACGGTGTTCCAGGTTTCACGAAATGACGCCCCACACCGCATCGCGTTCGTCGCGTCGGGGCCTGACAGGGTAGACCCTGGCCCGCGAACCAGCGGTACTACACGCAAGCCTGCGCTCACCGATGATGCAGAGCTCGATGACGCGACAGCCGAAGCTGGCGCGGATTTGGATGTGCAGATCAGCGATCGGATCTCGAACCGCATCCGCACTCGGTTCAAGGGCAGTCGCCTCGAAGACCTTGTAGCCGCGGTCCTGGAGGCGGAAGGATTCACGCTGACGCAGCGGCCGACACCGGGCACCGACGCAGGCGTCGACATCTTGGCGGGCAGAGGCGTGTTCGGCATGGATCCGCCTCGCATCGTCGTGCAGGTCAAGTCGGAGCAGACCGCAGTCGGGGACCCCGTAGTCAATGCCTTACACGGAGCCGTGACGCGCGAGGGCGCGGAGCAGGGGCTACTCGTCGCGCTGGGTGGCGTCAATAGTCGCGCGAGAGCCCTGCTCGCGGGTCACAAGTTCAAGATCGCCGTGTGGAACGAAGAGCGCCTGCTGCGCGCGATCTTCGAGAATTACGCGAGCCTGCCTGCGGACATCAAGGCGGATCTTCCACTCGAACAGCGTTGGATGCTGGTCGAGGAGTGACGTGCTGCGGATAACCTCAAGTCGAGAACGCATTACGCATCGAGAAAAGAGACTCGCCAGTTGCTGACCTCATCGACGCGCCGCGCCGATTTCCCACGTTCGGCGCCCATTGGGGTGTGAGCGAAGATGCGGATCATCGACAACGTCTCTGACCTGCTCGGCGACGACCTCAAGCAGGAGATCACCCCTGGCTCCAAGGTTCGTATCGCGGCCTCCACATTCTCGATCTTCGCATTCGAGGCCCTGCGGAAGGAACTCGAGGGCGTCTCGGAGCTCGAGTTCATCTTCACCGCTCCCTCGTTCGTCGCTGACAAGGTGACGGACAAGCTTCGCAAGGAGCGCCGCGAGTTCTTCATACCTGGCGATCGTGCCGAGTCGAGCATCGCGGGAAGCGAGTTCGAGGTCCGGCTCCGGAACCGACTCACCCAGCGCGCGATCGCCAAGGAATGCGCGGAGTGGGTGCGCCGGAAGGTGACCTTCCGTTCAAACGCTACGGGCAAGCCGATGCAGCAGTTCGTCGTCGTCGATGACCGCGCCGCGTACACGCCTGTCCAGGGCTTTACAACGGCCGACCTCGGGTACGAGTCAGGTGCCGCGGTCTCGAACATGGTCCACCGCGTCGACGAGACGCCGATGGCCAGCCAGTACATGCAGCTGTTCGACCAGATCTGGAACAACCCGGATCAGGTGGAGGACGTCACCGCCGCGGTCGCAGAGCACATCGCCAGCGTGTACGCGGAGAACAGCCCCGAGCGCATCTACTTCCTGATTCTCTACAACCTGTTCTCCGAGTTCCTCGACGACATCAGCGAAGACGTCCTCCCGAACGACCGGACCGGCTACCAGGACACGAAGGTCTGGCAGAGCCTATACAACTTCCAGCGCGACGCAGCGACCGGGATCATCAACAAGCTCGAGACCTACAACGGCTGCATCCTCGCCGACAGCGTGGGCCTCGGGAAGACGTTCACGGCCCTGGCCGTCATCAAGTACTACGAGCTGCGCAACAAGAGCGTGCTCGTCCTGGCGCCGAAGAAACTCGCCGAGAACTGGACGAACTACAACGCCAACCTCACGACCAACCTGTTCGCGAGCGATCGGTTCAACTACGACGTGCTCGCGCACACCGACCTCTCTCGCACACGTGGCGAGTCGCTTGGCCTCCGACTGGATCGGATCAACTGGGGCAACTATGACCTCGTCGTGATCGACGAATCGCATAACTTCCGCAATGCCGACTATTCCGAGGAGAAGGAGTCGCGGTACCAGCGGCTGATGCGCCAGGTGATCCGCGAGGGCGTCAAGACGAAGGTGCTGATGCTGTCGGCGACTCCGGTGAACAACCGGTTCAACGACCTCAAGAACCAACTGCAGCTCGCTTATGAGGGCGAAAGCGAAGGCCTCACCCAGCACCTGACCCTCTCGACCTCCGTGGAGAACGTCTTCCGCGAGGCGCAACGCGCGTTCAATGACTGGTCGAAACTCGAGCCAGATTCCCGCACGGCGGAGCGCCTGCTGCAGATGCTCGACTTCGACTTCTTCGAGCTGCTGGATGCCGTGACGATCGCCCGCTCCCGCAAGCACATTCAAGCGTTCTACGACATGAGCGACGTGGGCGCCTTCCCGAAGCGGCGTCTGCCGGTCTCCATCCGCGAGCCGCTCACGGATCTTGCGGATGTGCCCGCGTTCGACGAGATCTTCGATCGACTGCAGGGCCTCGAGCTCGCCGTGTACACGCCGCTGGACTATGTCTTCGAGTCGCGTCGCGGCAAGTACGTCGACGCCTCACGCGTCACCGAGGGCACCGCCCGAGGGAATCTCGGACAGCAGGGCCGCGAAAAGGGCATCAAGAAGCTCATGACGGTGAACCTGCTCAAGCGGCTCGAGAGCTCGGTCGAGGCATTCCGACTTACGCTCGGCCGGCTTGAGCAGATCACCGCCGACATGCTCGGCCAGCTGGATGCGGGCCACGATGTCACTGGCACGGGCACAACCGGGCTGGACCTGGACACCGATGAGCCGGATGACGCCGAGCTCGCGTCGCTGGTCGTCGGCGGCGATGTGCGCATCGCGCTGGCGGACATCGATGTCGATTCCTGGCGGCACGACCTGAACGCGGATCGGGCCATCCTGCTCACTCTGCTCGCGGACGTGACCCGAGTGGTGCCCGACCGCGACCTCAAGCTCCGGCGCCTGCTGAGCGTCATCGAGGACAAGGTGGCCCACCCCCTTAACCCGGGAAACCGGAAGGTGCTGATCTTCTCGGCGTTCGCAGACACGGCGGAGTACGTATACCGAGAGCTCGCCCCGGTTCTCGCGCGTCATGGCATCGAGACGGGGCTGATCACAGGCGGGACGAGTGGTGCGCGCACGACCCTAGGGAAGGGCTTCGACGCGCAGCAGGTGATGACGATGTTCTCGCCGCGCTCGAAGCAGCGTGAGCTGACAATGCCGAGCGAGACTCGCGAGATCGACGTGCTCATCGGCACCGACGTCATCAGCGAGGGGCAGAACCTCCAGGACTGCGACTTCCTCATCAACTACGACATCCACTGGAATCCGGTGCGCATCATCCAGCGCTTCGGCCGAGTGGACCGCATCGGGTCGACGAACGACGTCATCCAACTCGTGAACTTCTGGCCCGACATGTCACTCGATGCGTACATCAACCTCAAGGAACGCGTCGAAGGTCGGATGGTCATCGCCGACATCGCTGGCACCGGCGACGACAACGTGCTCGACCCGGGAAGCTCCGAGGCCGCCTACCGACGCGAGCAGCTGCGGCGCCTGCAGGACGAGGTCATCGATCTCGAAGATGCCCGCGTGGGTGTCTCGATCACCGATCTCGGGCTCAACGACTTCCGCATGGATCTGCTCGGCTACATCAAGCAGCACGGCGATCTGCACGGGCACCAGCTGGGCCTCCACGCCGTCATTCCCGCGGACGAAGCAAAGGGCCTCCCGCCAGGCGTGATCTTCGCCCTGCGCAACGTCAATGCGCCTGACGACGTGAACCGGGGCAACCGACTGCACCCCCACTACCTGGTCTATCTCGGGCAGGATGGGCAGGTAGTCGCCGAACACACCGAGGCCAAGCGCCTCCTCGACCTCGTGCGCGCGGGCTGCCGAGGCATCGACGACCCCGTATCCGACGTCGTTGCAGCCTTCAACGCCGAAACCCGCGACGGAGCCGAGATGAGTCGCTACTCGGCGCTGCTCACCGACGCAATCCGCTCGATGATCGAGGTGACGGAAGAGCGCGACATCGACAGCCTCTTCAGCCCCGGTCGCACCACCGCGCTCGTGCAGACCATCGCCGGGCTCGACGATTTCGAGCTGATCGCATTCCTCGCCGTCGTCGAGGAGCCAGCCGATGACTGAGCCCGTCCTGTACCGGTGGCCGCCGGCCGCGAAGTTCGGCCGCGTCGTGCCGAAGACCAGATTCTACGAGCACGGAAACGTCCGCACCGCACTGCGTGAGAAGTTCGTCGACGATGTCCAGCGCGTGACCTGGGCCTACAAACTTGCCGAGTCGACGGTCCGGCTTAAGGGCACGGACGCCGTGCCGGAAATCCAGGTCTTCACCGTCGAGGCGAAGGGCGATGACGTCAGCAAGGACGTGCTGACCGCGATCGACAAGGCGGTTCATTTTCCGATCATCTTCGAAGTTTTAAGAGGCAATGAGGTGCGTACGGTCGCGGCGCACAAGACGCTCAGTGGCACGGCCCCGAAGGTCGGGGCGTACTTCACGACCCCATGGCTTCCGGGCGATGCCACCCGTTCTCCGCTGCCGGCCGCGATCGACCTGTCCGCCCTGTACGAGGCGTTGCTGTCCGCACTGCTCCCGATCGTGACACGCCGCGGCGAGTCCTTGTCCGAGGTCGCGGACAGAATGGAGCGGGCGACGAAGCTCCAACGCGAGATCACCGCACTGGAGCGGAAGCTCCGCGCCGAGCCCCAACTCAACCGCAAGGTCGAGCTACGCCGAGAACTGAAAGACCGCCGAGCCGCGCTCGCAGCGCTGGTGTGAGAGGAAGAAATGACGAAGCTGGAAAAGCTGGAGTTGCAGTCAGCCGACGTAACGCGCAAGAACGTCGACGCACTGGCGGCCCTGTTCCCGCACATCGTCACCGAGGCGATGGATGACGACGGCAATCTCGTTCGCCAGGTCGACTTCGAGGCGCTGCGGCAGGAGCTGAGCGACTACGTCGTCGAGGGGAAGGAGGTTTACCAGATCAACTGGCCGGGCAAGCTCGCCGCCGAGTTCGCCTCCAACGCCCCCATCTCCAAGACTCTGCGGCCCAACCTCGCTGACTCTGTTGACTTCGACACGACGAAGAACCTCTTCATCGAGGGAGACAATCTCGAAGCGATGAAGCTCCTTCAGGAGTCCTACCTCGGCAAGGTGCGTCTGATCTACATCGACCCGCCGTACAACACGGGCGGCGACCTCGTCTATCGGGACGACTTCTCGTCCTCTACGCAGGAGTACCTCTGGAAGTCGCGCCAGATCAACGAGGTCGGCGAGAAGCTCATTTCCAACACCGAGGCGAACGGGCGATTCCACTCCGACTGGCTGAGCATGATCTACCCGAGGCTCCGCCTCGCCAAGCGATTCCTCGCCCAAGACGGCGTGATCCTGGTGAGCATCGACGACGCCGAGCAGGCATCGCTTCGCCGTCTCATGGACGAGGTCTTCGGGGAGCAGAACTTCATCGCGCAACTCGTGTGGGAGAAGGGGCGCAAGAACGACGCGAAGCTCTTCTCGACTGGTCATGAGTACGTGATGGTGTACGCGAAGTCCAAGTCGACCCTCCGGGAACGCAAGACCGTTTGGCGGGAGGAGAAGCCGGGCGCGCGTGAAATCTGGGATGAGTACACGAGGCTTCGTGAATTGCACGGGTCCGACGACGCAGCGATCGAGAAGGACTTGTCGGCATGGTTCGCCGCACTCCCACGCACGGCCCCGTCAAAGAAGTGGGCACGGTATAAGCGTGTCGACGCAAACGGACCGTGGCGAGACCGCGACATTTCGTGGCCCGGAGGTAACGGCCCGACGTATGACGTAATCAACCCGGCAACCGGTACGCCCGTTAGGATCCCTGACGCGGGTTGGCGTTACAGCGATCCCGAGGAGATGAAGCGCCAGATCAAGCTTGGCCTCGTCGTATTCAGAGAAGAAGACCCCGAAGCGACACCATTCCGTAAGGCACATCTTCGACCCGTCGAAGGTGAGGGTTCCGACGTCAGCGACGACGAGGCCGAGGAGAACGAGGGAGAAGCGGAACTCGCCGTCCAGGTCCGAGGCACCTACTTCTATCGGCAGTCGCAGACCTCGGTGAAGCACTTGAGGGCACTGATGGGTGCCAAGGTGTTCAACAACCCGAAGGACCATGAGGTCCTGTCCCGGCTGTTCGAGTATGTCCTCGGGGGCAAGGGGGGCATCGTCATGGACTTCTTCGCCGGGTCCGGCACGACCGCCGAAGCGGTGTTCGACCTCTGCGCTCGCACCGGGCTCAACTGTCCGGTCCTCCTGGTGCAGCTCCCCGAGCTGCTCGAGGACAACCTCAAGTCGGCGACCGGCTCGGCGAAGACGACCATTCAGAACGCGATCAAGTTCCTCCAGGAGCTCGACAAGCCTCTGACCATCGCCGAGCTGACCAAGATTCGCATCCAGAAGGCCGGTGCGCAGATTCTGGCGAGCCGCACGCCGTCGGACTGGAACGGCGACGTCGGCTTCCGAGCGTTCACCGTCGACACGAGCAACTTCAGGGAGATCACGACGACCCCGGATGTCGCCAACCAGGAGGCGCTGCTGGACCTCGTTGAGAGCGTCAAGGGCGACCGCGGCGCACTGGACGTGCTGATCGAAGTGCTCATCGCATGGGGGCTCGATGTCTCGGCCCCGATCACCGTCGAGATCATCGAGGGGCATCAGGTCTACTCCGTCGAGGATGGGGCGCTACTCGCCTGTTTGGACGGCCAGCTCGACGAAGCCCTGATCCGTGCGCTCGCGCTGCGCGCTGCTGCCGACACCACGCAGAAGGTCGTCTTCAAAGACACCGGCTTCGCCTCGGACGACGCTGCGATCAACGCGTATCAGATCTTCGGGCAGCTCTCGCCCGACACCGCGGTGAAGGTGATCTGACCCCGTGAAGCTGCAGTTCAAGGTCCAGGAGTACCAGACTGCTGTGGTCGACGCGGTTGTGGACTGTTTCCGCGCAGTGCATCGGCAGCCCTTCGCCGACAACATCACCTACAAGATCGACCCCGGTCGTACGACCGGCCGACGCGGCCAGCCCGAGCTGGATCACCGCGTCGATGACGCCGCAGCCCAGACGGGCTACGGCAATAGCGCGCTGCTGCTGAACCCAGCCCAGCTCCTCGATAACATCCAAGTCGTCCAGCGGCGCATCAGCGGGCTCCCGCTGTCGGGAGAGCTTATCGCCAGCCCGGCGGCAGGGCTGAACTTGGACGTCGAGATGGAGACCGGCACGGGCAAGACCTACGTCTACATCAAGACGATCATGGAGCTTCACCGACAGTTCGGGTGGTCGAAGTTCGTGGTTGTAGTCCCCAGCGTCGCTATCCGCGAGGGGGTGAAGAAGTCCTTCGAGATCACCGCCGACCACTTCCTGGCCGAGTACAAGACCCAGGCCAGGGCGTTCGTCTATAACTCGGACCATCTCCAGGACGTTGAGACTTTCTCATCGGACACCGGGATCCAGGTGATGATCATCAACGCGCAGAACTTCAACCGCGACGCGAAGAAGGCCGACCGGGGTGCCGCCGAGACCGGCAAGTCCTCCGGCCTGAAGATGTTCAAGACACTCGACGGCTTCAAGTCCCGTCGCCCCATTGACGTGATCGCCGCGAACCGCCCAATCCTCATCATCGACGAACCACAGCGACTCGGCAGCAACCCGTCGAGGCCCAGCGAGACCCTGAAGGCGCTCGGGCGCTTCAACGCACTCTTCGCCCTGCGCTACTCGGCGACCCATGCGATCGACCACAAC
Organism: Microbacterium sp. MEC084; assembly: GCF_004514465.2. Lineage (NCBI taxonomy): Bacteria > Bacillati > Actinomycetota > Actinomycetes > Micrococcales > Microbacteriaceae > Microbacterium > Microbacterium sp. MEC084. The sequence goes on along the minus strand of NZ_MYFP02000026.1, from coordinate 5,777 downwards.
AAGGTGCACCGACTCGATGCCCTCGATGCCTACAACAAGAAACTGGTCAAGAAGATTGCCGCGCGCGGCATCAGCGTCAAGGGGCTCGCTGGGAGCAGCGCGTACCTTTATGTGGACGGTATCGAACTCGGTAAGGGTGCGGACTTCCCGAAGGCTCGAATTGAGATCAACCACCAGCCCCTGCACGGCGAGATCCGGCCCAAGACGTTCAAGGTCAAGAAGGGCGACCGGCTTCACGACATCTCCGGCGGCGTCGAAGCGTACAAGGGCCTGGTCATCGACGACATCGACGCGATCGCGAACACCGTCACGCTAATGGATGGACAGGTGCTCCAAGGCGGGCAGATCACCAACGATGTGACCGACGAACAGAAGCGCCGACTCCAGATCCGGGAGGTCATCCGCGCGCATCTCGACAAGGAGCGGCAGCTCTTCGGTCACGGCATCAAGGTGCTCTCACTCTTTTTCATCGACGAGGTGCAGAAGTACCGCGACTACGACCAGCCCGACGGACTCGGAGAGTACGCCCGCGTCTTCGAGCAGGAGTACGAGGCGCTCAAGGCAGAGCGGTTCAGCGAACTCGGCCTTGATGAATCGGAGGAGGCGTACCGGGCGTTCCTGGAGCGCGATGCGGTTCGCAGCATCCACAACGGCTACTTCTCCGTCGACAAGAAGACCGGGCGCTGGGTCGACAGTGATGCATCGGAGGCATCCGACGAAAAGGGCAAGGGCCTGTCCAAAGATGCCGAGGCATACGATGCCATCCTGCGTGACAAGGAGAAGCTGCTCGACCGCGACTACCCGCTCCGGTTCATCTTCAGCCACTCGGCGCTGCGAGAAGGCTGGGACAACCCAAACGTGTTCACACTCGGATTCCTCAAGAAGGCGACCGCTGGAGATTCGCGTCGCCAGGAGGTCGGGCGCGGCCTTCGTCTTGCCGTCGACCACAACGGCGACCGGGCAGACGATCCCGTTACCGTCCACGACATCAACGTGCTCACCGTCGTCACCGAGGAGTCCTACGTCGACTTCGTCGCGGGATTCCAGAAGGAGACACTGGGCCTGCTCAGCGCGCGGCCGCGGAAGGCGACGCCCGAGTTCTTCGTCGGGGCTGTCCTGCGCGACGCAATCGCTGGAGCCGAGCACAAGGTCACGCTCGACGAGGCGAAGCAACTCCACCACTGGCTCATCAAGCACGACTTCATCGATTACGACCAGCACCTCACTGACAAGTGGCTTCGCCGCAGCGACCTCCCCGAGATCCCGGCCATGCCACCGGCGCTCCAGCCGTACTTCTACCAGGTCGCCGACCTGATCGACTCGCTGCACATCCAGGCGCCGAAGGTCGACGACGGCCGCAAGGCGAAGATCGTGCCGATGAATAAGGCGAACTTCAACAAGAGGGAGTTCCAGGAGCTCTGGGCGCGCATCAACCACCGCGTCGTGTACCAAGTGGAGTTCGACTCACAGGAACTCATCGACAACTGCACGCGCGTCCTCGACACCTCACTCGAAGTAGCACGGCTCCGGTACGTCGTGACCGAAGGCGTCCAACGTGACGTCATCGAGGCGGAGCACCTGGAGGCTGGGGAAAGCTTCAAGGTGACTCGAACCAAGTCGTCGGAGTCGACACTGAGCGCAAGCTCCACGATTCCCTACGACCTGATCGGCGAGATCGCTGAGAAAACCAAGCTCACCCGCCGCACCGTTGCGACGATCCTTCGCGGCGTCAGGCCCGACACGTTTGCGAAGTTTAAGCAGAACCCAGAGCAGTTCATCACGGAGGCTGCCCGACTCATCCGCGAGCAAGCCGCCGCAACGATGGTCGAGCACATCGAGTACGACATCCTCGAAGACCGCTACCACACCTCGATCTTCACCGAGAATCAGACCTCACATGATCTCTCGAAGGCAGTGCACACTCCGAACAAGAACGTCTACGAGTACGTCCTCGACGACTCGCAGGTCGAGCGTGAGTTCGGTGCGGCGCTCGATATCAGCGAAGAGGTATCCGTCTTCACAAAGCTTCCGCGCGGCTTCAAGATTCCTACTCCGCTCGATTACTACAACCCTGATTGGGCGATCGCCTTCCACGACGGTGCTGTCAAGCATGTCTACTTCGTTGCCGAGACCAAGTTCTCCCTATCGTCTCTGGAGCTGCGCGGCGCTGAGAAGGCGAAGATCGACTGCGCCAACAAGCTCTTCGAGAAGCTCGAGCAGGTGGCCGGTACACCGGGAGTCAGGTACCACGGCGTGACCAGTTACGACCACCTGTTGCAACTCGTGGGGGCATGAGCCGGATGGTCATCGAGCTGTACTTCTCCCAGCACTTCGGGATATCACCGAAGCTGCTGGAGGACTACGGCGCGTTCGATGTGAGCCTTGCCTCCGATTTGCCTCTCTTCGTAGACCCTTTCCTGCTCTTCAACAGCAAGAAGCAGGAGTACCGCGATCTGCACGACGGAATGATCCGCTACCTCATATTCCTCCGTGACCGCGCCGCGCCTGATCTCGATCCGGGGCTGATCAAGTCCTGGTACATGTTCCCGGAGGTGAAGCAGAACTGGCTCGGGTTCGCCGTCCTCGGCAACTCGGGGAGTGGACTCGGCAAGGACTTCGCCCGCGCACTGCACAGCTCTCTCGGCTCGATCCTGAAGGGGTTCGGGTCGGAGTCGATCACCAAGGGTGTCCACCTGGAGAAGCTCGCGCTCATCAAAGAGGGCGTCGGGCGCGACAACATCAGCGACTTCACCACGAACCTCATCAAGGGCTACCTACTGGAGTACACGCAGGCGTTCGCGCAGGCGCATCTGTCGCCGGACCGGCGTGGCATGTTCTCGGTCGCCCGAGCAGTCTTCAACTACGAGACCGAGATCTGGGAGTCGCGCCAGTATGAGCTACCCGCGCTCCGCGGGGACTACGTTCTGCTCACCCCGGCGGACATGCTCACTAAGGACGACACCTGGATCAGTCGCTCCGACCTCGTGCGCGAGTTCAGCAGCATCCCCGACGCCATCGAAGATGAGCAGCTTCGCGCGCAGGTCAACAACTACCTCTTCAAGAAGCTGAGCGATAATCCCACGAAGAAGGAGTACTCAGAGCTGGCCGCTGCGGCGATCCTCCAGTTTCCCGAGGTCATCGACTACTACATCCGCCAGAAGGAGGACACGGGGGAGCAGGCAGTCGGCCTGAGCGCACGACGGCGGCAGGAGGTCTTCGAGATCCTCGTGCAGATGGTGCAGAAGGTCGTCGAAGACATCCACGCCAATACCTCGCTATACCTGACGCCGGTCACGAGCTACGACGAGGCGCTGACCCGCGCGCACGGCTTCAAGCAGTATGTCGAGAACCAGGACGGCTACCGGCTCCTCAACAGATCCGGCCAGGAACGTCCCCTCGCCACGGAGAAGGAGGTTCAGCTCTTCTTCGGTCTCGTCTTCTTCGGCAGCGAGTTCGACGTGAACCGCGAGGTCAACAACGGGCGCGGTCCCGTGGACTTCAAAGTGAGCAAAGGGGCCGTCGACAAGTCGCTGATCGAGATCAAGCTTGCCAGCAACAGCCAACTGAAACGGAACCTCCAGAACCAGGTCGAGATCTACGAGAAGGCAAACGGCACGCGCACGTCGGTCAAGATGATCATCTGCTACACGGACGCGGACGTGGCGAAGGTCGATGCCGTGCTGAAGGAGCTGGATCTCCGCGGCGAGAACTCCATCGTCGTCATCGACGCACGCTCCAATAATAAGCCCTCAGGCTCGAGGGCATAGCAGGTTGGGCCGCGATGCTCCAGCACCCTCGGCTACGAAGATTACGGGCCGCCCGCTCGCGCAGCAGCTTCAGAGTGTAGCGTTTGCATTGTGCCGCCTACCGAAAGCCTTCCGTCTCGAGACCCTCGTCGAGTCGAGGATGTCTTCAAGGTCTCAGGAGTCCCCACCCACACCTTCGTTCCCCCTTCAGCATACGGGCGCCTAAAAGTCGCGCTGCGTACTCGCGGGCGAGGAGTCGTAGTCGAGGGCCCGTCAGGGATTGGCAAGTCGACGGCTGTGGAGAAGGCACTGGCCGAACTGGGGCTCGATGGCAAATCCACGATGCTCAGCGCACGAAAGGCCGAGGACGCGGAGTACATCTCCGAGCTCCCTCGAATCACCGCACCGGGAATAGTCGTCATCGACGACTTCCATCGCCTTGACGATTCCACAAAGAGCACCATCGCCGATCTTCTCAAAGTCTCCGCTGACAACGAGGACCCGACGACCAAGCTCGTGATCCTCGGCATCCCCGACGCCGGTCGAGCGCTTGTCGAGTCGAGCAGTGACGTGGCTAACAGGATCGAGACCATCCGATTTGAAACTGAACCGGCACACAAGATCACTGCAGTCATCGAGGCAGGAGAGGCCGCCCTCAACGTTTCTTTGGCTGCGAAGCAGAACATCGTCGACAACTCCCAAGGAAGCTTCTACATCGCCCAGCTCTTGGCATGGAATGCATGCATCGAGGCCGGCTTGGCCGAGGAAGCCCCTGAGCTCACTCCAGTAGACACGGCCTACGCCGCAGTGCAACGCCTGGTTGTGAGCAAGCAGAAGGAGAGATTCGGCGACGCCGTTCGAGATTTTGCGCGCGGCACGCGATTCCGCCCCGGAGGGCGAGCACCCTACTTGCATGTCCTCCGTTGGCTTGCTGATTCAGAGTCGTGGAGCATTCACCTCCCGACCGAAATGCGAACCCATCCGACCGAAAAGGTCTCTGTCGGGTTGGTGGTCGACCGCGGCTACCTTGCTGACCTTACAAACAAACCGGATATCTCCCGCCTAATGCATTTCGATCCCGACACTAAGGTACTCTCAGTCGAGGATCCCATGCTGGTGTACTACCTCAGATCTATTTCCTGGGGAGATTTCATCAGGGAGGTCGGGTTCACGAATGTCGACCACACTGAGACATACGATGTCGCCCTCTCGTTCGCAGGCGAGGACCGTCCCTATGCGGAGCAACTCCGCGATGCCCTCGAGGATAACGGTCACGCGGTGTTCTACGACTTCAACGAGCAGCACAGAATCTTGGGAGAGGACGTACAGTCCTACCTGGGCCCGATCTATGCCTCTGGCTGTCGGTATGTAGTAGCGATCCTCGGGCCGCTCTACGGGTCCAAACGATGGACAATCTTCGAGAGCGAGCAGTTCAAGCCCCTATTTGAGGAAGGGCGCGTCCTTCCGATCTGGTCGCACACAGCACTACCGTCCGCATTCGATGCCACCCGCGACAAGGGCAGGCTCGTTTTCGACCCGTCCGCCGACCTGCGCGCCGTCGCCGTGCAACACGCAGAGGTGATCTCAAAGAAGCTCGCTGAGACCTGATGGGTGCATTCCCTGCGCGGGCGCTCCCGATGACGCGGCCCTGACGTAGTCGCAACGCTTCGATCCGGGATCGCGAGCGCACGGGAGCGAAGCCGCTCGGAGCCAGTGGCTCAGGCTCGTAGCCGCGCCCCTACTTCCGCTCCAACCCCACACTCGCCGGCCCCTCCAGCACGTTGAACCGTCCCCGGTTTGATGCCGCTTCCTTTCGAGTCTGGAAGGAAGATGATGATCATGCCGAAGAGGATTCCGGAGGAGACGAAGCAGCGCGCTATCCGGCTCGTGCTCGATCACCTCGATGAGTACCCGAACCTCACGACCGCGTGCGAGACGGTGTCGAAGCGGCTCGGTTTCGGCGCTGAGAGCTTGCGCCGGTGGGTGCGGCAGGCGCAGGTCGACGCCGGCGACCGGCAGGGGGTCAGCACG
>NZ_MYFP02000025.1:0-20897 GCF_004514465.2 Microbacterium sp. MEC084 | reverse complement strand
TGCGGGCGACAACGCCGCGATGGAGTCGTTCTTCAGCCTGCTGCAGAAGAACGTCCTCGACCGCCGCGCCTGGGCCAACCGAGAACAGCTGCGCGTCGCGATCGTGACCTGGATCGAGCGGACCTACCACCGACGCCGCCGGCAAGCCCGTCTGGGCCGTTTGACGCCGATCGAGTTCGAGACCATCATGAACCAGAACCTGGCCCTCGCGGCCTAACCGAAACTGTCACCACTTCGTTCAGCAGACCCGAACGGCTTGGGCAGCCGGTGCACCTCGCCGCCGATCGTGGTCTGGTGCTCCTGCATCGCCTCGAGCATCGCGCTCTGGGTCTTGGCGCTGGAGCGGTTGATCTCGTCGAGCAGCACGAAGTTCGCGTGCACGGGGCCGAGCACCGTGCGGAACGAGCCCGTGCTCGCGTCGTACACCTGGTTGCCGGTGATGTCGCTCGGCAGCAGGTCGGGCGTGCACTGGATGCGCTTGAACTGCGCATCGACCGTGTCGGCGAGCGTGCTGGCCGCGGTCGTCTTGGCCAGGCCCGGCACGCTCTCGAGCAGGATGTGCCCGCCCGCGATCAGGCCGATCAGCAGACTTGTGCGCAGGCGCTCCTGGCCGACCATCTTGGAGGAGTACGACTCGGAGATGACCCGCAGCACCTCGGTCGCGCGGCGCATCTCGTCGGCGCTCGGTCCGGCAGCCTGCTGCGTCGAGACCTGCTGATCCATGCTTCCCCCTTCGCGGAGGGGGCATCGGTCGCCCGCGACCGTCCCCCGGCGGTCAGCCTAGTCCGCACCGCCTCGCCCGCAGGGCCCGGTCCGCGGGTGGTTCTGCCCTCGCCGGTAGACTGGCCGAGGCCCAGAACGCAGCCCGACAACCGGGAGAGAGGTCGTGGGCAAACCGAGCCGTCGGCTCGTGCACAAGACAAGGGGAAACCCATGCCGGGAATCGTGATCGTCGGCGTCCAGTGGGGCGACGAGGGCAAGGGCAAGGCCACCGACCTCCTCGGGGACCGCACCGACTGGGTCGTCAAGTTCAACGGCGGCAACAACGCCGGCCACACCGTCGTGATCGGCGACGAGAAGTACGCGCTCCACCTGCTGCCGTCGGGCATCCTGTCGCCCGGCGTGACGCCCGTGATCGGCAACGGAGTGGTCATCGACCTCGAGGTGCTGTTCGCCGAGCTCGACGCGCTGTCGGCCCGCGGCATCGACGTGTCGAAGCTCAAGGTGAGCGCCAACGCGCACATCATCACGCACTACCACCGCACGCTCGACAAGGTCACGGAGCGCTTCCTCGGCAAGCGCCAGATCGGCACCACGGGCCGCGGCATCGGCCCGGCCTACGCCGACAAGATCAACCGCGTCGGCATCCGCGTGCAGGACCTGTTCGACGAGTCGATCCTGCGCCAGAAGATCGAGGGCGCGCTCGACCAGAAGAACCACCTGCTGGTGAAGGTGTTCAACCGCCGTGCGATCACGTGCGACGAGATCCTCGAGGACCTGCTGTCGTACGCCGACCGCATCAAGCCGATGGTCGCCGACACCGGCCTGCTGCTGAACGAGGCGCTCGACGCCGGCGACGTGGTGGTGTTCGAGGGCGGCCAGGCCACGATGCTGGACGTCGACCACGGCACGTACCCGTTCGTCACGTCGTCGTCCGCGACCGCGGGCGGCGCCTCGACCGGCTCGGGCGTGGGCCCCGGCCGCCTCGACCGGATCGTCGGCATCGTGAAGGCCTACACGACGCGCGTCGGCTCGGGCCCGTTCCCGACCGAGCTGTTCGACGAGCAGGGCGACTGGCTGCGCAAGCGCGGCTTCGAGTTCGGCACCACGACCGGCCGGCCGCGCCGCGTCGGCTGGTACGACGCCCCCATCACGCGCTACGCCACGCGCGTGAACGGCATCACCGACCTCGTGCTGACCAAGCTGGACATCCTGACCGGGCTCGATGAGATCCCCGTGTGCGTGGCCTACGACGTCGACGGCACCCGCTTCGACGAGCTGCCCGTGAACCAGACCGACTTCCACCACGCCAAGCCGATCCTGGAGATGTTCCCCGGATGGCAGGAGGACATCTCGACGGCGCGCACGTTCGAGGACCTGCCCCAGAACGCGCAGGACTACGTGCTCGCGCTCGAGAAGATGAGCGGCACCCGCATCTCGGTGATCGGCGTGGGCCCCGCCCGCGACGCCGTGATCGTGCGTCACGACCTCCTGGACTGACGCGAGAGCAACGACGGAGGGCCCGGCCGATCGGCCGGGCCCTCCGTCGCTCCGGGGCGGCGCCGGCCCCGGCTGATGGGGGGCGCGCGACTCTGCGAGGATCGAGCGCATGAGGTTCTGGATCGGGGCGCGCGGCGCCGACATGAAGTCCGAGGCGCGCGGCATCATGGCCGGCACGGCCGGCGAGCCCGACTCGCCGCTCGCGAGCGGACCGCTGGGTCTCGTCGGCGACGCGGTCGAGGCGATCTCGCCGACGTGGCTCGCCGCGCATCCGTCGCTCGACGTCGTGTATGCGGCGCTCGAGGGGGAGGGGCGCGTCGCCGCGTTCCGCCGCACGGGAGAGGCGACCCTCGCCCCGCTCGGCTCGCCGGTCGAGGCGGGGGAGACGGTGTGCCACGTCAGCGTCGCGCCCGACGGGTCGCACCTGATCGCGGCGGCGTGGGGGGACGGCACCGTGACGCACGTCGCGCTCGACGGGGCCGGGCGCCTCGGCGCGCGCACCGAGGCGGAGCCGTCCGCCGACCCGTACGACGGCGGGGCGCCCCGCCAGGCTCCCGACGCCGCGGCGCTGGTCGCGGAGCAGGGCGGCGTCGCCGACCTCCGTGCGCTGGTCGACCGCGGCGCCGACGCGTCGCAGCTGGCCGCGATGCTCGCGGGATCCACCCCGACCCCGGCGATCGGCGCGGACGCCGGGCTCGACGAGATCCTCGCCCTGCTGGGGCAGTCGAAGAACCCGTTCGACGACCCCGCCGTGCGCGACATCCTGCGCGGTGCGGCGCAGGAACCGGCGTCGCCGCTGGCGGGGGCCGTGGACCTCGGCGGCGCGGCCGGCGCCCCGGACGAGCCCCGCACGCCGCGCGCGCACTGCTCCGTGTTCCTGCCGCGCGGGCTCGTCGCGACCACCGACCTCGGTTACGACCTCGTGCGGTTCTGGCGCACGTCGCCGCGCGGTCTGAAGCTCGACCATGAGGTCGCGCTGCCGCTCGGCACGGGGCCGCGGCACATGGTGCTGCATCCGAGCGGGCACCTGTACGTCGTGACCGAGTACACGTGCGAGGTCTTCGTGCTCTCGCCCGGGCCGGACGGGAGATGGGCGCTGCGCTCGGGACTCGCGGCCTCGCCGGGGTCGCTCCCCGGCGACACCGCCGCGGAGCTCGCCCGCTCGCGCGACGGCGGGTTCCTGTACGCCGGCCTGCGCGGCAGCGACACGATCGCCGTGCTGCGCGTGCGCGGCGAGGGCGATCGCCTCGAGCAGGTCGCGCTCGCCGAGTCGGGCGTGCGCAAGCCGCGCCACCACGTGGTCGTGCGCGACACCGTCCTCGTGGCCGGCCAGGGGTCGGACGAGGTGGTCTCGCTGGCGGTCGACGAGCGCACCGGCGTGCCCGGCCGCGTCCGGCACCGCCTCGCGGTCCCGACGCCGCAGCACATCCTGCCGGTCCGGTAGCCCGCTCTCCCGACACGACGCAGGACCTGCGCCGGATACCGGGCGTGTTCCGGGGCCGTGGCGGCCGGACACGCCGATCACGGCCCTGAGATCCTGCATTGTGTCCGGCAGGAGCGACCCCGCGGCCCCGGTAATCTCGACGCATGACCGACGCCGACGCGACCGAGACGCCCGAGCAGACCCTGCAGCGCCTGCGGGCCAGCATCGACAACATCGACGCCGCGCTCGTCTATCTGCTCGCCGAGCGGTTCCGCGCCACGCAGCAGGTCGGGCAGCTCAAGGCCCGGCACGCGATGCCGGCGTCGGATCCGGGCCGCGAGGAGCAGCAGGTCGCCCGCCTCCGGGCGCTGGCCGAGGCCGCGCACCTCGACCCCGAGTTCGCCGAGAAGTGGTTCAACTTCGTGGTGGCCGAGGTCATCCGGCACCACGTCGCGGCCGGCGCCGAGGAGAACGCGCGCCCCTGACGCGACGGCGTCCGCCTCCCTCGGGAGGCGGACGCCACCGTGGTCAGACCGTCGCGCGCCGCAGCGTGAGGTACGAGCCGCCGCCCAGAAGCAGGATCACGGGGATGGCCCAGAGCGCCACGCCGAGCGATCCGGCGGTCGCGAACCACTGGAAGACGGTGTCCCACGCACTCAGGCGCCCCACGACGTAGAGGCCGCCGATCGCGACCAGCCCCAGCGAGAACAGCACGATCGTGAGAACCGTCGCCCCCCACCGCTTGAAGATCGTCGCCCCCCAGAATCCGATCACGAAGAAGAACATGGTGGTGATGAACATCACGATCCACGCGGCCCACCACCCCGGCGCCCACACCGCAGGCAGGTAGCTGAGGTAGGCGTTCACCCCGTAGCCGCCGGTGGCCCGCTCGACGAGACCGAGCAGCACGAAGAGGGTGGCGAGCATCCCGCCGGTGAGGGCGGCGGCCACCACGGTGCCGAGGTAGAACTCGCGGCGGGTGAGGCTCATGGCCTGCGAGAACGGGAATGTCAGGGTCAGCGACGAGATCCCGACGTAGAGGAAATACCACAGCGGCGCCTGTGCGCCCCCGCTGTACGTCGGGCCGTCCCCTGGGACCAGCGCGACGATCATGACGTTCAGCAGCACGGTGCCCGCGAGGATGATGAGCGGGACCCACAGGAACGTCTGCTTGTTCACGAACTGAAGGCGGACGACGTTGAGGATGCGACTGTTCACCGGTGGACCTCCTGGGTCTGCGAGACGGGCTGCCCGGCCGCGTGCTGCGTCCGGCGCACGATCAGCTGCTGCAGCGAGACGGGAGCGAGGTCGAGGCCCGCGGCTTCGACCTCGGCGCGCTCGGCGGCGCCCAGCGCGCCGAGCACGGTGACGGAGGCGACGCGGCCGAGCGACTCGCGGTGGATGACCTCGCGACCGCGCACGAAGTCGTCCACGGCGGCCGACGGTCCCACGACCGTCGCGGCGGCGTCGCGGGTCTCGTCGGTGGACTGGTCCATGATGATCCGCCCCCGGTCGATCACGAGCACCCGCTCGATGAGGTTCGCGACCTCGTCGATCAGGTGGCTGGAGAGCATCACCGTGCGCGGGTGCTCCGCGTAGTCGGCCAGCAGGCGATCGTAGAAGATCTGCCGCGCGACCGCGTCGAGGCCGAGGTACGGCTCGTCGAAGAACGTGATCTCGGCGCGCGACGCGATGCCGATGATGACGCCCACGGCCGACAGCTGCCCGCGGGACAGCTTCTTGATCGGGGTCCGGAGCGGCAGCTGGAAGTCGTCGACCAGGCGTTCGGCGAGCTCCTGATCCCAGTTCGGGAAGAACAGGCGCGCGGCGGCGAGGGCATGACGCGGGTGCGCATCATCCGGATACTTCTGGCTCTCGCGCACGAAGCACATCCGGCTCAGCACGCGGGCGTTCTCGTACGGCTCCTCGTCGAACACCCGGACCGACCCGGATGTCGGGAAGTTCTGGGCCGTGATGATCGACATCGCCGTCGTCTTGCCGGCGCCGTTGCGGCCGAGGAAGCCGTAGATGGTGTCCTTCCGGACGTCGAAGGTCACGTCATCCAGGGCCTTCTTGTCCTTGTAGCGCTTGGTGAGGTTCCTCACCTCGATGACGGCGGTCATGATTCCCTTCCCATGGTCGACTGCGTGGAGCGCTCCCGGATGAGCGCGGCGAGGTCTTCGGCGTCGAGGCCGATCCTGCGGGCCTCGGCCAGGAGCGGGGCCACGAAGCGGTCGGCGAACGCGGACCGCCTCTCGCCCAGCAGCAGGTCGCGGGCGCCCTCGGCGACGAACATGCCGATGCCCCGCCGCTTGTGCAGCACGCCCTTGTCGGCGAGCATGGCGACCCCCTTCGCGGCCGTGGCCGGATTGATCCGGTAGAAGGCCGCGAGCTCGTTGGTGGACGGCGCCTGCGCCTGCTCGGTGAGGCTGCCATCCACGATGGAGTCCTCGATGTGCTCGGCGATCTGCACGAACAGCGGCTTGCCCTCTTCGATCAACGCGACGCTCCGGTTCTGTGGTTAATTACTCGACTAATGAACCACAGAACCGTTTGGGCGTCAACCCTCCGATGCGCCCGATCCGGGGTCGAGGGGCTCTAACCTGCTCACATGACCCTTCACCGCTCCACAGTCGTGACGCCGCGCCGGATGTGAGCGCCATGAGCGACACAGCCCCCATCCCCCTGTCGCTGAGGGCCGCCACGCCGATCGACCTGACGATCGCCGAGGCGGCGGGGGATGCCGGGCGCTTCACCGACTACAGCGTGCCGGACGCGGGCATTCGCGCCCTGTACACGACCGACAGCATCTGGCAGTCGTGGCTGGACGTGGAGGTGGCGCTCGCGCGCGCCGAGGCCGAGGCGGGGATCGTGCCCGAGGAGGCCGCGCGGCGCATCGCGAAGGTGGGCCGGCTGTCGGCGCTCGATCGCGATCGGGTGATCGAGGGCATGCGCGCCCAGGGGCATCCGCTGGTGCCGCTGATCGAGGAGCTCGCCCACGCCGCGGGCGAGGGCGCCGGCGGCTGGGTGCACTGGGGCGCGACGAGCCAGAACATCATGCAGTCGGGGCACGCGATCCTGATCGGCCGCGCGCACCAGATCGTGAGCCGGCTCGTGCTCGACTGCCTCGCCGCGCTGGGCGATCTGGCCGAGCGGTCGGCGACCATGATCATGCCCGGGCGCACGCACGGTCAGCACGCCGTGCCGATCACGTTCGGCCTCAAGGTCGCGACGTGGATCGACGACCTGCTGCGCGGGCACGACCGCATCGAGCACGGGGTGAAGCCGTGCCTGCGCGTGATGATGGCCGGCGCGGTCGGCAGCTTCGCCTCGCTGGGAGAGGTCGGCCCGAAGGTGCAGCGCCGCGTCGCCGACCTGCTCGGGCTCGAGCCGATGCCGGTGCCGTCCCGGGCGCTGCTGTCGCCCCAGTCGGGCTACATCTCCGACCTCGCGATCGTCGCGGCGTCGTGCGGGCGCATCGCGATCGAGGTCGAGACCATGATGCAGACCGAGTTCGGCGAGGTCTCCGAGCCCGTGCCCGAGGGGTCGGTCGGCAGCTCGACCATGCCGCACAAGCGCAACCCGAAGCTGTCCGCGGACGTCCTGGACCTGGCGGCGCAGGTGCGCGCGAAGGCGCCCGAGGCGGTGGCCGCGATCATCCACCCGCACGAGGCGGACGGAGGGGCGACCGCCAAGCTCGACGCCGCGATGCAGGACAGCCTGATCGCGATGGGCGACCTGCTGATGCGCCTGAAGGTCATCCTCGAGGGGCTCGAGCTCTTCCCGAAGCGGATGCGCCGCAACCTCGAGCTGAGCGGGAACCTGATCGGATCGGAGGCCGTGATGCTCGCGCTCGGCGAGGAGATCGGCCGCGACGAGGCGCACCGGATCGTCTACGAGGCCGCCATGCGCTGCGCGACCGAGGGCGAGGACTTCGAGAGCCTCCTGGTCTCCGACCCGCGGGTGACCCGCGCGCTGCCGCCCGTGCGCATCCGGCAGCTCCTGGACCCCGCGGGCCACGTCGGCCTCGCGCCGCAGATCGCGCGCGAGGCCGCCCGCCGCGCTCGCGACGCCGTCGCCGGGAGCTGAACGGCGAGGCCCCCGCGTCAGTGCAGGGTTGGGCGGTACGTGAGCTCGACCGTGCGGGCGTCGAGGGTGTGCTGGGCGACGAGCTCGAGGTCGAAGTCGTCGGCGCCCGCGAAGACCGGGGCGTCGCCGTTGCGGCCCGTGAGGACGGGGAAGATCGTGACCTGCACGAAGTCGACCAGCCCCGCGTTCAGCAGCTCGCGGTTGAGCGACAGGCTGCCGTGGGAGCGCAGCGGCACGTCCGACTTCTCCTTGAGGCGGCGGACGACGTCGACCCCGTCTCCCGTCTCGACCGTGACGTCCGGCCAGTCGATCGGCGGGGTGAGCGTGCTCGAGATCACCGTGGCGGGCAGCTCGATCATCCGCAGACCCCACGCGTCCATCTCGGCCACCATGTCGGGGTCGGACCGGAAGCCGATGAACTGCCGGAGCGTCTCGGCGCCGAACACCATCCGCTGCGGCTGCTCGTAGAGGGCGAGCCGCCGCGCGAGCAGCTCGGGGCCCTGCTTGCCCCAGTAGCCGCCCCAGTCGCCGCCGCTGACGGACCCGAACCCGTCGAGGCTCGAGAACACGTCGAACGTGTAGGTGGTGGTCATGATGCCTCCGTTTCGCCCCCTCGTCAGGCTCCCGCTCCCGGGCGCGCGGATCAACGGGGTCGGTCAATGGTGGTGCGCGTGACGGCCCAGCGTGTCGGCCGGGACCGCGCCCGGCCGCGTCCACTGCGGCGCGGGGCGCGTGGTGCTGCGGTCGACGGGGCTGGCGCCCGTGTGGTCGGTCCGCCAGTACCAGCACGCCTCGCGGCCCTGGGGCCATCCGTCCGGCACGTCCTGCCACGCCTCGCGCCGGCCGTACGGCGTCATGTCCAGCAGCGCGAACATCGCGTCCATGGGCTCGGTGCCGCGTCCGGTGGTGTCATAGGTGAGGAACACGCGGTCGCCGTCGCGCAGGAAGACCGTGATGTGGCCCATCTCGCCGCCGAGCGGCTCGTCGAGGCCCCGCACCGAGTACCACGGCTGCTCGTAGCCCATGAAGTCGATGAAGGGCGCGACCTCGTCCCACGGCCCCTCGCACAGGATCGCGAACGAGACGCCGCGCGCCTCGAGGTAGACCGCGTCGCGCATCTGCCACGCCGACACCGTGCAGCCCTCGCACTGCCCCTGCAGCGGGGCGCCGTCGTGCCACATGTGGCGGTAGACGAGCAGCTCGTCGCGGCCCTGGAAACAGCCGGATGAAGGGCACGGGCCCGTCGGGCCCGGTCACTTCGACCGTGCCGTCGATCTCGACCATCGGCAGGCGCCGCCGCGCCGCCGCGATCGCGTCGCCCTCGCGCGTGTGCGCCTTCTCGCGCGTCAGCAGCTCCGCCCGCGCGGCCTGCCATGTCGCCAGGTCGACGACGGGCGGCTTCCCGGCGCTCACGACGCGTCCTCCTGCTCCCAGGGAAGCGGCACGACCGGCAGGATGTACATCCGCCCGGCCACGGCGGTGGGGTGCGCGGCCATCAGGGCGGCGGCCTCGTCGATCGACTCGGCGGTGATCAGGTCGTAGCCCGCGAACCACTCCTTGAACTCGGGGAACGGCCCGTCCGTGATGAGCACCTCGCCGTCGCGCTTCACGACGGACTTCGCGCGCTCGGGGCCCGCCACGGGCGCGCCCGGGGCCGAGGTGGGAGCCCGCGTCGTCGGCCCAGGCCGAGAGCATCCGCTGGTGCCGAACGCCGGATCCGCTCAGTCGGGGCTCGCAGGGTGGCAGATCCGCGCACGGCTGTCCAGGCTTGCGGCGCTGCTGGATCTGGTAGGAAGCGTGTGGTCGGCGCATCGAGAATCCCGGCGACGCCGGGTGATCCTATGAGGATCACTAACCAGGACTATTGTCGGGATTCGCATTTCGCGATCCACTGTGAAGGATGGAGCCGAAAGAGAGGGCAACACTATCTCCATCGAGGATGCAAGTGCTCATTGGGTTGGATCGGGGGCGGAGTCGACGATGCTGAACGAGATCGTCTGCATGGGTGCGGCGGCGTCACTCCCGGGCCCGCTCGTGAGCTGGTCGATCCCGATCGCCTCGAATGTACCCTCCGCGACGTCGAACCGCAGCACCCTCTCAGTGCCGTCGCGGCCCACATGGCTGAGGGTCGCGACATCGCCATCCACGGACGTCAAGGTGACCTCGGGAACCAGGCCCAACATCCGGAACATTGCCGCTCTCAGATCCGGCGGAGCAAGGCCCACCATGAGGAGGTCGTCGAACGACCCGAGGAGCCAGTCGTCGAAATACTGCTCGTCTCTCCCGCCCTCAGCCTCGTAGCGGTCGTGGTACCACTGCAGCAATTCGTGCGGATCGCGCGGCATGTCTTCATATGTGGCTTCCCACATGCTCACGGGCAGGTCGAGCAGCGCGGTTCGTCCGAGGAACTGTGACTTGCCGCCAGGGAGCGCGATCACTTGATTCGGTTCGGATTCTCCGATCCAGTGATCCTTTTCTGCGGCTGCCCGATCGCCGGCCTGCCCATATGAGGCGACGACAGATTCGGCGGGCCCTGTGTCGTATACCCAGTCGTCCGATCGATCCGCCGGTACGAACAGGACGCTTCCTTTCCGAAGGTGAATCGCGCCGTCGGCGGGTTCGGTCACCGGAACGAACGGATGGGTGTTCGGGTCGTCGTCGTCGGCCAAGGCGCTGCTCCAGCGCTCGACCCTCTCCCAGCTGCGGTCGACGCGCAGGTACTGGCCGGGCGCGAGCTGAGTGTCCTGCGCGCTGATTGTGGCGTCTGCGACCTGGTCGAGCACTTCGGCCGCGGTCGCCGCTTGGTCGGTCCAGAGCGGCACCAGAAGTGTCCCTGCCACGACCGCGCTGATCGCGGCAAGCCCCCCGGCGGCAACCTTGAAGCCCACCCATCTCTGAGTGGATTTGCGCTGCTCGCGTCCGATTTCTCGGAGCAACGCCTGACGCGCAGTGCCCAGCTGCGTTTCGTCGACGCGTGCCTCATCGGCGCGGATCTCACGCACGCGGTCCATTAGCGACATTGCGCTCCTCCTTTGCGATCGTGCTGGGGCGAGGTGTCGATGGGGGGGCTGCGGGCGCGAGCTTGCGGCGAACGCGGTTTAGCCGCGATCGGACTGTACCCACCGGGACTCCCATGGCGACGGCTACTTCTTCGTAGGTCAGGTCGCCCCATGCGTAAAGCAGCAACGTGTCTCGGTCTCTCGACGGTAGCGAGGCGATCCTTGGTTCCAGGCGGTGGACCGCAGCGGAGGCGTCAAGCCGCCCGTCCGCGTCTGCCGTGTCGGACCGAGGTAGGTTCCCGCTGGCGCCTGCAGCTCGCTCGAATGCCCGCCACTGGGCGGTTTCCGTGGCCCGATGTTTCCTGATCACGCGTGTTGCGATGCCCAACAACCACGGCCGTGCTGAGTCCCAGCGACTATCGAACGCCGCCCGGCGCCGAAACCCCACGAGGAACGTGTCGCTGAGCACGTCTTCCGCGGCGTCGTGCCCCACGCGCCGCCGGGCGTACGCGCCGATCGCAGCGGCATGGCGCTCGAAGATCTCGGAGAAGACCGCAGGGCTCCTCACGGAGCGGGCGATGATCTCGGCGTCTGTGCTCACACTTGGTATTGCCCAGTTCTGCGGATTCGGTTCATGGAGAGTTAGTCTCGCGTGTTCGCTAGTGCAAGGCCAGGGATCCTTATGCGCGATGAATTGCTGCCTCAGCGAGCACAGGCCGGCGGATTACTCGAGGGGAGACTGGCTGCTCGCCTGGGGTTGTTGGATCTAGCCTCGCTGTCTCCCGATGAGTGGTAGCCGTAACGTACTGTCCTCTCCGATGCGCCGCAATATCGAGTTTCGCGTCTTCCGTACCCGGGCAGTTCGCGAGCGGCGGCTCGGGGGAGGCCAGGCGCGGGCCGATCGCGCCGTACGCGGCGGCGAGGTCGACGCCGTCCACGAACAGCACGGTCCATTGGATGACGTCGGCGAGCGTCGCACCCGCCGCGGCGAGGGCGACCTCGGCGTTGTCGAGAGCGCGCGAGGCCTGGGCCGCCGCGTCGCCCTCTCCCACGATGCGGCCGTCGGCGTCGACGGCGTTCTGTCCGCCGACTTAGACCGTGGTCGCGCCGGGCGGCACGATCGCGACGTGGCTGAAGGCCGGGCTCGACACGAGCCCGGCGGGGCGCAGGCGCTGGATTCCGTCCATGCCGCCGACCCTGCCACGCGCCTCGGACATCCGCGACGGCGCCCCGACGTCAGCCGAACAGCAGCGCCAGCAGCGTCGCGCCGCCGCCCGTGACGAGCAGCGTGACGATCACGACCCAGGCCACCGCGCGCACGCGGCGGTTGCGGTGCTCCGACCAGTGGTCGGATGCCTCGCCGTCGGCCTCGAGCTCGGAGTGGTTGATCTGCATGCGGGTCAGGCGACCGGCTCGACGACCGTCGGGCCGAACGCCGCCGGCAGGGTGCCGGTCGACAGCGCGCGCAGCTCGGCCACGGGGATCGTGAACAGGTCCTGCACCTCGAGCGTCGGCTCGCTGTCGGTCACGCCGATGCGCATCACGGGGTAGCCGCGGCCCTCGCACAGCCCGCGGAACTTCACGTCCTCCTCGCGAGGCACGGTGACGATCACGCGGCCGGTCGACTCCGAGAACAGGGCCGTGGCGGCGTCCACGCCGTCGCGCTCCATGATCTCGGTGAGCCACACGCGGGCGCCGACGCCGAAGCGCAGCACGCCGTCGACGAGCGACTGGGCGAGGCCGCCCTCGGACAGGTCGTGCGCGCTCGAGACGAGCATCTCGTCCTTCGCGGCCTGGATGATCCCGGCGAGGGTGCGCTCGCCGGCCAGGTCGACCTTCGGCGGGCGACCGCCCAGGTGACCGTGGATCGTGCCGGCCCACGCCGAGCCGTCGAGCTCGGTCGCGGTGGTGCCGAGCAGGTAGATGTTCTCGCCGGCGTCCTGCCATCCGCTCGGGATGCGGCGCGCGACGTCGTCGATGATGCCGAGCACGCCGACGACCGGGGTCGGGTGGATCGGCACGTCGCCGGTCTGGTTGTAGAACGACACGTTGCCGCCTGTGACCGGCACGCCGAGCTCCAGGCAGGCGTCCGACAGGCCGTCGACGGCCTGCGAGAACTGCCACATGACCTCGGGGTTCTCGGGGCTGCCGAAGTTGAGGCAGTCGGTCACGGCGGTGGGCTGCGCGCCCGTGACGGCGACGTTGCGGTACGCCTCGGCGAGCGCGAGCTGCGCGCCCGCGTACGGGTCGAGCTGGCAGTAGCGGCCGTTGGCGTCGGTGGCGATCGAGACGCCCAGGCCCGACTCCTCGTCGACGCGGATCATGCCGGCGTCGTCGGGGAACGCGAGGGCCGTGTTGCCGAGCACGTAGTAGTCGTACTGGTTGGTGATCCACGACGCGTCGGCCAGGTTCGGGCTGGCCACGAGCTTCTTCAGCTGCTCGGCCAGCTCGGCGCCGTCGGTCGGGCGCGGCAGCGCGGCGGCCGTGTCGGCCTGCAGCGCGTCGAGCCACGCGGGGTAGGCGACGGGGCGCTCGTAGACCGGGCCGTCGACCGCGACGGTCGAGGGGTCGACGTCGACGATGGTCTCGCCGTTCCACGTGATGACGAGGCGGCCGTCGCCCGTCACCTCGCCGAGCACGCTGGTCTCGACATCCCACTTCTCCACGACCGCGAGGAACGCGTCGAGCTTCTCGGGCGCGACGATCGCCATCATGCGCTCCTGCGACTCGCTCATGAGGATCTCCTCGGCGGTCAGCGAGGGGTCGCGCAGCAGCACGTTGGTGAGCTCGACGTTCATGCCCGAGCCGCCGTTGGCCGCGAGCTCGCTCGTGGCGCACGAGATGCCGGCGGCGCCCAGGTCCTGGATCGCCTCGACCAGGTCGTTCTTGTACAGCTCGAGGCAGCACTCGATGAGCACCTTCTCGGCGAACGGGTCGCCCACCTGCACCGCGGGGCGCTTGGTGGGGCCGCCGTCGGCGAACGTGTCGGAGGCCAGGATGGACGCGCCGCCGATGCCGTCGCCGCCCGTGCGGGCGCCGAACAGCACGACCTTGTTGCCCGCGCCGGTCGCGTTGGCGAGGCGGATGTCCTCGTGACGCATGACGCCGACCGCGAGCGCGTTGACGAGCGGGTTGGCCTGGTAGACCGAGTCGAACACGGTCTCGCCGCCGATGTTCGGCAGGCCGAGGCAGTTGCCGTACGACGAGATGCCGCTCACGACGCCGTGCACGACGCGCGCCGTGTCGGGGTGGTCGATCGCGCCGAAGCGCAGCTGGTCCATGACCGCGACCGGGCGGGCGCCCATCGAGATGATGTCGCGCACGATGCCGCCGACGCCGGTCGCGGCGCCCTGGAACGGCTCGATGTAGGACGGGTGGTTGTGCGACTCGACCTTGAAGGTGACGGCCCAGCCCTCGCCGACGTCGACCACGCCCGCGTTCTGGCCCATGCCGACCATCAGGCGCTTCTTCATCTCGTCGCTGACCTTCTGGCCGAAGCGGCGCAGGTAGATCTTGCTCGACTTGTAGGAGCAGTGCTCCGACCACATCACGGAGTACATCGCCAGCTCACCCGAGGTGGGGCGGCGGCCGAGGATCTCGCGGATCTTCGCGTACTCGTCGGGCTTGAGCCCCAGAGCGTCGTACGGCTGCTCTCGCTCAGGCGTGGCGGCGGCGTTCGCGACGGTGTCGACGACGTGGGCAGTGGGGGCGTTGGTCACGCGGCGAGCTCCAGGATCGAGACGTCGCTCGGGCGGGCGGACGTCGAGGGGCCGGACGCGGTCCAGTCTATCCGCGCGCGGATACCCTCGAGGCATGAGCCGCCGCGACCTCGACCTCATCCGCACCGTCGATGAGGCCCTGCGCGGCGACGCGTTCGACCTGCTGGCCTACGCGAGCAGCGTGCTCGAGATGCTGCGCCGCCCGCTCGACGCCGACGGCAACGGGATCGAGGGCCTGCCGACGCTCGCCGAGACGGTGGACCGCACGCTGGACGACGCCGTGCGCCAGAGCGATGCGCTGCTGCTCGCGATGGCCGTGCTGCTGGATGCCGGCGGCCCGGCGGACGCCGAGCTCGCGGCCCGGATCCGTGCCGAGGCGGGCGGGCGGTGGCGCACGCTCCCTGGCTGGCTCGCGGCGCCCGCAGCTCCGGAGATCACCGGCGTCGCATCCATCGACCACGCGCTCGGGGCCGACGGGACGATCCTGGTCGGCACGACGCTGCCGGACGGCGCCCCGCTCACCGGCACGGTCTTCATCGACCGCGACGGAGGCAGCACGGTCGACGACGCGTTCGTCGCGGCCGAGACCCTCGCCGACGCGCTCGCCGCGGGCACGAAGGGCGTCGACCCGGCCGAGTATCCGGTGACGGAGGTGTCGCCCGCCGACGCGCGCGAGCGCATCCGCGCGGCGGTCGCGGCCGACCTCGCGCTGGAGGCGCAGCTCGTCACGGAGTCGTGGCCCGCGTGCCGCCCGCTGCTGGCGTGGATCCTGCACGCCCTGCCCGAGGGCGGATCCGGCTACCCGCGCGCCGCGGAGGACGCCGCCCTGGACGACGACCTTGTCGCGGCCGTCGAGGCGCGCGTGCCCGGATCGGCGGACGCCGCGCGCCTGCTGATCGCGCTGAACCGCGCCCACAGCGGCGGCGGCGATCCGCTGCGCTGGAGCGACACGTTCGCCGAGGACCTGCTGCTCGAGCTGCTCCCCGACGCGGTCGCCGACGACGGCGCGGACCCGGAGGCGCTGCTCGGGGCCCTGCCCGCGCTCGTCGAGGAGGCCCACGCCCGGTCCGCCGTGGACGAGCGGCTCACGGCCCTGACGCTCGAGGCGATCGGCGACCTGGCCGGCGACTTCCTCGACCTGGTGGCGATGGACGCAGACGAGGAGCTGCCGCACGACGACCCCGGCGCCCGGGAGCTGTCGCTGCTCGCGCTGCGCGTGGGCGGCCGCCGTCAGCTGGATGCGCTCGACGCCGTCCCCATGACGCGCGTCGTCGCCGACCTGAGGCACCTCGACGACCGGGCGCGCGCCGGGCTGGAGTCCGTCCGCGGCCTGATCGAACGGGCCGGGGGAGAGGTGTTCGACGACCCCGAGATCGTGGCCGCCGCCCTGCGGATCGCCGACCTGCTGGCCGAGACCGAGCCGCGGCTGTTCGCCAAGGGCAAGCCGGAGCTCGCGGCCGCCGCGATCGCCTGGATCGCCGGCGCCGTGAACGACGCCTTCGCGCCGGCGGGCGCGGCCGCGCCCGCCGCGCTCATGACGGCCCTCGGCCTGCGCGGGTCGAGCCCCGTCGCGCGCGCCGGGAGCTACCTCGCGGCCCTCGGCGTCGACGACCCGGCCGCGTGGGCCGAGTTCCCGTATCTCCAGGATCCGTCCCTGCTCGCCGCCCGCACCCGCCGCGAGATCATCCGCCGCCGCGACGCCGCCAAGTCGGCCTCGGGCGCATAGGGCGCCGGACACGGGAAGAAACACAGCGTCGCAGAGGTTAGGTCACACGGCCCCTGCCGTGCTGAGCTTGGCTATCGGCTCACGAGCCCGCTCGAACATCCCTCACCCGAAGGATCATCCTCCACATGCGCATCACCCGCACCGCCACCGTCCTCGCCGCCTCGGCCGCCCTGTTCGCCCTCGCGGGCTGCGCGGGTCAGCCTGCCGCGACCGGCTCGGACGCCCCCGCCGACGGCCCCGCGGCGCTCTCCGACGGCACGCTCGTCGTCGCGACCGAGGGCACCTACCCGCCCTTCAGCTACCACGAGGGCGGCTCGGGCGAGCTCACGGGCTACGACGTCGAGGTCGCGCGCGCGGTCGCCGAGAAGCTCGGCGTCGAGGTGCAGTTCGAGGAGACCCAGTGGGACGCGATCTTCGCGGGCCTCGACGCGGGCCGCTTCGAGACCATCGCGAACCAGGTCACGATCAACGACGAGCGCAAGGAGAAGTACGTCTTCTCGACGCCGTACACCGTGTCGCCCGGCGTGATCGTCGTGCCCGAGGACAACACCGACATCGCGTCGTTCGAGGACCTCGAGGGCAAGACGACGGCCCAGTCGCTCTCGAGCAACTGGGGCGCGCTGGCCGAGGAGTCCGGCGCGACCGTCGAGGCGGTCGAGGGCTGGGCGCAGGCGATCGCGCTGCTCGAGCAGGGCCGCATCGACGCGACCATCAACGACGAGCTGACCTTCCTCGACTACGTCAAACAGAACCCCGACGCGCCGATCAAGATCGCGGCCGAGACCCCCGAGGCCGGCGAGATGGCGTTCGTGTTCACGAAGGACAACGCCGACCTCGCCGAGGCGATCGACGGCGCCCTGGCCGAGCTGGCCGAGGAGGGCGTCCTCGCCGAGCTGGGCGAGCAGTTCTTCGGCGCCGACGTCAGCAAGTAAGACTCCCGGGGCGCTCGCGCCCCGCCCGTGTCCCACTTGGTGCCCGAATCCCGATCGGATGGCGGCGTCAAGTGGGACACGTGCGTTCGGTTTCGGGCGCGAACTGGGACATGCTCGTAGACGGAAGGGGGCGCCATGGACTGGCAACTGATCCTCGAGTCGTTCTGGCCGCTGCTGCTGGGCGGGCTGAAGGGGACGATCCCGCTCACGCTCGCGTCGTTCGCGCTCGGTCTGCTGATCGCGCTCGGCATCGCGCTGCTGCGCCTCTCGCCCAACCGTGTGCTGTCGTGGATCGGCCGGGCCTACGTGTCGATCATCCGGGGCACGCCGCTGCTGGTGCAGCTGTTCGTGATCTTCTACGGCCTGCCGTCGATCGGCGTCACGCTGGACCCCTGGCCCAGCGCGATCATCGCCTTCTCGATCAACGTGGGCGGGTACGCGGCCGAGATCATCCGCGCGGCCATCCTGTCGGTGCCGAAGGGCCAGTGGGAGGCCGGCTACACGATCGGCATGTCGAACGCGACGACGCTGCGGCGGATCATCCTGCCGCAGGCTGCCCGCGTCAGCGTGCCGCCGCTGTCGAACACCTTCATCTCGCTCGTCAAGGACACGTCGCTGGCGTCCATGATCCTGGTCACGGAGATGTTCCGCGAGGCGCAGCGCATCGCGACGTTCACGAGCGAGTTCATGACGATCTACATCGAGGCCGCGCTCATCTACTGGATGTTCTGCACCGTGCTGTCGGCCGCGCAGGACCGGATCGAGAGGAGGCTCGACCGCTATGTCGCCCACTGAGTCCGGATCGACGGGCCACGTGCTCGGCGAGACCCTGCTGACCGTCCGCGGCCTGCGCAAGAGCTTCGGCGACCACGAGGTGCTGAAGGGCATCGACCTCGAGGTGCGGCGTGGCCAGGTCGTCGCCCTCATCGGCGCGAGCGGCTCGGGCAAGACCACGGTGCTGCGCTCGCTGAACGGCCTCGAGACGCCGGATGCCGGCACGCTCGCGTTCGCGGGCGGACCCGAGGTCGACTTCGCCGGCGGGCTCTCCAAGGCGCAGCGGTTCGCCATCCGGGACCGGTCGGCGATGGTGTTCCAGCATCACAACCTGTTCCCGCACCGCACGGTGCTCGAGAACGTGATCGAGGGCCCGGTCACCGTGCAGCGCGAGCCGCGCGACCGGGCGATCGCCCGTGCCGACGAGCTGCTCGACCGCGTGGGCCTGCTCGCCAAGCGCGACGCCTACCCGCACGAGCTGTCGGGCGGCCAGCAGCAGCGCGTCGGCATCGTCCGCGCGCTGGCTCTGCGGCCGGACCTGCTGCTGTTCGACGAGCCCACCAGCGCGCTCGATCCCGAGCTCGTGGGCGAGGTGCTCGTCGTGATGAAGGAGCTCGCCGACGAGGGCTGGACCATGGTCGTCGTGACGCACGAGCTGCAGTTCGCGCGCGAGGTGGCCGACGAGGTGCTCTTCCTGGACGGGGGAGTGGTCGCCGAGCGCGGCGCGCCCGAGCAGATCTTCCGGGCGCCGCGCAACGAGCGCACCCGGCGGTTCCTCGACCGCATCCTGCGGCCGTTCGACTCCTAGGCGCGCCCGGGCCGCGGGTCAGCGGGCGACCAGGAACCCCAGGATCATGTGGCCGAAGTTCTGCATCAGGAAGAACACCAGGGCCACGACGATCACGACGAGGGTGGCCCACGAAAAGCCCCGCTTCAGGCGGCGTCCCTCCGCGGCGACGCCCTTGGGCGGGCGGACGAACGCCGGGTTCCCGAACGGCAGAGGCGACGCGGCGGGTGCCACGGGCTGAGCCGCGGCGAACTGCGCCGGCGTCGTGCCGGGAGCCGGGGCGAGGGCCGGGGCGCCCAGCCGCTCGTCGCGCCACCGGCCCCACTGGGCGAGCTTGTCCATCAGCGCCGAGACGACCGAGAACAGCCAGGCCCAGGTGCCGGGATCCGTGGTGCTCACGGGTCGGCGCGTGTAGAGGAACATCCAGTCGTCGACGATCTCGACGTCGAGCTGCGCGGCGTTGTCGAGGAAGCGCGCCATGATGTCGGGCGTGAAGAGGTAGAGCGCGTCGCGCTCGTACCCCTCGGGGCAGTACAGCGCGAAGTGCCGGTCGAAGTCGCCCTCCAGGCTCAGGCGCTGCTCCTTGTCGAACGTCGCCGGGAGGTTGGACAGGCCCAGCGCGTTGTTGCTGAGGGCGTCGAGCACGATGTGCGGCAGCGGCGCGTCGAGGTGGATCGCGACGTACCCCCACGTGTGGGTGCTCTTGTTCTTGCCGGATCCGGTCGTGTAGCGGTAGTTGCCGAACTCGACGAACCGCGGCTGCTCTCCGCGCAGCAGGTTGAGCGCCATGCGGCTGTGCCCCTGATGGAACAGCAGGCCGGGCAGCTTCGGATCGGCGAGGACCGGGATGAAGCTCATCGCGTTCGCGCGCGCGAAGCGCGCGAGGCGGTATCGCGTCTCCTTGCCCTTGTGCCCGTTGACCAGCGCGAGCACGATCAGCGCGGCCACGGTGAGCATGAACAGCATCGGCAGGATCAGGGCGGGCCACGCGAAAGCGCCGCCCTCCACGACCGAGCTCGCGATCGCGCCCGCCAGGCCCGTGAGCCCGGCGCCGCCGACGAAGACCAGGGCGAAGACGATCAGGATGACGGTCGCGACGTCCGTGAGCCGGGCCGACCCGAACCGGGCCTTGAGCTCGCGGTCGAAGCGGGCCACCTCCCCCTTGTCGACGGGCTCCGTGAGGGCCCGCGCGTCGAACGACATCGCGCGCGGGGTGGCGTCGGGCGTGGTCACGAGGCCACCGTATCGCGCACGCGCGCGCGGTCGGCGGGGCCGCCGACGGGCAGGGATGCCCGCCTCGCCCGGGCGCGCGGTGGGTCCCACATCCACCGCAGCGGTGATCTGGAATGGAGGGGAACCGGTTCCCCGCCGGGTGGGTGCAGGACGAACGGTCCACCCCGCTCTCGGGTGATCCGGTGTCCGTGGTGGTGCAGGTTCATGTGGTGGAACCTGCAGAGCAGGATTCCCCGGTCGATGTCGGTGCACCCCTCGTGGGCGGCCCATTCGTCGATGTGGTGGGCTTCGCAGTAGGAGGCGGGCATGCCGCAGCCGTGCCACATGCATCCGCCGTCGCGGACGGCGAGGGCGATGCGCTGTTTCGGGGTGAACAGCCGCTGTTCCCGGCCGACGTCGAGCGGGTTCCCGGATGCATCGACGGTCACGGGGGTGTACCCGGTGTTGCAGATGGCCTGCTCGATCGCGGGGGCGGGCAGGGAGTGCCCGCCGTCCTCGGTGTGACCGCCGGAGACGCGACCGTCCTCGACCACCGTCACGAGCCGCACCCCGGGCTGGCGCGTCCCGAACACGGTCTCGGCGTCGGCGACCGCGCCGGCGCGGATGACGTCGAGGAAGAGGTCGTACTGGAGCTGTTCGTTCGAGCGCGGGTCGCCCGCCAGTGCCTGCGCCTTCGCGGCCTCCTCGGAGTCCACGAACCGCGGCCCGCCGCGGCGGGGCCGCATCGCCGCGTCCCTCACCGCAGCGACCAACGCGGCGCCGTCGTCGTCGAAGTCGATGTGCGCGTGCAGACCGCCGTCGGCGTCCCGCCACATCCGCAGGCTCCGCTTCTCATGCCGCGCCAGGTACCGGGCCTCCGCCCCCTCTACGTCGAGCTGATCCCGCACCGCCCGCGCCGCCGAGCCCAGGTCCTCCACGGTGTACTCGCCCGCCACGCCGGCGAGCTGCTCGCACGCGACCCGCCACGCCTCCTCCGCACCCTCCGGTGGCCGCCC
>NZ_MYFP02000024.1:0-21359 GCF_004514465.2 Microbacterium sp. MEC084 | reverse complement strand
CGGTGAACGGCTATTACAAGACCGAACTCGTCCGCGGACCTGCCCGCCAAGGACCGTGGAAGACCGTCGAGGACCTCGAGCTCGCGACGCTCGGGTGGGTGCACTGGCACAATGCGCAACGTCTCCATGGCTACCTCGGCGACGTCCCGCCCGTCGAGTTCGAGAACGCGTTCTATGCTGTCCAAGCCGACCGCGAACTGCTGGTCGGAATCAAATAGCGCGAGTCTCCATCAGACCCAGGGCGCTTCAACACCCTGCTTAAAAGCCAGATTTGTACCACTTTGGTGGACGTGCCGACCCCCGTTATCACAGCGCTTCGCACACGTTCACGTTGCCTCACATTGGGTTCCGTTGCCGTCAACTACTGCCGTCAAGCCGTCCTGCCGGATATCCATCAAGGCGAGCGCATTTTTGTGTCAGTGCATCGGCAGGGAGTCATACGCCATGCCTGCAACGCCGCCCTTATGAACAAGCTCCGCAAGGCATCGTTCCCGCTGTCTCTGCTGCCCGCCACACCCCTCATGCCCGAGAAGAAGGAGCCCCGTCCATGACGCTCTACGACGAGACCCCACCCATCCCGCATCCCGACCAGTTCAGCTTCGAGACCATCGACGTCGGCACCGGGCAGCCCGTCGACGATGTGCCAGTAGGCAAGCGGGCGGTGATCTACCTCCGCGTCTCCACGCCGAGCCAGGTCAACACCGACTACGACCCGGAAGGCATCTCCCTGCCTGCGCAGCGCAAGGCCTGTTACCGCAAGGCCGACCAGCTCGGCATCACCATCATCGATGAGTACATCGAGCCCGGCCGCTCCGCCCGGGAGATGACCAAGCGACTGGCGTTCCAGCAGATGCTGGAGCGCATCCGCACCGAGCGGGACGTCGACTACGTCATCATCTACAAGCTTTCACGCATGGCCAGGAACCGCTTCGACGACGCCATCGTCGGTGCGGAGCTGAAGAAGCGCGGCGTCACCCTCATCTCCGCCACCGAGTCGATCGACGAGACTCCGGTCGGGCAGCTCATGCACGGCATCCTCGCCGCGTTCAACGAGTTCCGCTCCGCCGAGGAGGGCGCCGACATCGCCTACAAGATGGGCGAGAAGGCCAAGAAGGGCGGCACGCTCGGCAAAGCACCCATCGGCTACATCAACACCATCGATCGCATCGACGGCCGCGAGATCCGCGCCGTCGCCATCGACGAGGAGCGAGCGCCACTCGTCCGGCTGGCGTTCGAAATGTACGCCGCAGGCGAGGCAACCCTGGAAGACATCCAGAACGAACTCACCGACCGAGGCCTGCGCACCCGACCCACCCAGCGACGCCCAGCAGGCCCCGTCTCCGTCTCCAAGATCCACCAGATGCTCCAAGACCCGTACTACGTCGGCATCGTCACGTACAAGGGCGAGGAGTACCCCGGCCGGCACGAACCGCTCATCGACCGGGAGCTGTTCGACCAGGTGCAAGACCTTCTGGCCTCACGCGGCAGGGCAGGCGAGCGCCGCCGCGTCGTGCACCACTACCTCAAGGGCACCCTGTGGTGCGGCGCCTGCTGGCGACGCGACAAGTCCATCCGCCGCATGATCGTGCGCCGCACCATCTCCCGCAGCGGCGAGGAGTACCTGTACTTCTTCTGCCGTGGCACCCAGGACGGCTTCTGCGACGCCAAGTACTCCAACGTCCACCGCATCGAACGCGCCGTCGAGGAGCACTACCGCACTGTCCAGTTCAGCCCCGACTTCCTCCAGCCCATGCGCCAGACCCTCGACGAGGCCCTCGACGAGCAGGAAACCTCACAGCGCGCCCTGAAGGAACAGCTCGAAGGGCAACTGGAGCGCCTCGACGCCCAGGAGAGCAACCTCCTGGAGCTCGCCGTCGACGACACCATCCCGAAGGGGAAGATCCGCGCCAAGCTCCGCGAGATCGGCACCGAGCGCGAACGCCTCACCGCCCAGCTCCAAGCCACCGTCGACACCCTCAAGGACGCGGTCGAGTTCATCGAGACCAACCTGCGCCTGCTCGAGGATCCTTACGAGCTGTACATGAACGCCAGCGACGAAGTCCGCCGCCGCCTCAACCAGGCCATCTTCAAGCACATCTTCATCGACCACGACGAGATCATCGACCACGACCTCGAAGACCCGCTCGGAGACCTCTTCACCGTCCAGACGATCTACCACGCCAGCACCACCGGAGCACCGCCTGGCCGCCTGCACGACCTCGCCCAGGCCTCCTGGGCCAAGCACTACCAGACCACGAAGAAGAAGGGAGCCGCCCACATGGGCGACTCCCTTACTTCGTTGACCCTGGAAGCTCCTCCAAACCCGGCCCATAGGGTCGGTATTTGCAGTAAGCCTCACCTGGTCGGGATGACAGGATTTGAACCTGCGACCCCCTGACCCCCAGTCAGGTGCGCTACCAAGCTGCGCCACATCCCGTGACCGCCCATGGGCGGACAACTCGACAAGTCTACCCGGTGGAAACGGGTGCCGCGAACCGGGGCGCTCGCGCGTGTCGGTGGGGCGTCGTAGCCTGGCGCGCATGGTGCAGATCACGACCCGACCGGCGACCGTCGCCGAGTGGGACGACGTGCAGGCGGCCCTGACAGGGGGCGGCGACGGGCGCTCGTGCCAGTGCGTGTGGCCCGTGCTGACGAACGCGGAGTGGAACGGGACCTCGGTGGACGAGCGTCGCGAGCTGCTGCGCGGCGAGCTCGAGGCCGGTCCCCCGCCGGGCCTGGTGGCCTACGTCGCCGGCGAGGCGGCGGGATGGATCCGGATCGGACCGCGAACGGCCCAGCGCCGGACCCTGCGCAGCCGCGTCGTGAAGAACGGATCCGTCGAGCCTCTGGACGACGACGGCGTGTGGGCGGTCACGTGCTTCTCGGTCCGCAGGGAGCATCGCAGGCAGGGGCTCAACGCGGCCCTGCTCGACGCGGCCGTGGCGTACGCGCGCGAGAGCGGCGCGCGGGTCGTCGAGGGCTACCCCATCGCGACCGACGTGACGAAGCCGTCCACCAACTCGCTGTTCGTCGGCACCCTGTCGACCTTCCTGGCCGCGGGCTTCCGTGAGATCGCCCGCCCCACCGACACCCGCGTGGTCGTCGCTCTCGACCTCACCGCGTGATCCGGCTTCGTACGATGGGGTGATGAGCGAGGGAAGCGTCCGCGTCGACAGCTGGCTGTGGGCGGTTCGCGTCTACAAGACCCGCTCGGCCGCGACCACGGCGTGCCGCGCGGGCCATGTGCGCGTCAACGGCGCACACGCGAAGGCCGCGCAGCTCGTCCGCCCCGGCGACGAGCTGCGGGTGCGGATCAGCGGGTTCGACCGGATCCTCGTGGTGCGCCAGCCGATCGCCAAGCGCGTCGGCGCCCCCGTCGCCGCGACGGCGTTCGAGGACCGCACCCCTCCCCCGCCGCCGCGTGAGTTCGCCGGCGTCGTCGCGGTCCGCGACCGGGGCGCGGGCCGGCCCACCAAGCGCGAGCGCCGCGACATCGACCGCCTCCGCGGCCGCGACTGACCCGGTCGTCGGAAGAGCGGCCTTCAGGCCAGCAGGGTGGTGAGCCACCCGGCGCCGCGGACCCGCGCACCGGCCTCCTCGGCGCGCCCGCGCAGCTCGCGGTCGCTCGTGACCACGGTCACGGTCCGACCGTCCTCGACGAGCGCCGCCGCCTCGGCGGCGATGGCGTCATCCCCCTCACCGCCCGCGCGCACGACCCGCACGCCGTCGATGTCGGCCACGTCGTGCGAGGCTCCCTCCACCACCACGACGAACTCGGGGAACCAGTGCGTCGCCCCCAGGTCGAGCTCGAGCGCGGGCACGCCGGCCTCGGCGAGCGCGGCAACGCGGGTCAGCAGCCGCGTCGCGGCGCCGGGGCGATCGCGCCACCACCCGTCGGGCACCGACCCGATCACGTTCGCGGCGTCGACCACGACCACCGGATGCACGTGCAGCAGGTCGCGCAGGTGCGCCCAGGCCACCTCGAAGCCGGGATGCAGCGGACGCCGGTCGACCTGGTCGACCGGGGCCCACTCGACCGCGAAGCTCTCGGGATCGGTCACCTCGGCGGCGAACCGATCGGTGACGTCCGCGACCACCGTGGTGTACGACCACACCCGCAGATCCAGCACGTTCGTGAACCGCGGGCGCACCGAGTCGAGGGGCACGCCTGCCTCCTCGTGCGCCTCCCGCAGCGCGCCGTCGATGGGCGCCTCGTCCTGATGGAGCGCTCCGCCCGGCAGCGCCCACGTGCCGCCGTGGTGGCTCCAGCCGACGCGGTGCTGCAGCAGCACGCCCCGCTCGCCGTCGAACGCCATCAGCCCGGCCGCACCGAAACGCCCCCAGTACCGGTCACCCGACTCCGTCACGACCCAGGCGTCGCCAGGGTCGCGCGGACCGGTGAACCGGGGCGGTTCACCGGGGCGAGCGGGCTCGATGGTCACCCCTCCAGGGTGGCACATCCTTCTTGCTCGCTCCGCTCGCGCGTCGCACGCGCTCGGGCACCCGCTTCGCGGATGCCGCTCGGCGACCGACACCCGTCGCTCCGCTCCGGGAGAGGCAGCGCTTCGCGCTGCGGGCCCCATCCGGGGCACGCTCGCTGCGCTCGCAAAGTGGTCTGACTCGGGCAAGCCTGCGGATCAGCGCTGGCGGCGCTCCCGCACGCGCATGTTGATCACGATCGGGGTGCCCTCGAAGCCGTACAGCTCGCGCAGGCGGCGCTGCACGAAGCGGCGGTAGCCCGGGTCGAGGAAGCCTGTGGTGAACAGCACGAACGTCGGCGGACGGGTGCCCGCCTGCGTGCCGAACAGGATGCGCGGCTGCTTGCCGCCGCGCAGCGGGTGCGGGTGCTCGGCGACCAGCTCGGCGATGAACGCGTTGAACTTGCCGGTCGGGATGCGCTGGTCCCAGGACTTCAGCGCGGTCTCCAGCGCGGGCACGAGCTTCTCGAGGTGGCGGCCGGTCTTGGCCGAGATGTTGATCCGCGGCGCCCACGCGACGTGCGCGAGGTCGGTCTCGATCTCGCGCTCGAGCATGCGCCGGCGGTCGCCGCCTCGCGCATCGTCCGCGAGCAGCTCGTCCCACTTGTTGAACGCGAGCACGAGCGCGCGGCCCGACTCGAGCACGAGGTCGATGATGCGGACGTCCTGCTCGCTGATCGGCTGCGAGACGTCGAGCACGACGATCGCGACCTCGGCCTTCTCGAGCGCGGCCGACGTGCGCAGCGACGCGTAGAAGTCGGCGCCCTGCTGCAGGTGCACGCGGCGGCGGATGCCGGCGGTGTCGACCAGCGTCCACAGCTTGCCGCCCAGCTCGACGATCTCGTCGACCGGGTCGCGCGTCGTGCCGGCGAGCTCGTTGACGACCACGCGCTCCTCGCCCGCGGCCTTGTTCAGCAGCGACGACTTGCCCACGTTCGGGCGCCCCAGGATGGCCACGCGGCGCGGGCCGCCGATCTCGTGCTTCGCGACGGCCGAGACCTCGGGCAGCACCTTCATGATCTCGTCGAGCAGGTCGGCCACGCCGCGGCCGTGGATGGCCGAGACGGGGTGCGGCTCGCCGAGACCGAGGTTCCACAGGGCGTAGGCCTCGGGCTCGTGGCGCGCGTCGTCGATCTTGTTGGCGACGAGGAACACGGGCTTGTCGGTCTTGCGCAGCAGCTTCACGACGTGCTCGTCCGTCGAGGTGGCGCCGACCATGGCGTCGACCACGAACAGCACGACGTCGGCCAGGTCGATCGCGACCTCGGCCTGCAGCGCGACCGAGCGGTCGATGCCCTTCGCGTCGGGCTCCCATCCGCCCGTGTCGACGAGCGAGAAGCGGCGGTCGAGCCACTCGGCCTTGTAGGTCACGCGGTCGCGCGTGACGCCGGGCGTGTCCTCGACCACGGCCTCGCGACGCCCCAGGATGCGGTTGACCAGCGCCGACTTGCCCACGTTGGGGCGTCCGACGATCGCGACCACCGGCAGCGCGGGCAGGTACTCGATGCCGTCCTCGCCGCGCTGGATGCCGGCGAGCAGCGCGGCATCCTCCTCGTCGAGGTCGTAGTCCTCCAGGCCCTGGCGGAGGGCGGCGGCGCGGCGCTCGGCGAGCTCCTCGTCCACCTCGGCCAGGCGCTCGGCGAGCTGGTCCGGCTTGCCTTCGTACTCGTCGTCAACGGCCATCGCGGCCTCCATGCTCTTGATTGATCCTGTGGTCGATCACCGCGAGGACGGCGTCGATGGTCTGCTCGAAGTCGAGTTCGGTGGAGTCGACCACGTCGACTCCGGGGTCCGCCTGCGCGAGGTCCAGCACGTGGCTGTCCGACTCGTCGCGGCGGGCGATCGCCTCGGCGACCTCGGTCGTGTCGGCGCCCAGCTCGAGGCCCCGGCGCTTCGCGCGCACCTCGGGCGAGGCGGTCATCAGGATGCGCACCGGCGCGTCGGGTGCCACAACCGAGGTGATGTCGCGGCCCTCGATGACCACGCCGTCGAGGCCGGACTCCCCCGCCAGCCGGCGGAAGATGCCGTTGAGGTACGCCCGCACCTCGGCCACGCGCGTGAATCCGCTGATCGCGGCCGTGACCTCGGGGGTGCGGATCGCGGACGTGACGTCCACGCCGCCCACCGTCACGGTGCGATCGTCGGGCGCGAGACCGAGACGCAGGTCGAAGGTCCGCAGCGCGTCCAGCACCGCGTCCTCGTCGTGCGTGTCGGCGCCGAGGTTCAGCACATGCCACGACAGCGCGCGGTAGCCCGCGCCCGTGTCGAGGTACCCGTAGCCGCGGCGGCGCGCGATCTCCTTGGAGACGCTGGACTTGCCGGATCCGGCGGGTCCGTCGATCGCGATGATCGGGGTCTGGTGGTGTTCGGTCATCGACGGCTCTCAATCATGAGTCGTGCTCGCGATCCGCCAGCCGCGCTGCTCGAGCCCCGCGGTCGCCTCGCGCAGCACGCCCGGAACGACGCTGATCTCGGCGAGGCCGAACTGGGCGCCCGGCGAGTGCTCGAGCCGCAGGTCCTCGATGTTGACGCCGAGCTCGCCGAGGTCGCCGAACAGGCGGCCCAGCTGGCCCGGGGTGTCGTCGACCATCACGATCAGCGACTCGAAGCGGCGGTTCTGGCCGTGCTTTCCGGGCAGGCGCTCGACGCCCTCGTTGCCGCGGCGGATGGTGTCGGCGAGGGTGCGGCGGGCGCCGGCGGCGTCGGGCTCGCGCAGCGCGTCGGCGAGGGCCGACAGGTCCCCCGCGAGCGCGTCCAGCACATCCACGACGGGCGCGGCGTTCGCGCCCAGGATCTGCACCCACAGCTCGGGGGCGGAATGAGCGATGCGCGTGGTGTCGCGCACGCCCTGGCCGGCGAGGCGCAGGGACTCGTCCGGGGCGTCCGCGAAGCGGGCCGCGAGCAGGCTCGCGACGACCTGCGGCACGTGCGAGACGAGAGCCACCGAGCGGTCGTGCTCCTCGGGCGTCATCTCGATCGGCATGGCGCCGAGGTCCAGCGCGAGGTCCTCCACGAGCGCGAGGTCGGCGGCGGGCGTCTCGCCGTCCCGGCACACCACCCACGGGCGGCCCGTGAAGATGTCGGCGCGCGCCGAGATGGCCCCGCCGCGCTCGCGGCCGGCCATGGGGTGCGAGCCGATGTAGTGCGTGAGGTCGACGCCCCGCGCGCGGAGCTCCTCGAGGGGGCCGAGCTTGACCGAAGCGACGTCGGTCACGACGGCGCCGGGATACCGCTCGAGTTCGCTCTGCACGACGTCGGCCGTGACGTCCGGCGGCACGGCGACCACGATCAGGCGCGGCTCGTCGCCCGGCGCCTCGGCGCGACCGGCGCCGTAGTCGATCGCCAGGCGCAGCTGGGTGGGCGAGGTGTCGGTCAGGACGACGTCGACCCCGTTGGCGCGCAGGGCGTGCCCGATGCTGGCGCCCAGCAGGCCGGCGCCGACGATGCGCACGGTGCCCGTCACGCGCGCGGCGCGGCCCGGCACCAGCGCGTCGCGCGCGGGCACGGCAGGATCGGTCACGATGTCTCCAGGTTCTCCCCCGACGGATCGGCTCCGGTCTCGGGAGAGTCGGATCCGCGGCGCGAGAGAGTCAGCAACGCGCCGCGCTCCACTTTAGTCAACTCGCGGGCGCGGCCCACTGGGAGGGTTCCCAGGTGCAGGGGCCCGAACTGGCGCCGGACGAGCTCGGTCACGGGGTGGCCGACGGCCGCCATCATGCGGCGCACGATCCGGTTGCGCCCGGAGTGCAGCGTGAGCTCGACCAGGCTGGAGCCGGCCGACGCGTCGAGCAGGCGCGCCTTGTCGGCCTGGATCGGCCCGTCCTCGAGCTCGATCCCTCGCGTCAGCGTCGCGATGGTCTGCGGCGACACGCGCCCGTCGACCTTGGCGATGTAGACCTTGGTCACGCCGAACGACGGATGCGCGAGCACGTGCGCGAGCTCGCCGTCGTTGGTCAGCACGAGCAGCCCGCTCGTGTCGGCATCCAGGCGCCCGACGTTGTACAGCCGCTCGGGCCAGTCCTTCGTGAAGCGGCGCAGGTCGGGCCGGCCGCGATCGTCCTTCATGGAGCTGACGACGCCGGTCGGCTTGTTCAGCATCACGTAGCGCTTGCTCGTGTCGAGCTGGATGGCCGTGCCGTCGACGTCGACCAGGTCGTGCTCGGGGTCGATGCGCGAGCCCAGCTCGGTCACGACCTGGCCGTTGACGCGCACGCGCCCCTCAACGATGAGCTGCTCCGACACGCGGCGCGACGCCACGCCCGCGTTCGCGAGCACCTTCTGCAGCCGGACTCCCTCGGCGCCCTGTCCATCCGCACTCATGCGATCACATCCTCGAATCCGTCGGAGCCGTCGTCCAGCAGTGGCGAGATCGGCGGCAGCTCGTCGAGCGAGTTGATGCCGAGCTGCTGCATCAGCAGGTCGGTCGTCCCGTACATGATCGCGCCGGTCTCCGGATGCGTGGACACCTCGGTGATGAGGCCGCGCGCCAGGAGCGTGCGCACCACGGAGTCGACGTTCACGGCGCGGATGGACGCCACCTGCGAGCGCGTGACCGGCTGCTTGTACGCGATCACCGCGAGCGTCTCGAGGGCGGCCTGCGACAGCCGTGCCGGAGCCTGGCCGCCCACGAAGCTCGCGACCATGTCGTCGTACTCCGCGCGCACGTAGAAGCGCCAGCCGCCGCCGACCTCGCGCAGCTCGAACCCGCGCTCGGGCGTGCCGCTGCGGCCGTCGTAGTCGTCCACGAGCGCGGCGAGCGCCTTGCGCACGGCGGGCACGGGTGCGCCCACGGCGGTCGCGAGCGACACCACGCTCTGCGGCTCGTCCACGATCATCAGGATCGCCTCGAGTCGCTGCGCGACGCCGCCCGGGAACTCCGCGGGCTCCTCGGCGGCCGGCGCGACCGGCTCGAGCTCCGGCTCCGCCGCGGTCTGCGTGTCATCGGTCATAGTCGGCCCCCAGGGTCGCCAGCGTCTCGTCGGACCAGTGGTCCGCCGTCCATGTCAGGGTGAGCTCCCCGAGCGGCTCGAGCTGCTCGAAGCTGATCGCGGCATGCCGGTAGAGCTCGAGCACCGAGATGAACCGCGCCACCACGACACCCGCCTGGTCCACCCCTGCGACCAGCTCGCGGAACGTCATCCGCTCGGCGCCGCGCAGGAGGGTCACTACGACCGCGGCCTGCTCCCGGATGCTCACGAGCGGCGCGTGCAGGTGGTCCAGTCCCACGCGCGGGATCTCTCGCGGCGCGAAGGCCAGCATCGCGATGGCCGCGAAGTCGGCCGGGGTGAGCGTCCACACCAGCTCGGGCGTCTTGGCGCGGTACTTCGGGTCGAGCGGCACGCTGCGCACGTGACGCCGCTCCTCGCCCTGCAGCCGCTCGGCGAACCAGGCCGAGACCTCCTTGAACGCGCGGTACTGCAGCAGGCGCGCGAACAGCAGGTCGCGCGCCTCGAGCAGCGCGACCGACTCCGCGTCGACGAGCTCGCCCTGCGGCAGGAGGCCGGCGACCTTCATGTCGAGCAGGGTGGCCGCGACCACCAGGAACTCCGACGCCTGGTCGAGCTCCTCATCCGGCCCCAGATCGCGCAGGTACGCGATGAACTCGTCGGTGACCTTCGACAGGGCGACCTCGGTGATGTCCAGCTCGTGCTGCGAGATCAGGTTCAGCAGGAGGTCGAACGGCCCGTCGAAGTTCGACAGCGAGACGCGGAAGCCCTTCTCGAGCTCGGGCGCCGCGTCGGCCGGCGCCGGGACCGGCTCAAGGTCAGGCGACGGCCGGTGCCGGTCGGCCGCCTCCGGCGGCGCGCCGTCGCTACGCGACGGCGCCACGGGCCACGAGCTCCCGCGCCAGTCGCAGGTAGGCCTGGGCGGCCGGGTGCTCGGGCGCGAACTCGATGATCGGCACGCCCGACACGGACGCGTCCGGGAACTTCACGGTGCGACCGATCACGGTCTCCAGCACGTCGTCGCCGAACGCCTCGACGATCCGCTCCAGCACCTCGCGGGAGTGGAGCGTGCGCGGGTCGTACATCGTCGCGAGCAGGCCGTCGAGCTTGATCGACGGGTTGAGGCGGTCGCGCACCTTGTCGATCGTCTCGATCAGCAGGGCGACGCCGCGCAGGGCGAAGAACTCGCACTCCAGCGGGATGATCACGCCGTGCGCCGCCGTGAGCGCGTTGACCGTCAGCAGGCCGAGCGACGGCTGGCAGTCGATCAGGATGACGTCGTAGTCCGCCGCGACGCGGCGCAGCACGTGCGACAGGATCATCTCGCGCGCGACCTCGTTGACGAGGTGCACCTCCGCGGCCGAGAGGTCGATGTTCGCCGGGATCAGGTCGAGGTTCTCGACGCCCGTGCGCACGATCGCCTCGTGCGGGTCGCGCTTGGTGTCGAGGAGGAGGTCGTAGATCGTGGGGATGTCGTGCGGCGCCACGCCCAGGCCGGCCGACAGCGCGCCCTGGGGGTCGAAGTCGATCGCCAGCACCTTGCGGCCGTACTCCGCGAGGGAGGCGGCCAGGTTGATGGTCGTCGTGGTCTTGCCGACGCCGCCCTTCTGGTTGCACAGGGCGATGATCCGCGCCGGACCGTGGCCGTCGAGCTTCTTCGGGGTCGGGAAACCCTGGTACGGGCGGCCGGTCGCACCCAGGATGACCTCATCCTGCTTCGACTTCCTGGTCCGCGTGTCCGTCTTCTCCGCCACCGTCTCTCCCGCCTTCGACATGCTTGCTCGATTGTAACGACGCGATTGCGGCGCGCCGGGACCTGGCCCCGGCGATCCGGATCTCGGGCGCGCTGGGCCCGCGAGACGTCAGCGGGCCCGCGGGTGACTGGTGACGTACACGTCGCGCAGCGTGTCGACCGTGACGTGCGTGTAGATCTGGGTGGTCGCGACGGACGCGTGGCCGAGCAGCTCCTGCACCACGCGCACGTCGGCGCCGCCCTGCAGCAGGTGCGTCGCGAACGAGTGGCGCAGCGTGTGGGGCGACACGTGCGCGGTCAGCTGCGCCTTCTCCGCGGCCGCGCGGATCACGAGCCACGCGCTCTGCCGCGACAGCGGCGCGCCCCGCGCGCCGAGGAACAGCTTCGGAGTCGCCCGCCCCCGGGTCGCGAGGTCCGGCCGCACACGCGTCAGGTACGCGTCGACCGCGGCCCGCGCGAACGACCCGACCGGCACGATCCGCTCCTTCGATCCCTTGCCGCGCAGGCGCAGGATGTCGCCGCTCGCGAGGTCGTCGACATCCAGCTGCACGGCCTCCGACACGCGCGCGCCCGTCGCGTACAGCAGCTCGAGCAGCGCGCGGTCGCGGATGCCGATCGGGTCCTCCGCCGAGGGCGCGGCCAGCAGGCGCTCGACCTGCTCGATCGTCAGCGCCTTCGGCAGCCTCCGCGCCTGCTTGGGCGGTCGCAGCCGCGACGACGGGTCCGCGTCCGCGATGCCCTCGCGGGCGAGGAACCGGTGCAGGCCGCGCACCGAGGACTGCAGCCGCGCGAGCGACGACGCGGCGGGCGGCGGCTCGGCCGACGCGCGATCCGCCGCGAACTCCGCGATCACCGCGGGCGTCACGGCGTCGGTGTCGGCGACGCCCCGTTCGGTCAGCCAACCGACGTACGCGTCCAGGTCCCGGCGGTAGGCCGCGACCGTGTGGTCGGA
Organism: Microbacterium sp. MEC084; assembly: GCF_004514465.2. Taxonomy (NCBI): domain Bacteria; kingdom Bacillati; phylum Actinomycetota; class Actinomycetes; order Micrococcales; family Microbacteriaceae; genus Microbacterium; species Microbacterium sp. MEC084. The sequence continues at coordinate 9,230 of NZ_MYFP02000024.1, read as the reverse complement.
GAGCCCCCGCTCGATCGTGATGTGGCGCAGGTACGCGTCCATCGCGCGCTCGAGTCTCATGATCCGGCGAGCCGCATCAGGCGACGCCCGTCACGCCCGGGCGGACGCCCGCCGCCTCTCGGCCGCGAGCATGATGCCGAGCATCATGGCGCCGTTCGCCACCTCGCCGCCCATCACGGCGGCGACCGCGTCGTCCAGCGGCACCCACTCGATCCGGATGTCGGCCTCCTCCGCCTCGCGCGCGTGCACGTGCGGCGCGGCCGAGAGCCCGGTCGCGAGGAACAGGTGGATGATCTCGTCGCTGCCGCCCGGGGTGGGCGCCATCCGGCCCAGGCGCTCCCAGTGCTCGGCGACGAGGTCGACCTCCTCGGCCAGCTCGCGCCTGGCCGTGTCGAGCGGGTCCTCGCCCTCGATGTCCAGCAGCCCGGCCGGGATCTCCCAGTCGCGCGTGCGGATCGGGTGGCGGTACTGCTGGATCAGCAGGACGCGGTCCTCGTCGTCGATCGCGACGACCGCGACCGCGCCCGTGTGGTCGATGTAGTGGCGGACCAGCTCGTGGTCGTTGTACCGGAAGCGGTCCTCGCGGACGTCCCACACGCGGCCCTCGAAGACGAGGTGGGAGTCCACCACCTCGACCTCGAAGGGCTCGTCTCGGATCTCCACGTCAGGCGTTCTCGACCTCGAAGAGCTCGCTCGCGCGGTGACGGTCCACCGCGGCGCCGACCAGGCCGCGGAACAGCGGGTGCGGGTCGGTCGGGCGCGAACGCAGCTCGGGGTGGGCCTGCGTGGCGATGTAGTACGGGTGCACGTCGCGCGGCAGCTCGACGAACTCCACGAGGTTCAGGTCGGGGTTGATGCCCGAGAAGACCATGCCGGCCGCCGAGATCTGCTCGCGGTACGCGTTGTTGACCTCGTAGCGGTGGCGGTGGCGCTCCTCGACCTCGGTGGCGCCGTAGACCTCGGCCGCGATGGAGCCCTCCGCGAGCTTCGCGGGGTACAGCCCCAGGCGCATGGTGCCGCCCAGGTCGCCGCCGGCGAGGATGTCGACCTGCTCGGCCATGGTCGCGATGACCGGGGCGCTCGTCTCGGGGTCGAACTCGCTCGACGATGCGTCCGCGATGCCGGCCACGTTGCGCGCGTACTCGATCACCATGCACTGCAGGCCGAGGCACAGGCCCAGCGCGGGGATGCCCTGCTCGCGCGCGAAGCGCAGCGCGCCGAGCTTGCCCTCGATGCCGCGGATGCCGAAGCCGCCGGGCACGCAGATCGCGTCGAGGTCGCCGAGCTGCTTGGCCGCGCCCTCCGGCGTCTCGCACGTGTCGGAGGGGATCCAGCGGATGTTGACCTTGACGTCGTGCGCGAAGCCGCCCGCCTTGAGCGCCTCGGTGACCGACAGGTAGGCGTCGGGCAGGTCGATGTACTTGCCCACGAGGCCGATCGTGACCTCGTGCTTCGGGTTGTGCACGGCCTGCAGCACGGTGTTCCAGCGGGTCCAGTCGACCTCGCCGGCCGCGAGGCCCAGGCGGCGCACGATATAGGCGTCGAGCCCCTGGTCGTTGAGCGTCGAGGGGATGTCGTAGATGCTCGGCAGGTCGACCGTGTTCACGACGCCCTCGACGTCGACGTCGCACATCAGCGCGATCTTGTTGCGGTTCGACTCGCTCACCGGGCGGTCGCTGCGCAGCACGAGCGCGTCGGGCTGGACGCCGACCTGACGGAGGGCCGCCACCGAGTGCTGTGTCGGCTTGGTCTTCTGCTCGCCTGACGCGCCCATGAACGGCACGAGCGACACGTGCACGAAGAACACGTTGTCGCGGCCGAGCTCGTGGCGCAGCTGACGGGCGGCCTCGAGGAACGGCTGCGACTCGATGTCGCCGACGGTGCCGCCGACCTCGGTGATGATCACATCGGGCTTCGGGTCGGCCTCGGCCTGCAGGCGCATGCGGCGCTTGATCTCGTCCGTGATGTGCGGGATGACCTGCACGGTGTCGCCGAGGTACTCCCCGCGGCGCTCGCGCGCGATCACCTGCGAGTAGATCTGACCGGTCGTGACGTTGGCCGCCTGGCTCAGGTTGACGTCGAGGAAGCGCTCGTAGTGGCCGATGTCGAGGTCGGTCTCGGCGCCGTCGTCGGTCACGAAGACCTCGCCGTGCTGGAACGGGTTCATGGTGCCCGGATCCACGTTCAGGTACGGGTCGAGCTTCTGCATCACGACGTGCAGTCCGCGGGCCGTCAGCAGATTGCCGAGGCTCGCCGCGGTGAGGCCCTTGCCGAGCGAGGAGACGACACCACCCGTCACGAAGATCTGCTTGGTGGTGGTCTCGGGTCCCGCGCCAGGAGTCTGCATCACGGGCTTCGATCCTATCAGTCGGATGGTCGTCGGGGCCGCGCGGCGCGCGTTCCGCCTATCGTGTCACGCCCGGGTCGGGCGCCGCACGGCTCACGCCCGCACGGATCCGAGCTGCAGCAGCTCACGGGCGTGGGTCAGCGCGGCCTCGGAGTCCGACAGGCCGGACAGCAGGCGCGCCATCTCGGCCTCACGGTCGGCGCCCTCGAGCCGGCTGACGCTCGACGACGTCACGGATCCGTCGTTCGCCTTCACCACGCTGAGGTGGTTGCCCGCAAACGCCGCGACCTGCGCGAGATGCGTGACGGCGATCACCTGCGACGTCTCGGCGAGTCGGGCGAGGCGACGGCCGACCTCGATCGCGGCCGCGCCGCCGATACCGGCATCCACCTCGTCGAACACGAAGGTCGGCACGGGGTCGGTGCCCGCGATCACGACCTCGATCGCGAGCATCACGCGGCTCAGCTCACCGCCCGAGGCGCCGCGCGAGACCGGCCGGGGCTCGGCACCCGGATGCGGCGCCAGCAGCAGCGCGACGTCGTCGCGCCCGTGCGCGGACTCCGCGCCCGGGCTCACCTGGACGAGCAGGCGCGCGTCGGGCATCGCGAGGGCGTGCAGCTCTTCGGTGACCGCCTCGGCGAGGCGCTCTGCCGCGCTCGTCCGCGCCGCGGTCAGAGCCTCGGCCCGCACGTCGAGCCCGGCGCGCGCGTCGGCCAGCTGCGCGCGCAGCCGCTCCACGCGGTCGTCGTCGTCATCCAGCTCGGCCAGGCGCGCGGATCCCGACTCCAGCAGCGCGATGGCCGCGTCGAGCGAGCCGTGCGCGCGCACGAGCCCGTTCAGCACGGCGCGACGCTCCTCGACGGCGGCGAGCTCCTGGGGGCCGGTCTCGTCCAGGTCGGCGAGGAACCCCGACAGCTCCACCGCGATGTCCGCGGCGCGGTAGCCGAGGTCCGCCAGCTGCTCCCCGAGCGCCGCCAGCGCCGGATCCGCCACGCGCTCGAGCGCGCGACGCGCCTCCGCGAGCAGGGTCGACACGTCGACCGCGCCGTCCTCGCTCGACAGCGCCTCCCGGGCGACCGCCGCCGCCGCGCGCAGCTCCTCGGCGTTCGCGAGACGCTCGGCGCGCTCGGCGAGAGCCACGTCCTCCCCAGCCTCCGGCGCCGCCTGCTCGATCTCCGCGAGCGTCGCCCGGAGCGCGGCCGCCTCGGCCGCGCGCGCCTCGCGGTGCGACGTGATGGACTCGAGCTCGCGGTCCAGCGCCCGCCAGGCCTCGTAAGCCTCGCGGTAGGCGGCGAGCGCCTCGCGGACGGGGTCTCCGGCGAACCGGTCGAGCGCGTCGCGCTGAGCGGCCGCCGACTTGAGCCGCAGCTGATCGGACTGGCCGTGGACGACGATCAGCTCGTCCGCGAGCTCCGAGAGGACGCCGGCGGGCGCCGCCCGGCCGCCCACGCTCGCCCGGCTGCGGCCCTCGGCCGCCAGCGTGCGCGACAGGTACAGCTCCGCCTGCCCGCCGCCGATCGGCTCGACGTCGCCGCCGGCCTCGCGCACGCGCTCGGCCACGGCACCCTCCTCGGGCACGATCCAGACGCCCTCGACCGAGGCCTGCGGCGCGCCCGCGCGCACGGCGCCGGAATCGGCCCGCTGACCGAGCAGCAGTCCCAGCCCCGTCACGACCATGGTCTTGCCGGCGCCCGTCTCGCCCGTGATGGCGGTGAACCCGGGCCCGATCGGGAGCGTCGCCTCGCTGATCACGCCGAGGTCGCGCAGCCGCATCTCTTCGATCACGAGTCGCCTCCGCCACGGGTCATTCGTCGGCCTCCGGCGGGATGGTGTCGATCACCCCGGTCGCGGTCGGCTCGGCGGGCCCGCGCCATCCCTCGACGGGGAGCTTGAACTTGCGCACCAGGCGGTCGGTGAACACCGCCGGGTGCAGGCGTGCGAGGCGCACGGGCTGGGCGGACCGGCGCACGGCCACGTGGGCGCCCGGCGGCAGCGGGTGCGACCGGCGTCCGTCGCACCACAGCACGGCCGACGCGCCCGCGCCGCCCTCGAGCACCTCGACGGCGACCGCGTGCTCGGGCCCCACGACGAGCGGCCTGGCGAACAGCGCGTGCGCCGACAGGGGCACGACGGCGATGGCCTGCACGGTCGGCCAGATGACCGGGCCGCCCGCGGAGAAGTTGTATGCGGTCGATCCGGTCGGGGTCGCGATCACGACGCCGTCGGCGCCGAACGTCGACAGCGGCCGCCGGTCGATCTCCATGACGACCTCGATCATTCGCTCGCGGCTGTCCTTCTCGACCGTGGCCTCGTTCAGCGCCCAGGTCTCGTACACCACGCGGCCCGCGCGGTCCTTGACGCGCACGTCCAGCGCGAGCCGCTCCTCGACGGCGTAGTCGCCCGCGACCGCCCGCTGCACGGCGGCGTCCATGGCGTCGCGCTCGATCTCGGCGAGGAAGCCGACGTGGCCCATGTTGATCCCGAGCACAGGGGCGGTGCCGTCGCGCACCAGCTCGGCGGCGCGCAGGATGGTGCCGTCGCCGCCCAGCACGATGGCCAGCTCGATGTCGGCGAGCGCGATGTCCGTGCCGAGCACGGGCACATCCGCCAGCACGGGCGCGAGGGCGGACAGCTCCGCGCGGTCCTCGGGCGACAGCACGGGCTGCGCGCCCGCCGCCCGCAGCAGCGCGACGACCCTCACCGCGGCCTCGACCGTGTCCTCGCGGTGCGCGTGGGCGACGACCAGGATCCTCCGCTCGCTCATCGTCCTCCGTCGCTCGTCATCCTGCGCTGCATCTGTCGATCGTGGTCTTCCATTCTGTCGGATCGGTCCCGCGACCCGGGGCGATGTGGATGAGCACCTCCACATTGCCGTGCGTGCCCTGGATCGGAGACGGCAGCACGCCGAGCGTCCCCATCCCGAGATCCCTCGCCGTGAACAGCACCTCCGTGACCGCGTCGGCCCGGAGGCCGGCGTCGGCCACCACCCCGCCCTTGGGGATGCGCGTCCGCCCCACCTCGAACTGCGGCTTCACCAGCAGCACGACGTCGGCGTCCGCCGCCGCGACCTCGGCGACCGCGGGCAGCACCTGCGTGAGCGAGATGAACGAGAGGTCCCCCGTGGTCACGGACGGCGCCTCCTCCACGCCGCTCGCCTCGGCGAGCCCCTGGCGCGTCATGTACCGCACGTTGAACCCCTCGACCGAGCGCACGCCCGCGTCGACGGCCACCTGCGGCGCCAGCTGGCCGTGCCCCACGTCCACCGCGATGACCGGCTCGGCGCCGCGCTCGCGGAGCACCTGCGTGAACCCTCCCGTGGAGGCTCCCATGTCGAGCGCCACACGACCGGCGGGATCGACGCCGAACCCGTCGAGCGCCGCGATGAGCTTGTGCGCACCACGGCTGACGTAGTGGTCGGCGTCGGCGACCACGATGGGCGTCTCGTCGTCGACCTTGATCGAGGCCTTCGACGCCACACGACCCGCCACGGTGACGCGCCCCGCCTCAATCAGCGCGGCCGCGTGCGTGCGGGAGCGCGCCAGGCCGCGCGCGGCCAGCGCGGCGTCCAGGCGGAGGCTCATTCGCCGGGCTCGGCGGGCGCCTGCTCGAGGCGCCGCGCGAGCTCGTCGTGCAGGCTCGCATAGGCGGCGGCGCGGTCCGCAAGCGGCTGGCCCTCGATGATCCGCACCTGGCTCACCAGGCCCTCGCCCTCGGTCTGCCGGTCCTCGGCGGACCGCTCCTCGCTGCTGTCGCTCACGCGGTCAAGGATACGTCGCGCGGGCGGCGACTCAGCGGAACGGATCGGCGTAGAGCCGCTCGGGGACGCGGAAGCCGAAGATCTGCCGGCCGGTGTCCCAGATCGCCCTCGCCGCGGCGCGCAGCAGGTCGATCGGCTCCCCCTCCGAGACGATCTGCACGTCGGGTCCGTCGATCCGCACGGCGGCGTCGCGCACCCACACGGCGTCGCCCTTCACGCGCGCGACCGGGTACGGCTCGAACAGCTGCCGCAGGTCGGACACGATGTAGGTCGGTCGGCTGTCCGGCGGCGCGGCGAGCACGTGCTTCGGGCGGTCGATGCCGGTGAGCACGAGCGCCGACGGCACGCCGGCGCGGTTCGCGCCCAGGATGTCCGTGTCGAGCCGGTCGCCGATGAACAGCGGCGAGGTCGCGCCGAAACGGGCGACCGCCTCGTGGAAGATCGGCGCCTCGGGCTTGCCCGCGACGGTCGCGAGGCGGCCGACCGCGGTGTGCACGGCCGAGACCAGCGTGCCGTTGCCCGGCGCGATGCCGCGCGCCTGCGGGATCGTCCAGTCCGTGTTCGTCGCGATCCACGGGATGCCGCCCTCGTCCTCCGGAAGGGCGAGCGCGTAGGCGGCCTCGGCGAGCTGCATCCACGAGACGTCCGGCGCGAAGCCCTGCACGACTGCGGCGGGCCCGTCGTCGGCGCTGCGCGTCACGACGAACCCGGCCTTCTCGACCTCGACCACGAGCCCCTCGCCGCCGACGACCAGCACGGTCGAGCCGGCCGGGATCCGCTGGGCGAGCAGCCGCATGGCGGCCTGGGGGCTGGTGACGACGTCCTCGGGACGCGTGTGGAGTCCGAGCTCCACGAGGTGGGCCGCGACCGTCGCGTCCGTGCGCGAGGCGTTGTTCGTGATGTACCCGAGGCGCCGACCCTCGTCCGCCGCGCGGTTCAGGCTCCCGACCGCGTGCGGGATGGCGCCCGGCCCGGCGTACACGACGCCGTCGAGGTCCGCGAGAACGGCGTCGACCCCGTCGAGCGGCGTGCGCTCCTTCTCGCGCTTAGAAAAGAGCGCCATCGGGGCGGGCCTCTCCGTCCTCGTCCTCGTCGCTCACCGCCGGCGACTCCGGCGTGTCGTCCGCGGGCTCCGGCTCGGCGTCGATCTCCGCGAGGATCTCGGCGACCTCGTCCTCGACCGAGAACGTCTCATCCTCGGCGGCCGGCTCTTCAGCGGCCGGCTTCTCGACAGGGGCGGGCTCCGCGGGGGCGACCTCCTCCGGCGACTCCGGCAGCTCCTCGGTGTCGGCATCGTCGATCTCGATCACGTCGAACTCGTCCTCGTCGACCGTGTGCCCGAGCGCGTCGGCGGCGATCTCCGCGCGGCGCCGCCACTCGGCCGCCTCGTCGTGGAGCCCCAGGTCCTCGAGCACATTCGCGCGGGCCGCGAAGAGACCGGGGCTCCACTCGAACGCGCGGTCGGGGTCCAGCTCGGGGATGTCCAGTTCGGCGAGCGCGAGCTGCGTCTCCCCCATGTCCAGGCGCGCGCCCGACATCGCGATCGCGAGCTCGACGCGCACGGCCGGCGGAAGAGCGGCGCGGTCGACCGCGCGGCCCTCCTCGAGCGCCCGGTCGGGACGCCCCATGCCGCGCTCGCTGTCCACGATCATCGCGATCATGTCGTCGCGTCCGGTGATGCGGCGGTACGTCCGCAGCTCGCGGAGGGCGAGCGCGTAATCGCCCGTGGTGTACGCGGTGATCGCGAGCGTCTCGCGCGCGATCGACACGCGGCCGGCGTGGCGCACGGCGGCGAGGGCGTGCTCGTGCGCGAGCGCGGGGTCCTCGTCGAGCGTGCGGGCCGCCATCGCCAGGTGGCGCGCGACGCGCTCGGCGTTCTCCTTGCTGAGGGTCTTCAGCTCGTTGCGGGCCGCCCCCGGGAGATCACGGGGCGTGATGTCGTCGGGCAGCTCCGGGTCGGGGATACGGGCGTGCTCCGGCGGCCGCGAGTTCGAGCGCTCGCGGTCGTCGCGGCGATCGTCGAACCGGCGCTCCCCCGACGGGCGCCCGCCATCGCGCTGAGGGCGGCGGTTGCCGTCCCGGAACGAGCGCGGACGGTCTCCGTCACGTCGCGGACGGTCCCCATCGCGCTGCGGACGACGGTCGCCGTACGAGGGACGGTCGCCGTCGCGACGCGGACGGTCACCGTACGAGCGACGGTCGCCGTCACGACGCGGACGGTCACCGTAGGAACGACGGTCCCCGTCGCGCTCCGGGCGACGGTCCCCGTACGAAGGGCGGTCGCCATCGCGCTGCGGACGGCGGTCACCGTACGAGGGACGATCGCCATCGCGCTTGGGACGACGGTCACCGTAAGCGGGACGATCGCCATACGACGGACGGTCCCCGTCGCGACGCGGACGATCGCCGTACGACGGACGGTCCCCGTCGCGACGCGGACGATCACCATAAGCGGGACGGTCGCCATCACGGCGGGGACGATCGCCGGACGAAGGACGGTCGCCATCGCGACGCGGACGATCGCCGTACGACGGACGGTCGCCGTCACGACGCGGACGATCGCCGTACGACGGACGGTCGCCGTCACGACGCGGACGGTCACCGTACGAGGGACGGTCGCCGTCACGACGCGGACGGTCTCCCTCGCGCTGCGGACGGGAGTCGCGATCGCTGTAGCGAGGGCGGTCGCCGTCGCGCTGCGGGCGGCGGCCGCCGGAGGCGCCGGCGTCCCGCGGACCGCCCTCGCGCCGCGGTCCGCGGGCGCCGTCACGGCCTCGAGGAGCTCCCGGGCGATCGCCTCGGTCGTGCCGTCCTCGGTCGGGTCGGTCGCCGTCCTCCGCAGCCATATCCACTCCTCCATACTGCCGTGTTAACGCAAGAGGGCCACCCAGCGTTGGGTGGCCCTCTCGTAAAGGAAGTCCGGCGGTGTCCTACTCTCCCACAGGGTCCCCCCTGCAGTACCATCGGCGCTGAGAGGCTTAGCTTCCGGGTTCGGAATGTGACCGGGCGTTTCCCTCTCGCTATGACCGCCGAAACACTGTTGATGTTTCAGTCACAACAAAAGCTTTGTTGTTGTGTTCTCGACCGTACATCGAGAACCACTCAGTGGACGCGCGCACCGCTAGA